>JACRJM010000003.1:0-328950 GCA_016219965.1 Candidatus Schekmanbacteria bacterium
AAGCCGGTACTTCAATACTTGCCCAGGCAAACGCAGCACCACAGGCAGCACTATCACTGCTCGGGTAATTACAAAGATTGATCGAAAAATAGAAAATTGATACTCCAGTAAAGTTGCGGAGCCTGCATTAGGCTCCGCAATTTCTATTTAAAATAGAAAACCAAAAAATGAAGTTGCTACTCTATTGTTTCTTCTTATCTCTCGACGGCGCTAGCCTTGGCGGATTGGAAACATGGTTAGGATCAAAAGATCTCCCCAGCTTTTCCATCAGTAAATGATAATTGCCGGTTGCGGGTCCTATATGCTCGTGAAGGTGCGACCATTGTGCACCCGGATAAGCACCCATTTTTATATCATGTTTTATTGAGTCAATCTCGTACTCCATAAACTTGTCAACCATGCTTTTGTCAAAGTATGAGAAGTACTCGCCGTAACCTATATGTCCCATATCATAGCTCTGCATCCATCCGCTCTCTTCTGAATCATTAAAGAACGGGGGAATAACTTTTGCTTTAAGGTCGGTTGTTTCTGCAAGTGCCCGTTTTGCATGGTCGAAGGAATCAAAGGCAAATTTTGTAACTGCAAAAAATCCAGCAGGAACCGTAACATTGCTCGATATACCAAGCTTGAATACCTGTCCGCTTGAGAATGGGGTCGCATCTTCGATAGTACCACCATTTTCAGCCACAATGTCCTTTAAGACTCTTTCCTCATATTCAAGCTGTTTCTTCGAAGTAAATCCTACGAGCATAACTCTTACCATGCTTGGAGTAGACACGCCAAATTTATGCTTGTCTGTTTCCCATCTTGCATGGAAATCATCCCGTGACTTTGCTCTCGCAATGTAACGCCAGATGAAAGGAACACGGACGCACACTGCAGCTATCTCAGCTTTTCCAACCTCATACATGGAATTAATTGCCTGATCGGTAGTGGGGTAAAAAGTTGTAAACCATTTAAATCTTTCTTCCGGAAGAGCAAATGCTGTATTTGGAGAAACCCCTACTGCTTCAGGTACCCCCCTGAAAGGCAAACGAAAAAGCTTCACAGCCATTTTGGTGACAATCCCAAGCCCTCCGAAGTTTCCAAACCATCCTCTCATTATTCCACGAAGATCTGGACCCGGACCTTCTCCCCAGAAATAATCATTTACCATTGAGGCTGAGCCGGTTTTCATTAACTCTCCGTCAGGAAGTATCCATTCTGCTGCAAGAACCCTTCTGTTTGCATATCCTACACGATGGACGAGTTGTCCCATACCCTGATTAAGATGGTTGGCTATTACAGCGACCTGGGCTCCGCACGATGGAGCACTTGTATAAAGTCCACGTTTCATCGCTTCTGTCTGAAGCTCTGTATATGTGACGTAAGGATCAACAAGAGCATACATGTTTTCTTCATCTATCTCGATGCGATCCATTCGCTTCATATCTATCATTATTGTGTTTGGTTTTAGTGGAACACAGAGGGCAATGAAAAAAGTACCAAGAGGGATATATGGAAGTTTATAACGGTTCGCAATTCTTACTATAGCCTGTACCTCTTCAGTACTTGAAGGAAGAATAACACAACCAGGAATTTTGCGGTTTTTGTCCCATGAAAATTTTCCATAGCCACCGCGAGAATATGCCTCGCACATGGTCTTAGACTCTGTAAAGTTCTCCTCACCTACTACGGATTTAAGTTCTTTTGCTGCTTCACGTGGTAATGCCATGCTTCAACTCCTTATATCACGCTTGCCAATAATTCAGCAAAGTCGAGTATTTCGATATTATTTGAACCAGCTTTCACGGTTTCTGTAAAATTCCACCTGCAAAAAGGACAAGATGCAACAAGCGTATTTGCTCCTGTCTGTTTTACTTCTTCAATCCTTTCACCTGCAGACCAGATTGAAAAATCATTATTTATCCATTTCACTGCACCCCCTGCTCCGCAGCACCATGCATTTTCCCTGATACGTTCCATTTCAACGAGATTCACGCCACTTATACTTTTAAGCACACTGCGCGGTTGTTCATAAACACCTTTTGTCCCTCTTCTCCATTGCTGTTTGGGAGGGTCCGTCCTTCCGAATTCTATACGCTTTCCATCCCAGTGAGTATATGGCTCGGAAAGTCTGCCAAGACGGCATGAATCATGATATGTAACCGTTTTATTAATTGACCCCTTTATTGTCAGTCTTCCTTCCTTTATGAGTTTATCAGCATACTCAGTTATATGGAGTACCTCGTAATCTGTTCCGCTTTTTTCTTCAATCCTCGGATAATCAACTTTCCACATGTGATAACATTCTGCGCATGACGTAACTATGACCTTGCATCCGCTTTTTGCCAGAGAATCAATATTGTTTTTTCTTATAGTATCAGCTTGCGATTTGTACCCCAGTCTTAGAAGAGGATTGCCGCAGCACTGCTCGCTTGGAAAAAGTTTGAAGTTCACACCTGCAGCTTCAAAAATCTTTACACTTGATTTTGCAATTGAAGGATAGCGGTACGATGCAGTACAGCCCGCAAAATAAAGGATTTCTGCTTCTCCCGTTTTTTCACTCCCTTTGTCAAACCATTTTGTCCTCTCATTTTGAGAAGCGCCGTAAGGGTTACCCTTGCTTTCCACATTGGATAAAATATTTTTCTGTTTTTTAGAAACCTTTCCACCTTTTTCAATATAACGGCACCTGAAAGCCTCTATTATTTCGAGTCTCTCGGTGTCCATGCACCTCTTACACATAATGTCGCATGCACCGCAAAGGGTACAGTGGTAAAGTATCTTATAAAGGTCTTCATCGATCCCTATCTCACCATCCAGATAGGCAAGAGCTATATCCATTATCCCCTGGCATGAAAAGGAATCAAATTTGAATTTCGTATTTATTGGGCATATCTTATTAAATCTCTTGCTCTTTGAGTACATTGGATCTACCCATTTGCATGAGGACGACCTTACACACATCTCTATGTCATATCTGTATTTTTCAAGTTCCATCAATCAATGCTCCTAAAAAGTCAACTTTCCTGGGTTCATTATTCCCGCAGGATCAAATATTGTTTTCACTTTTTTCACTGCCTCTCTGTACCCACCCGTTTTATCAAATAGAGCCTGAACTGCCGGACCATAAGGCTGGTTGAAGAAAGCACCTTTATTTGCAAGCGTTACCGCAAGCTCTTCATAGAGACTTACAAGTTTTTTCCTAAAGTCCTCTCCTTCCGGAGCATAATAGAGATGATGCTCGCAATGATACGCTCTGCCGTACTCAAGGGGTTGCACATATAAGCCACAATCATTGATATCGAATCCATTGGAAGTAATTATCTTCTTAAATGTTGTTGATAGGATATCAATATTTTTTAAAGTTGTCTTATATGCGATCTGAAATACCTTACCTTTTAAAAGGTTCTTCCAGTAGACAGATCCTTGAGGCCAGTTCATACCTAAATTTTCAAGCATCCAATTCTTATCATCACTTCTGACTCCGTCTCCTCCATCGAGTTCTTTTCCAAGCATTTCCCGCAAAGCTTCTTCCTCGTATGCAATCTTCTCTTCAGGGCGTCTCTTCCCTCCGCGCAAAACCATTATTATATTATAATTTGAAAGCCCGTTCTTAAGCTCTCCATATCTGGCAATATCGCCTCGTGACAAAATCAATCCGGCATCATTGCGGTCAAGGATGAAGCATTCCTGTCCTATCATGTCGTTCTGCATAGAATGAACAATCCTTATAGCTTTTTCCAGTTCGCTGCAGCTTATGATAAAAAGCTTTTTTAAAGGAGAAAGATGCTCAAGCTTTACAGCAACCCATGTCACGACACCCAGCGTTCCCTGCGCACCATGAAAGAGCCTGAAAAAATCCATCCCCGGTCCGTAAGGGCATACCATATCAACTGCCGCATCATCCTTGTCATAGGAAAGGGTAATAGACGATGAACCTGTTCTCATTAATTCTCCATTTGGCAGAACAGCTTCAAGGGTCATAATAGGATCAGCATATTCAAATTTAGGAATAATTGCAGGTTCCCTTTCAAGAAGAGATGTTAAAGCAGATGTACCTGAATGTGGAAAAAGCGGATTGAACATCCTTAGATCTTTACTTGAAAGTTCTGACGCAAGCGTTCCCCATGTCACACCAGGCTCGAAGATGACTTTCCTGTTTCTCTCATCAATAGTTTTTATCTTGTTCATTCCACTGAGGTCAATCACTATCCCCCCCTGAAGTGAAAGAGCAGCCCCGTTAAAATGAACAGTGGAGCTTGAAGGTACAACAGGGGTTTTTTCTTTCCTTGCAAGATTAATTATTTCCCGTACTTGTACAGAAGTAGTTGCTTTGACCTCGTAGTTAGGGACAACCCCTTTGAATGGGCTTTCGTCTGTTGCATATTTACTTAACGCCCCATTAACATTTACACTTTCTTTTCCTGCTATGCTTTCAAGTTTACTTTTAAGTGACAAGGATCTTCACCTCCAAAATAAATAAAAAAATTACCGCTCTTCATTAACCAAAAAGAGCGGTATTAGTAAAGGAAAAAACTTGTTTTATTTCCCCTGGAAATCTGCTCTGAAACAGCAACAGCCTTCAACAGGGCGACTTTTTGTCATTGAAAGCTCAACTTTCAATCCGAGCTTCTTAAACAATTCATCAGAGAAACCTAAACAAAGACTCCTGCATGGAATTTGTTTTGCTTCCCCTTCCCCGATTTCCTCTTTAATCCCCTTGTTAATAGTGCAATCCTTTACCTCGATGACAAGGGACTTATGTGAAACCTCCCTGTATTTCCATTCATCAAACGGGCGTAATGCATTAAACCCTATTTCAAGAAGACGCTGAGGAACACTTGGGAAGACATGACCCGTCTTTGCAGCTACTTCATAAATTACTTTAGCCGTATTATCCCTATAATTACCTTCAAGCTCAATTATCCGAACTGCCAGATTTCTGCCGTAATCGCCAAAAACCTTTTGAGCTATCTCTCCCTTGTTTACTTTCTCTTTTGCGTCTTCCTCATATTTCCTAACAACCGCCCCAATGGTAAACTCCTTTTCAAGGATATCAAGAAACTCATCTGGAATACCAAAAGCGTATTTACCCATAGTCTTCTCCATTTCCTAAAAAGGAGTTTTTATCAGGATTCGATTAATACACCAATCATTTAGTTAGTTAGTCGCAATCAATGAAAATGAAAAAAACCGTCAAACTGGCATTTCTTGTCTTTAGGAAGTTCGGCAACCATCCTTACACCAACATCAAGATTCAAGCCCTGATATATCGTTTCGCTCAAAGCAGTGCAGTAATGCCTGCATGGAAGCGTGTTTGCGATTTTTTCTCCAACCGCTTCGATGAGAGCCTGGTTCATTGTGCATTTTGAGACAGCATAGGACAACCTCTTAAATGATATTTCTCCCCAGCGCCACTTATCCTCAACCCTGGTTGCCAGAATACCAATCTCAATCATTCTCTGCGGAACATTCGGGAATATATGTCCTGTCTTTTTTGCAACCTCATATATCTGCTCTGCTGTCCTGTCCCTGTTATCAGCTTCGGTTTCAAGTATTCTCTTGGCAAGAGACTTGCCATATTCATCAAAAATCTGTTTGCCTATCTCTTCAATTTCCTTCTCACTTTTCCCTTTGACGGCATTTGCAAATTTTTCAGCTATTTTCTTTACTCCAAATTCATCATCAAGAGATTGGAAATAAGTTTCATCAATAAAATACTTCAGGCCTTTTGAGCTCATATTCTTTTATCCTTTCAAAATAATATGTCAGCGTGCAGCAGCAGCAGACAGTATTCTGTTTAAAACTTCCTTATCAACATAGTCGCAGCGCAGGCATCTGGCGCACTCATGGAGAGCATCTTCTGCACTCATTGTCATTTCAACTTCCTTTGAACCTACCCTCTCTGAAACAGGAACAAGAGGTGTAACAGCTCTTTCATACTTAGGTACTGCTGATCTAGTATTATAGGAAATGTCGTCTTCATATGGTTCAATCCACCAGAAGTCTGTTTTCTGATCTGCAGTAAGCTCTTTGGACAAATAATGGTTGATTGCCCTTGCAGCCCTCTCTCCCGCTCCTATTGCTTCAACCACGCTGGACGGACCCTTTGTTACATCGCCGCCTGCAAAAATGTAAGGAATCGTGGTGGTCATATGATGGTCTGCATAGATATATCCTTCATATGAAAGCCCTATGCCAGTACCTTGCAATAACTCATTTGCATCAAGTTTCTGCCCTATGGCTATTATTACGGTATCAGCTTCAACTGTAAAGTCTGATCCTTCTATAGGTACAGATCTGCGCCTTGCGTTATTGTCGTATCCTTTCATCATCATCTTTCCACAAGCTAAACCGCTGACATGTCCATTTTTCCCTTCAACCTTTAAAGGCCTTGCAAGTAATATAAATTTAACGCCTTCCTTCTCAGCTTCTTCGATCTCAGCCGGAATAGCAGGCATTTCGTCGCGGTCTCGTCTGTAAACCACTGTTACATCTGAGCCAAACCTGAAAGCTGTGCGGGCAGCATCAATTGCAGCATTGCCTCCGCCTATGACAACGACTTTTTTGCCAAGCTTAGGTGCTATTCCCTTGCGGTAATCCTTCAGCATATCCATAGCAGAGATTACCCCTTCAAGCTCCTCACCGGGAACTCCAAGCGGTGTTGATCTCCATGCCCCTATCCCGAGGAAAATAGCTTCATAGCCCTGTTTCTTCAGATCCTCGAAAGTAATATCTTTGCCGACGGTCGTATTAAGCTTTAATTCTATTCCTGAACTCAGTACGAAATTTACCTCCCTGTCAACTACATCCTGCGGCAGACGGTATGATGGAATCATTAGAGAAAGCATTCCGCCAGGTCTGTCAGCTTTTTCGAATATTGTCACAGGATGTCCTATTTTCCGCAGAAAATATGCACATGAAAGACCGGCAGGTCCTGCACCTATTACCGCAACTTTCTTTTTGGCATTGTTAGGATTCTCTCTCATGAGATCCTTTATTTTAGTTGACTTTGCAGCCGCAAGGTCCGCCATATAACGCTTCACACCGCGGACCGCAATAGAAGAAGAGTCAACCCTTTTTCTCTCGCACAATGATTCACATGGATGAGGACAAACCCTTGCGCTTATTTCCACAAAAGGATTTCTTTCCCTGTGAAGGTGAAGGGCTTCTTCTGTTCGGCCTGCCGCGATAAGAGAAACTATCGAAGGAACATCAACATGAGCAGGACATTCTGCTTCGCATGGAGCAATTACTCTCAAAGCATTTTCAGGACAAACCTTCACACATTCAAGGCACCCTACGCACTGGTCGGGAAACCACATATCAAGATCCCAGGCTTCCTCAGGCATTTGCTTCCCCTTGTCAATCTTAACAAGGTGAAGTTTGTAAAGACATTGCGGACATACTTCTACACATTTGCGGCATCTTATAGGAACCGGACATTTTTCCCGGTTAATTGCTATTTGAACCCTTGCCATAAAAATCCTCCTTATATATTGGAATTCCCGAAGTAATTATTGAAATCACCAAATGTCCCTGAGCCCCGGTGTTGTCATGCGCTCTACCATCTCTATTGCCTCATGACGGCAATGGTTGGCGCACTGCGCGCATCCAAAGCATTTATTCATATTGATGTTTACCTTGTTGCGGCTCACCTGAAGAGACATGGCGCCAAACTGGCAGAACGTAATACATTCGCCGCAGCCTATACATTTGTCGTGTACCGGCTTAGCACAATACTCTCCCTTAAGAAGGATCTCGGACACATCATAATCAATACGTCCTCTTATTCCAAGACAGGTAGGATATTCACAGTTACAGATGCCGCCTATATATGGCGTATAAAAAGTCCAGAGAGTATGGACATTACCTCGCCTGTCAAAATGGCGAAGCCTCTGTTTTGCCTCTTTTACGGAAAGGAATTGGAAATTACGGAAAGTTTCAGGCCAGCGTTCCCATTTATAGATGCCAACCCCAAGGGAAAGGCAGGTCATAGCATCATCGTTTTTATACATACCACGCGATTCCCTTTTGCAGATACATTCCATTATGCCTATAGGATATGTTATCTCCAGCATCTGCTCGGCTTCTTCAAGGGTAATAACCTGACCGAAATGGTAATTCTCCATGAAGCTGTTTACTTTTTTCTTGAGAATAGGAAGTTTCTTTACATCTTTCCCTGTTGCCTCGAGAACTTCCCGCATCAGGTCGGAAAACATTATGTCGAGGTCAACCTGCGCGCCGGGCTGAAGAGCAAACTCACCATCTTCAGTCATATAATACTCAGGTGGCGGTTGAAGCGGGTTTATTATTTCACCAGTTTTTTTCTCAGCCTTTTGTGCTTTCTGCTGTGCTGCTTTTTTCTGCCTACGGTAAAGCCCTGCCGCAAAGTTCTCCGCAGCATGGAACCATTTACCACCATCTCCTCCATGCGAAATACAGTTATGGCACATTTGTAATCCCCCTTGTTTTATTTATTTAAAATAAAAAAAACGTTTGTTTGGTAACAAATATAAGATTTCCCGAGAAAATCAAGAGATTTTCTGAAGAAATTGTCTACCCCCCTTAGGCAACTGCTTCTTTTCTCTTTTTTACCCTTATTGCATCGAGCGGACATATCTTTACGCATTCCATACAACCTGAGCATCTTGTCCAATACCAGGCTTCTAGATGCCACTCTTCATCAGGTGCAAGTTTGTATTTCTCTACTTTCCCCAAATGCAGCTTAAATACTGCCTGAGGGCAAATTGCAAGGCACTTTCTGCATGCAGCAGGAACCTTGCATTTTTCATGATCAATCTTTACATCCATCAAACTCATTATTACCCCTCCTTACTGATTACTTTTTATAAATTACCAAAGATCGCTTATACCTGGAGTTTTCCTTCTCTCTACCATTTCGATCGCACTGTTAGGGCAATGTTTTTCACACTGGCCGCACCCGAAACATTTCTTCATATCAATAGCTACTTTGTTTCTGGAAAGTTGCATACTCATTGCACCGAACTGGCAATAGCGTACGCAATTCCCGCAGCCTGTACAGTTTTCATACAATGGTTTTGCACACCATTCCCCTTTTAATATTATTGATTCAACACCGTAATCAAGTCTTCCCCTGATCCCCTGACATACAGGATATTCACAGTTACAGATTCCTCCTATATAAGGAACATTGAAGGTCCAAAGCGAATGTACCAATCCTTTTTTATTGTAGTGTGTAATCATTTCCTTTGCTTCCTTGACACTTAAAAATGTAAGTCCTCTGAATGTCTCAGGCCAACGTTCCCATTTATAAATTCCAACACCAAGAGAGAAACAGAAATTTGCTTCCCCAGGAGCCATCTGCCCTCTTGTTTCTCTTCTGCAGATACACTGCATCATTCCTATTGGGTAAGTCAGTTCCAACATATCAAGGGTTTCTTCAAGAGTTATAACCTGACCAAAGTGGTAATTTCCCATAAAGCTTGCAACTTTTCTTTTTAACTGAGGTACTTTGTCAGCTTCTACACCGGTAGCATCAACAACTTCTTTTAATAGGTCAGTAAACATAATATCAAGGTCAACAACAGCTCCCTTAGGTATTTTAACATCTCCATTTGAATCCAAATGATAGGGAAATTTGCTTCTTGTCTCAAACATTTTCTGCTGTGCCCATGGATTATCTGCTATATCTTCAGTTATGACAGGAGGAGTAGCATACATTCTGCTCTTTTCAGGATGATCAGGATCTATCTTAAGTGCCTCACTTCCCATGTGTTGAACAAACTTTTCTTCTTTTTCAGTCTTCTTCTTTCGGTTAGAATACATTCTTGCTGCAAAGTTAGCTGCATTCTCGAACCATTTGCCTCCATCACCATGTTTAGTGCAAAAATGGCACATAAAATCTCCTCCCAAGTATCTTTATTTTTTATTTTTTTACTAACCTACCAAACGTCTGTTTGAATATTTAATAGTTTCTCGTAAATTTGTCAAGTGGCTTTTACAAAAAAAATTAAAATTAAGGTTAATCCTAATTTTTGAAACCACAAGCTTCAAGATCATTATAAGCTTCTGTTATTTCAATAACTTTCTCATGTGCAAGATCCTGTAATTCCTTTCCAAGATGCGCGACTTTATCAGGATGATACTTGGAAAGCATTTCTTTGTAGGCTCGTTTAATCTCCAACTCAGAAGATCCTCTATCAATATTTAATACTCTATAAGGGTCTTTCTTTGATTTAGCTGTTCTAACGTTTTCATTTCCGAAATTACGGTTTTCATCACTTGGACCAGTAGAATATTTATAAGATTGTCTCTGGAACTTTTTTTTGTATAACCAGAATAAAATTATGGGAATAACAATGTCATCTATGCGTCCAACGAAAGGAATAAAGTCAGGGATAAAATCAACAGGCGACAAAATATAGAATACTAAAAGTATCAATAAGCCTATTAAGGAGAGACGTGCCATTTATTTAAAGTAAAAGATCACCATACTTTTTTACATATGGTGCGAGACCTCCTTCATTTAATATTTTTGACATAGTTGCAGGCAAAGGAGGAAATTTGAGAGTCAGATTTTTTGTAAAATTTGTTATTGTTCCGTTCTGCATATCAATCCCAGCCATATCTCCCTCATCTAATGAAGAGGTGTCAATGATTATAGCCGGCAATCCAACGTTAATACAGTTTCTGTAAAAAATCCGTGCAAAACTTTTTGCCACAACAGCTGATATGCCTGCCATCTTTATTATTGTCGGTGCATGCTCTCGGCTAGACCCCTGGCCAAAATTAAAGCCCGCTACAATTATATCTCCCTTTTTTATCATATCGTAAAAACCTGGCCTTGCATCTTCCATGACATGTTTTACAAGCTCCGGAAGATTGGAACGCAAATGGAAAAGCCGTCCGGGTGCAATCAGATCAGTGCTTATATCATCTCCGAATTTCCAGCACTTTCCGCTAATAACTTCCATAATAAAAATACCTCTTTAAAAAAGATTTCAATAAAAGAAACACTATCTATAAGAACTCACGAGGATCAGTAATCTTTCCAGTTATTGCCGTAGCCGCCGCAATAGCAGGAGATCCAAGATATATAAAAGCGTTTGGATTACCCATCCTCCCTTTGAAATTTCGCGGTTGTGTGGCAAGGCAAATCTCTCCATCACCAAGCACTCCTTCATGAACACCCACACAGGCACCGCACCCCGGCCCGGTTACCACACCTCCGGCGCGAACGAATGTTTCAATAATGCCGTCTTTAAGGGCACGAAGATAGACATTTCGCGAAGCAGGAGTAACTAGCAATCTCACTCTTTTATCGACCTTCTTCCCGTTTAAAATTTCCGCCGCAATTTTAAGGTCCTCGTATCTGCCGTTGCAGGAAGTGCCCAGAAAAACTTCCTGGACAAAAACTTCTCCTACTTCTCCAACTGCCTTTGTATTATGAACAAGGTGAGGACAGGCAATTGTGGGCTCAAGTTTTTCTCCATCGATATTAATTACCTTTTCATATTCTGCATCGTCATCTGGTTTAATTTCACGGTAACCTGGCTCCCTCCCCATATCGCTCAGAAATTTTTTAGTAATTTCATCAGAAGGAAACAGACCTGCCTTGGCTCCTGCTTCAACTGCCATATTCGCAATTGTAGCCCGTGCATCAATACTTAAACTTTCTATAGTACTTCCGTGGAACTCAAGCGCTTTATAAGTTGCACCGCTGCTTGATATCATACCTATAAGATTGAGGATGATGTCTTTTGAATAAACCCCCTTCCGAAGTTTTCCATCAACAACTACCTTTAATGTTTCAGGAACCCTCATCCATGTTTTGCCTAGGGCTATGGCTACAGCCACATCAGTCGAACCCATTCCGGTCGCAAATGCGCCTATCGCTCCTCCGGTACATGTATGTGAATCTGCCCCAACAATAAGATTTCCAGGTAAAGCATATTCTTCGAGTACTACCTGATGAGATATGCCATTTCCTACATCGGAAACACGTATTCCTGTTTTTTCTGCAAATTCACGCAGGAATTTATGGTCATTTGAGAGTTCAAGCCGAGGGCTTGGCGATGCATGGTCAAGAAAGAATATCGAGTGCGATGGATTAAAAGCCTTTTCAAGTCCCATACTCTTCATTTGCCTTACTGCAAGCGGACCTGTACCATCCTGCACATAACTTAAATCAACTGCGACGACAGCAAGGTCTCCGGCTTTCAGGCTTTTTCCGGCATGCTCACCTATTATCTTTTCAGCCATCGTCTTTCCCATAACAAATCTCCGGTTAATCTAATAATTAATGAATTTCATATAAATTAACAACAATATGGATTGATTTTATCAATTCTCAACTTATTTTGCTAATTTAATTTACAACAAACAAACTCTCAAGTTTCCCGTCCATTGTGTATTGAAAAAGCTTTTTCAACCGGCCGCTGTACGCATCGTAAAAATTATCTCTTTCTTTTCCCCTGATAACGTCATTGATGGCAGGATCAAACTCCGGAGGAAGAATTTCAGATGATGTAATAAAGACTTTTTTATTACTTTTAAGAGAAGATTCTATTTTACCAGCAATTACATTCTTTACTTCACTGATATTTGCCCATTTCTTCAAAGGGTATTCTGCAAATGAAACATAATCTATCTTCTTTCCACTATAATACTGAAGATAAGGAACAGGCTTTTTCTTATTGTTTATAAAAACATCTCCCTCTGAAACATAAGGAGCAAATTTCTGCGTAAACAGATAAGTTTCATTTTTCAAAAGCCTTGAATCTGGAATGACTGAAGAGAATAAGTTATGGATAAATATTATGATTAGAAGAAAGAATGACAGGTAAAATAAAAAAGGTTGTTTTTTTTTGTAAGTTTCAGCTATTGCAATTGATAAAAGTAGAAGCATCACTATAAGACAGGGAAGCCAGAATTCAACATTCTGAGCTTCCCACCAAAAGGCAAAAAAAGTCACAGGAATAAATACAATTAATGCAACGTGTGACCAGATTCCAAAGTCTATTTCTTTCTTCCATGACTTTAAAACAATAATAATTAATAGAAAAGCTATACTCAAAGTTCCAACGGCTTCCATAAGAAGATAGATATAATCTTGAGGATAAATATTTCCTGAAAATACAATTCTCCTGTCAACCCGTGATGCAAAAAAAAGCTGGAACAACGATGCCGCTGAATAAAAGAGATTTGAAAGGGTTAACGTGCCCCATTTTCCTGATTCAGTATAAAAGGTGAACCATTTTATGATTTCTGACAGCGACCTTTTCCCGTCTAACGCAGCGCATCCAAGAAATAATCCGCCGGCAACAGCTACATAAGAAAAGGCAAAATAAATACCGTCAATTCCACGTTTTTCTTTGGAATTTAAGAAAAAGAAAGCTACAAATGCAGGGAACAGTAGAACCGCTCCCTGATGATACAATGTTGCTATCGCAAACATAGAGGCTGCTAAAATAATATTTTTTCGTGAAGAAGCACATTTTAACGCCATAATAAAAAAAAGAAGTTCCAGAGTGTGAACTTCATTGTCAATTGAAAGAGACCAGATACTTCCTGAAAATGCAAAAATAGCAGCACATAGAATCGAAGCTGCTATATTACCGCTTACATCAACAAGAAAGGAATAAAAGAAATATACTGCAATAGGGAAAATAATTATGTTAAGAAGCTGTATAGGCATAATCCATTCATTCATCTCGCCAAGGAAACTAGAAGATATTGCACATGCAAGCCTGGCCGTCGGATAAAAAAGCAGATGATGCGGATGAAGAATCAGGTTCTCATCCTGCGCATCTATTACATATTGAATCGAATCATAACTGTAGTCCCTGTTGGGAAAGAGAATAGAAAGAAAAAAAACTGAAGCTATCAATAAAAATAAAATCGTGCGGGGCTTTCCTAGCAAAGACATCGTATCACTGTATTATTTAAATTTTGTTTTTTGATAGTACTCTTAGCCAGAAATATTCAAGGAGCATGGCTCCAAAAAAAAGTGAAGATGACAGAAACTCCGATATCTCTTCAATGTAGCCCGTATAATTTGGATCTTTTGAGTATATCCCCAAAATATCGAAAACAACATTGAATCTATCACAGAGCATTGCCAAAACTTGAAAAATGATTGCTGTAATGAAGCATTTCGCAGCCTTCTTTGAAGAAACCATATTGAAAAGGAAAACAAATGTCATCATAATGCCTCCTGCCGCATAAAGCATTATAATAAGTTTCTCCCCTTCATCGAAAATCCTGTAAAAAAACAATTCCAAACTGCTGCCGGAAACCCAACTGTCAATGATGGCTCCCACTTTTTCGTGGAGTTCGAATTGTTCATCGAAAGCTGCCCAGAGAAGACCTGACGCAATGACAATCCAGAGAAACTTGTATTTTCCCCGGTTGAGGGAAAAACCGGACAGTTCAGAAAAAACCATAACTGCCGCAAAAGATGCGAGAACAAGATCTACAGCCGTAAACCAATTTATAGGGCTTTCATCAGCTGTAATAGTGTAACCAATATGGTGAAAAATAAAATCACTAAAAAGAAATGCAAGCAGCAATACCCAGTAAGCACCAAGGAACATGTAAATTTTTTTTGCAATATTATTATAATGTTCCCGAACAGCTTGATTTGCTGTTTCCATTTCATCATTCCTTTATGCTATTATTTTTTCTGATATACGAATCTTATGGCATTTAGTAATATTTTCACATAACTTTCGCACTAAAACAGGTGAAATATTTAACTGCACTTCTAATTTTTTTTCTGTCGTTGACGCTTCTTTATACCTCAACAGATAGCATAGGTATAACTTGTGATGAGGCTTGGCTTAATGATACGGCTGCTAAGTCATTTGCCTCCTGGATGAAATTTTCACTGGTTTCCGTTTCCGGTGGAGCTTTTTCATCATTCAGAAGCAGAGGAATAGTTGAAAAATATTTTGGTGAACACCTCCACTATCATCCGCCATTTGGCAGGATGATTCACGCCATTTCATGGGGTCTGTTCAAAAACATTATTGGCGACATAAAATCCTTAAGACTCTCTCCCGAAATAATGTTCTCAATAACATGTGCACTTATATTTCTACTCGCTCTCAGGATAACGGATATACCATCAGCCCTCATAGCATCATTGGGGCTTCTTTTTATGCCGCGCATGTTCGGACAGGCGCATATCTTCGCCCTCGACATACCCATAACATTTATGTGGGTATTGACCATCTATTTCTTTATCACAGGTATTGAAAAAAAATATTTCTCTGTTTTATTTGCAATAACACTTGGCTTAGCTTTATGCACAAAAGCTCATGCATTAATGATACCTGTCGCATTATTAGTGTGGATAATCTTCTATCCGGACAAGAAAGCAGCAAAGTTTATCCTTTATGGAGCTCTAATCTCTCCATTTGTTTTTTACCTGTCCAATCCCTGGCTTTGGGTTGATTTCTGGCCCCACCTTGCAGGGTTTTTTGAAGGCATGTCTACACACACAAACGATTTTATTGTAAAAACATTTTATCTCGGTAATACATACGATTCAAATAAAGTCCCATGGCACTATGCTCCTCTAATAACTCTACTTACTATTCCTGCTCCATTAGTAATCCTTATTGTAGCAGGAGCAGGTACAAGCATTTATTATCTTTTAAAAAGAGTAAATTGGAAAAGAATTGATAAAAAGACAGATGCTGAAAAATTTTCTGTTCTATTTTTAATAAATGCTATCCTTCCAATTGCCGCAATTGCGACAGGGATTGGTCCTGCTTATGACGGAGAAAGACTTTTCCTTCCTTCTTTTCCATTCCTTGCAATTCTTTCAGGGGTTGGATTTTATAATTTAAAGAACTTTTTCCTGAAAGGAAGATACAAATTTCTTGCATCCATCGCAGGCGCGGTTATCATAATTTCTTCCGCAATTTCCTTATATAACATCCATCCCTACGAGCTTTCTTATTACAATGCCTTTGCAGGCGGTCTTAAAGGGGCGCAAAAACTTGGTCTTGAAAGCACATACTGGGGTGATCCATTTAACAAAGATGTGCTAAATTTTTTAAATACAAAGCTTAAGCGTTGCAGAATCGCTAACAGGTGCGGATTTTATTCTATCCCATTTGACTATTACCATAAATATGAGATGCTCTCACCTGATGTTGTCTATGATCAAAACGATTATGAATATCTAATAATCAATTTCCGCGAAGGTTTTTTTGACCAGGAAATAAAATTTTACACTGAAAACATAACTCCTATTTTTTCGGCAGGTCCTGGTGGGATACCGCTCATTGCGATATACAGGAATATAGAGAAAGGGAGCCCTAGTGAGCTTTTCAAGAACGTGGACTGGGGAGGAGAGTGGCTGAAAACTGGAACCTCTTTTTATGATGAAAGTGGCACCCCCTTACCAGAACAACATATTTCTTTTACGGAGTATCCTTTTATCAATAATGTCTATCCGGGAAATGCTAAATTAACGACAGCCTCTATCAAGGCAATTTTTAAGGCAGAAAGCAGCGGAACTTACAGATACAAAGTTTATTCGACCGGGAAATTTTCTATCTCAATAGACTCAAAAAAAATCTTTAGAGAGGAATTACCTTCAAACTATTATGAAGTAAAATCTTTCCATATTGAGAAGGGATATCATAATGTGGAAATAACATTTGTGCCAAATTCAAAGGAAAAAAGGTTTTTTGCAGTAATCGCTTCGCCATCCTATTAACCATTCCAGCTAAAACTTAAAAATACAATTTTATTTTTGTTTTACCACGAAATAGTAAAATGTTGCTTTTGAAGGAGCGGGTTTCCATGAGCAGGAAAATAATCCAATATTAAGATTAACACCCGGCTGGAATATCAAACTACCGAGCTCTGCCCAGTCAGTACCATCTTTACTGTAATATGCACTAAAATTTTCTCCATCTTTCACAAGCTTGAAACTAATCGAATCATCAGTATATCCTGGCTCAGTTCCTTTTACGGACTCTTTTCCGGTAATTCTTCTGAAGTTTATGTCTTCATTCTTGGATTTGCATAGAAGCAGAAAATCATTTCTTCCTCTATCATCTGTCCATAAAATTAATCCCCCCTTGTCCGATCCGTTGGATTTAAATTCAAGCTTTACTTCTGCTTCGAAATTCAACGTACCGTTTATTCTTTTGTATAGCAATGGGGCTGTGAAAGTATCGTACCACATATCAGTATTTCCTGGAGCAATGATTATGAGGTTGTCATCTTTTTCAATGAAAATATTAGGATCATTTGAATTCGCCCTCAGCCATGCTTTACTGACAACATCATCATCAAAAGTATCAGTAAGCGCTGCTGGACCTGTCTGGAGTTTTAAATTCTCAATCTGAGAAGCCTCAGAAGGAGGAAGATCAGTAAAGTGAATCGCTCCCTTTGAATCAGTCCATTTATAAATTGCCAAGGCCGGCGATGTTAAGACAAAAAGTAAAATTACAAGAATTATAATATGTTTCATTGCAGGTTTACCTTTCTTTCTGGCAACACTTTGTATATCTTGCAATAAGCATCAGCATAGTCAATCTTAATAGATGGATCCATTTCGACCATTCTTATAAAATTTCCATGCGCATAATCTGTAAAAAGTATTGGAGTCTTGAAGAGTTTTATAAAAACATCCCTGAGATTCCCTTTATAAGTTCCATTATTTATTTCATTCCATATTTTATACATTTTTTTATCATAAAGGTATAAAAAGGCCGGGTCAAGTCCAACAAGATAATGGTTATCAGGATTATAAAAATAAAGTTCCGGATAATCATCCCAGTCAGAGAGATAAACTCCCATTCCGATATCATTTTCAAGCAACCACTGTAAGCCATTTCTGTATCTGTTGTATTCCCTGCGATCTGAAGAAACTTGGGCCATAGCGGATTGTGTTTGAAATAATAATAAAAATAGTATTGCTAACGCAGGAATAGCTATACCAAATTTTGAAGGTGCTTTTTTCTTAAAAACTGTAAATTTTAAAAAATCATCAATGCAATCTCTGAAGGCTAACGATGCAAAGAGCAAAACAAATGGTACTGCAAGCTCAATAAACCTTCTCCATCGCCAGCACATTGCCAGTGACATGACAGAAACTACCAGCATTGATAACGTATCAATTCCCTTCTTTTTTGTGCTTAATGTTATGAAGTAAATAGATATAAGAAACAAAGCAATCAAAGGAAACTGTCCTGTCATAAATTCTTCAGGGGTAAAGGATTTCCACTCTCCGCCCCCCTCCACTTCCCTTAACAACCCTGCTGATGTGGTTTGCAAATAAATAAAATTTATATTTAGCGGAAAAAAAGGGTTTAGAACCAACCCTGTTATAATACCCGCTAAAACGCTCAAGGCGGTTTTATAATCTAACTTCCTGGTAATCCAAAGTTCTGACAATAAAACACCGGCAAAAACAAGAAAAACAGCAGAAAAACCTCCATAAAGCAAAGGATATAAAAAAGACACGATATAAGTGCTTATATATTTTTTTTTAAGCATTAAATACCATATCCATATAAGAACTATCAGAGACGGAACCACTGCCCTTGGAAGCGATAAACGGAAAAGAAAAGTCCCGGAAAGCGATACACAAAGAAGTATCCACATAAATGGTGCCGGGACATTCATCTTAAGAAGTATAACAGCTATAGATAATAGCAGTAGAAAATCAAAAAACAGAGATGAATTTTTAGCTCCAACCATAAGACCTGAATATGTAAAAGGAATAAGCAGTATATGATAAAGAAAATGATGGTCAACGAAAGTCCCTTCTGGAAAACAAATCAATGAAGGACTTGCCGAAAAAATCCCTTTGGTACGCATCTGTTCTGCAATCCTGATGTGATAATAACCATCATAACCAACTATGGACTGCGAAGAATACTGAACTTTATAAAGACAAAATATTGCGAGGAGTAAAGAAAAACCTGTTAGAAGGTATTTATTTCGATTAAGAGTCTCCAACTTTTTTTATTCTTTGTTGTTTTTACTCTGATTCATATTTTTAATAACTTCAGTTGCATCAGATGATAAAGAACTATTGGGAAACCGCTTGATAAGGTCATTAAGTACTTTAACAGCACTTCTGAAATTTTCAGTCTCCCTTGCTCTGTCCTTTCTGGCTTGCGCTATGGCTTCCTTCCTTTCACCTTCAAATTCTTTTACATTATCCCATGAATTGTAAAACTTTTCCAGTGATTCTGCCCTGTTCCCAAACATCTGCGCTGCCTTTCTCCTTTGCTCTGCAAGCCAAAACATCGCCTCCGGAGCTTCCTCAGAACCCGGATATAAAGTCAAAACTTTTTCAACTTCTTTTAATCCTTCTGATTCCTGATGCAAAAAATCTACTTTTATAATTCCTATCTTTAATTGAGCCATGGAATCATATTCTGAATGAAAATCATTATCCATGACTTGCTGAAGCTCATTTACAGCTTTTCCATATTCCTTTGCCAAAAGAAGAAGCATTGCCTTATGATATCTTATGCGGTCTTGAACTTCTCCCTCTTTATGCTTAAGAAAAATAGTATCTATTTCCCGCATAGCTGCCATAAACAAAGTATCGCTTCCACTTAAGCTGTTTCCAGCAAGAAAGTTCGCTACATCTATATCACCTACCATGGTTGAATAATTCTTTTTTATCTCAAATGTTTTCCTAAAAGCTTTGAGAGCTTTAGAAGAATCATCGTTTTTTAGCGAGGAAAAGCCTAACAGATAATAAACTATAGGATCATTAGGGTATTGAGTTGTTAATTTATCAAGCGTTAGAACGGCAAGAGGGTAATTACCAGTGTCTATTGTTTTTTCAATGTTCTCAAGTTCATCGCGGCTTATGCGTGTACATCCTGAGAGCAGGAACATGACAAGTAACAAAAAAAATATTCTTTTCAACTCAGGTTAACCATTTGAATGAATGGTAGTTCCAACTTATTGGGAATCTTAACAAGCTGTTCTCTTTTTTATACCGCAAAATTACTTAACTTCGTGCCAGTTCTTAATGGTAGTAGTGGGTGTAAAAGGAGTTGTGCCCCCGGCATTAGCATTTAAACTACTCGAATTATCATTGCTGTCACTTTCAGCAGAGGCAACACTGAATAAAATAGTCCCACCTACTGTAATCACAGCTGTTGATATTAATAATACCTTAAAAAATTTTAGCATTTTTTTTCTCCTCTATTTATTTCATTACTTAATTTCATGCCAGTTCTTTATAACTGTACTTGGAACATCAATATTGCTTCCTCCGTTTACATTCATATTGGAGCTGACTGCTGACGAATTCTCATCGCTGCTTGAATCTGCAAATGTCATAGTCATTGACAATAACATTGTAGAAATAAAAAGAATTACGGGGATAATAACAATTTTAATAATTTTTAACATGCGAACTCCTCATTTTGAGTTTTCATGATTCTACCATTTATTGTATGAATTTGAAACCCATGTTCCGCTAGTAGATGAAGAAGGGTTTCCCGAAGATCTGGTAAGTGAACTTATATCAACCAGTTCTACTTTGTAAATTTGCCCATTACTTAATGATAACGATGGTGCTCCTGACGTATCGGGTATATAGTCTCCACCGCTTGGAATACACACCGGTTCTTCTCCGGATCCACCGTAGGGTGTGTAGCGATATCCATGCGTGTTGCTGAGACAGAAGGTCTTATTTACAGTGTTCACTTCAGCTTCCCCGACTATCGTCCACCCGGGAGTTGAGATATTGTTATCAATATCCCTATAAATAATGATTGCTTTGTCTGTACTGTCATTGGTACATATGCCGGTTATTTTACTCAAGGCCGGATCTATACCTAAATCATAACCCTGCGCTCCTATCACAACATTATTGCTAGTTATATTATCAATATCAGTAGTAGTACTTGTCGGGTTCTTAAAAGTTTGGAAGAAAAGAAAGTTGTTTTCGAATTTAACCTCTATATCAGCTTCAATTTGTTTAGTAGTAGATATCTCCGATGTAGAGACAAATTGAGATTGCACTTTACGGAATGTTATCGATGTTGGATTTGACCAAAGCCATTGCAGACGGGGAATGGTTATTTTAGAAGAATTTCTCCCCACAGAAATTCTTTTGCAAATACTCCAGGCGGTATCAGCATTACTTGTACTCAAAAGCGTACTTAAACTGCCATTAATATACCATGTTGTATCAACCCAGTTAAGCGGATTCATAATAGTTGTTCTCGGAGACTGCCCTATTGTATAAATCTGTGTATTATTGCCTGTTCCGCTCGACCCTGAGAAATTGCTGACAGCGCTTGTTTTAAGATTCCCTTCTGTAATCTCCATTCCTCCTTCAGCAGTGTAAAGGGCGTCTGTTGATGTTTTTAAATTTCCAGAGATTTTAAGCTCAGTAGATGTAATCATTACTGCACCTAACCCGAGAACGGTTAACATTACCAGTATAAGCATGGCTATAACGAGAACCATACCTCTCTCATTTTTTAATATTTTTGATAATTTTACCATTAATCCGATCCTATATTCCTTAATTTAATATCAGATTCAAGAGTTATTCTGTGATAACGGTCACTATATGTATCCCCGCAGTTATACGTTCCGCTGTCCTTATAATATGGATCCTCTCTCATTGTACGCGCAATAACAAGCACCTTAATCTTCCTTACACTATTTTTCTCTGATGAACTAAGGGCAACTCCCTTATATGGAGTCACACTCCCGAGCAGATTATCGTTTTCATCATAATACTTGAACTCAAGATAGTCAATATCATCAACTACAGGTTGGGCTGAGCCTCCATCAATACTTCTTGTTATCTTATTAGTTGATGTTGATGTGGAGTGAAGATGATTGGAAGGACTTTGCGAGAAAGTAATTGAATGTATGACATGGAGGACTGAGCCTGCCGGAAAATAATCTGTAAGAGGTGTTATAGTGAGACTCCCTACAGCGCTTGCTGATATCATAGTGGAATTCCATTTATAACCGTCAGTTATATAAATAGTGTCTCCTGCTGAAAAACGTCCATAGTAGTAGGAAGAGGAACTGTCGCTGACGGTATTGACAGAAAGCGTTGTTCCCGGCGCAGTATAGTCTGAAACAAGACTCGCACTTACATCATCCATATCAACTTTGAAAGTTATGCTATTCTCCGTTGCAGAAGTTATGGCTTCAATGGCTGATGGGTTACTAACAGTTGGAATACCATAACCCATAGTTCTTAAATCCCTCACCATTGTATCCAATGCAGTCCTTACATTCTGCTGCATCTCGACTATAAGGTCCTGCGAGTTGTATGTTTTTTGCTGACTGGTAAATAAGGAATAGAGAGTAACTAATATTATTGATGCCAATACTACGGAAACCATTATCTCTATAAGAGTAAACCCCTTATATGATTTAGCATTTTTCATTTGAAATTCTCACTCTGCAATGGCTGTGGTAAAGGATATGCTATGTGCGCCGTTGTCCTGCCATGTAATAATAACCTCAACAGTTTTTATTCCGCTCGAAGGAATATTGTTAGCCACATTCCATATCCTGTTATAATATCCACCTGCTTCCCCATTTTCATCAATGCCTTCCTCACTGTGATCAATCGATGTGGTACTGCTAAGATTGAAATTATTTGATGCGTTTGTATCTTCAAGTTCAGAATCGGTAAAAGGCTTATTCTTGAGTTCTTCGATTTTCGTCTGAGCTAAGGCAATTGCAGTGGTAGTCTTTTTGCTCGACACATTGCCCTTTATAACTGTAGTCACAAGACCTGCTATTGAAAGGAGGCCAACCGCCAGTATAACTATGGATACCAATATCTCTATGAAAGTAAAACCATCCTGTCTTTTTCTGTTTACATGTATTTCACTCATAACTATGCCCATTATGTGCTGGGTGTTTTCGTTCATAAATCTACAAACTTAAGACATACAAAGAGTTATACAATATTGACATAAGCTATTTGAAAATTATACATATTTTTTTTTATTAACATCAAAAGAAAATTTAAAGAATAAATTTCATTTTAGCTTAGATATGATAAAAAAATTACTATCAATTTGTAAAATTTACGGTATCGCCATAAAAAATACCTTCGACGATGAAGGCACAACAAAGGCAGCAGCCTTGTCATTCTATGCCTTCTTTTCCCTGTTTCCTCTTATATTGATATTTTTTTCCATACTGGGATTTATCGTAGATTCACCTGATATCAGCAGAAAAGCAGCATTATTCCTCAAGGACTTCTTTCCCGCATCAATATCTTCTATTGAAAGGAGCATAGCCTATTCTATTAACTCAAAACATAAACTGGGAGTTATTGGTTTTTTGATTCTGCTCTCCTCTGCAGTTTATTTTTTCACAGCACTTGAAGAAGCGATAAACAAAGCATGGAAAGTGAAGTCTGAAAGACATTTCATAAGGAAGAAGTTCCTATCCTTTGCAATAATGTTCATAGCAGGTATTATTCTTCTAACCTCTATTTCTTCAATGTCATTTATTTACATGCTAAGCGGTTTCACCATTATACCCGACCTGGTAAATGGAATATTTCCAATGCAAGACTTGATATACGAAATTCTTACATCACTAACGTCATTTCTTCTTTTTTTATCGTTCTATAAATTTCTTCCCAATACTCAAGTAACATTTAGAGAAATACTCCCCGGAACTATGATAACTGCTTTGATGTGGGAAATCCTGCTCAATGGATTTACTTTTTTTATCAGGTCGTTTACTGACTACAAGGTGCTTTACGGCCCGGTGACAACACTTATAACGATATTAAGTTGGATATATGTATCCTGCTTTATAATAATAATCGGAGCGGAGTTTTGTTCTGAATACGCACGTGAAAAGAGGGAAAGATAATGACAATAAAAAGTGTTTTAAAAAAGCTCCATCTGGTTGTCAGCTCCGTCTTCAATTTCAACTGGATATTTACCGGTAAAACAGGCTTTGCAGAAAACTGAGTTATCGCTATCCTTCACTGCAGCCCCAATCGCTTCGACACTCAAATAGGCAAGGGAATCTGCACCTATAAATTTTCTTATCTCTTCAACAGAGTTAAAGGATGCTATAAGCTCCTTTCTGGTAGGTGTATCAATACCGTAGTAGCAGGGATATGAAGTCGGAGGAGAACTTATTCTCATATGTATTTCTTTAGCACCGGCATCACGGATCATCTTGATTATCTTCTGGCTTGTTGTTCCGCGAACTATACTGTCATCAATTATTACAACCCTTTTCCCGTTTATAACATCTTTAACCGGATTAAGTTTCACCTTTACCCCAAAATTCCTTATTGATTGCTCCGGCTCGATGAATGTACGCCCCACGTAGTGGTTCCTTATAAGTCCCTTATCAAAAGGGATTCCTGATTCCTCGGAATAACCTAATGCTGCTACGACTCCCGAGTCCGGAACAGGGATAACAACATCTGCTTTAACAATGTTCTCCCTTGCAAGCTCCCTTCCAAATCTCTTCCGCACACTGTGAACGCTTTGTCCGAAAATATAACTGTCAGGTCTTGCAAAATAAATAAACTCGAATATGCATAGCGATGTTTTTTCAGGAGGAAATGGTTTGAGACTTGTAACCCCATTTTCGTCAACTATGATCATCTCACCCGGTTCAACTTCCCTGACTGAATTTGCACCGATAAGATCCAGTGCACATGTCTCGGAAGCAACCACTGTCGAATTGCCCAGCTTTCCCATAACAAGCGGCCTGAATCCACGGGGATCTCTTATACATATGAGCTGCTTTTCAGCCAGTATGACCAGCGAATAGGAACCCTTAACCTGCGCAAGTGAATCTATTATCCTGTCTACAAGTAATTTCTTTTCCGATTGTGCAATAAGGTGGATTATTACCTCTGTGTCCGAGCTTGAAAGGAAGAGAGCCCCTTTCGATTGTAACATTCCCCTTAGTCCCTTGGCATTCACAAGGTTGCCGTTATGACCGATTGCTATGCTTCCAAAGGAATAGTTGGCATAAAAAGGCTGTACATTTTTTAGCTTGCTGGAACCGGTCGTGGAATAACGGTTATGACCAATTGCTATATAACCTTTTAGTTTTTTCAGCTTCTCCGCCGTGAATATCTCGGCAACAAGTCCGTTCGATTTCGAATGATAAATAATCTCACCGTCAGAGGAGCATATCCCTGCACCTTCCTGTCCTCGGTGTTGGAGTGCATAGAGACCTAAATAGGTGAGGTTAGCTGCTTCCGGGTGGCCGTAGATTCCGAAAATGCCGCAGTTTTCTTCAAATGTATCGCTCTTTATTTTTGACTTACAGATTTTTTTCAAATCCTTTTTCCCAGGCTTGTCTGATTTCCAGTATATCTCTTTCAATTGTATAATATTTTCCTCCGGATAATGCACGGAGTTTGAACCGACCGGATGTTACAGTCCCAAGCACTTTATAATTAATAGAATAATTAATAAGTAATTCAAGCAACTCTTCTTCCTTCTCCTTTGGACAGGCAACTACAACCCTTGATTGTGTTTCCCCGAAAAGAAGGGCATCAACCCTTATGTCATCATCTATCTCCACATCGACTCCCAGCAAAGTTGATGCCGACATGCACATCTCTGCAAGAGCAACAGCAAGCCCCCCGTCAGAGCAATCATGGGCAGAGTTAATCAGACCTTTTCCGATAGAGTCTCTTACTGCATTCTGGAGCCTTTTTTCAGTTTCAAGATCGCAGACAGGAAGCTTTCCAGCCGCAAGTCCATGGATCATTTTAAGATATACACTACCGCCTATCTCTTCCCTGTTTTCTCCAAGCAGGATTATCAGATCATTTTCTTTTTTTAATGCCTGTGTACAGCGGCAATTTATATCATCAATAATTCCAACCATCCCAATTACAGGTGTTGGATAGATACCGTTTCCTGTTGTTTCATTATAAAAGCTCACATTCCCGCTGATAACAGGTGTTCCAAAGGCGTTACACGCCTCTGTTATCCCCCTTATAACCTCAGAGAACTGCCACATGACTTCGGGCCGTTCAGGGTTTGCAAAATTAAGACAATTCGTAATGGCAAGAGGCCGTCCGCCGGAACATGCAATATTTCTTGCGCTTTCAGCGACAGCAATTTTACTCCCCTCGAATGGATCAAGATGGCAATATCTTCCATTCCCATCAAGAGAGACCGCAAGTCCCTTGCCTGTATCTTCAAGCCTTAGCACGGCAGCGTCAGAGCCAGGCAGTATAACCGTATTGGCTTCAACCATATGGTCATACTGCTCATATACCCATCTCCTGCTGCAAAGGTCAGGGCTTGCTATGAGAAGATCGAAAACACTACCTATATCCTGCGGAAGCGGAATGGAGTTAATATCCAGTGTCTGTAGTTTATCCTGTAATGAAGGACGCATAAGCGGTCTGTTATATAGCGGTGCATCATCAGTCAGTGCAGGTACAGGGATATCTGCCACAACCTCGCCATGGTTCTTTACAACAAACCTTCCCGTGTCAGTAACTTTCCCGATAACAGCTGCCTCAAGGTCCCATTTCCTAAGAACGCTCTCAATCTCTTTTTCTTTTCCCTGCTCGCTGACAAGAAGCATCCTCTCCTGCGATTCTGAAAGCATTATTTCATATGGTGTCATTCCAGTCTCGCGCAGAGGGACAAGGCTTAAGTCTATCTCTATGCCGGTATTTGCCCGTGCAGCCATCTCAGATGTCGAGCATGTAAGCCCTGCGGCTCCCATATCCTGAATACCGAGAATAATATTTTTCTCCATCAGTTCAAGACATGCCTCAAGGAGAAGTTTCTCCGTGAAAGGGTCTCCCACCTGTACTGTAGGGCGTCTTTCTTCTGATTCTTCATTGAATTCCTCTGAAGCCATAGTGGCGCCGTGAATCCCGTCTCTTCCTGTCCTTGAGCCTATGTAAATCACTGGATTTCCGATACCGCTTGCCTTCCCGTAGAAAATCATGTCCTTTTTGGCAATCCCCAATGTAAAAGCATTTACAAGAGGATTGTTTTCATAACAATCATCAAAGAAAACTTCTCCGCCAACAGTCGGTATTCCCATGCAATTGCCGTAACCGGCAATCCCGGCAACAACTTCTTCAATGATATAGCGTGTCCTCGGATTGCTCACATTGCCGAACCTGAGAGAATTCATGTTAGCAATGGGTCTTGCTCCCATCGTAAAAATATCGCGGAGGATTCCGCCAACCCCTGTTCCAGCCCCCTGATACGGGGAAATAAAGGAAGGATGATTATGGCTTTCAATCTTAAAAACAGCCACAATGTCATTGCCCAGATCAATTATACCTGCATTTTCCCCCGGTCCCTGTACAACACACTCACCTTTTGTAGGCAAAGTTTTAAGATAGCGCCTTGAGCTCTTGTAACTGCAATGCTCACTCCACATGACCGAGAAAATTCCAAGCTCAGTGTAATTTGGCTTCCTCCCCATGATAGCGCAGATCTTCTCATATTCTTCCACTGTGAGTCCGTGCGAAGCTATCAGCTCTTCTGTTATTACAGATTCTGTCATTTTATTTTAAATGCTCCGTTATTGATTCAAAAATTCCTCTGCCGTCGATTCCGCCAAGCAATTCTTCCGAACATCTTTCGGGGTGAGGCATCATCCCAAGCACCCTTTTATTTGCGCTCACTATGCCGGCTATATTGTTAATCGAACCGTTTGGATTCCCTTCATCGTTTACAACTCCTCCGGAAGTCGAATATCTGAAAACTACCTGCCCGTTATCTTCAATCCTTGCGATAGTTTCGCTGTCTGCAAAGTAGTTGCCGTCAGAATGGGCTATTGGTATGGAGAGCACTTCTCCGGATTTATATTTTTTAGTGAATGGAGTTGCGTTGTTCTCAACCTTCACATTTATATGCTTGCATATGAATTTTAGCGACCGGTTCCGTATCATCGCCCCCGGAAGGAGTCCTGCTTCAAGCAATATCTGGAAGCCGTTGCAAATCCCTATAAGATAGCCGCCGGCAGAGGCAAATTTTTCAACCTCTTCCATTACAGGCGAGAAACGTGCAATGGAGCCGGTCCTCAAATAATCTCCGTAGGAAAAACCGCCCGGAAGAACAATACAGTCAAAGCCTTTGATATCCCTGTCTTTGTGCCAGATGAAGCTTACATCAGCGCCTATGACATCTTTGATAACGCGGAAACAGTCACGGTCACAGTTTGAACCAGGGAATATTATTACTCCAAATTTCATCAATAAATCCCTGATTTCACAGTTTCACGTCAGCAAGTTTCTCAAGCGCATCGAGATATTTTTTACTGGTTTTAAGAATAACGTCTTCCGGAAGCTCGGGTGCAGGTGGAGTTTTATCCCAGTCAAGCGTCAGCAGATAATCTCTTACAAACTGCTTATCAAAACTCTTCTGGGGACGCCCCGGCGCATAGTCATCCATTGGCCAGAAGCGTGAAGAGTCAGGCGTGAGGACTTCGTCGATAATATATATCTGCCCTTTCAGGATACCGAATTCGAATTTTGTATCGGCTATGATTATTCCCCTTTGCTCAGCTATGGAGCAA
The DNA here is from genome assembly GCA_016219965.1 of Candidatus Schekmanbacteria bacterium. NCBI lineage: Bacteria > Candidatus Schekmaniibacteriota > Candidatus Schekmanbacteria bacterium. The sequence goes on from JACRJM010000003.1 coordinate 28,501, forward strand.
GCCCTCTTATAAACATTGAGTGTGTATTCTTTTAGCTTCTCCGCGCGCTCGCTCCCTACAATTCCCTTCATCTGTTCGAAGGTAATGTTCTCATCGTGCCCTGCCTCAGCCTTGGTTGAGGGCGTGAAAATAGGCTCCTTCAGCTTTGAGCTTTCAACAAGTCCTGCCCCCAGATTTATCCCTGACACAGTGCCGCCTGTTCTTTTATACTCCTCAAATGCAGAGCCTGAAAGATAACCGCGGACAACGCATTCAACAGGAATCACCTCGGTCTTAAGCACAAGCATACTCCTTCCTCTCAGTGTTTCCTTGTAAGGAGCGCACTCCGGAGGATAGTCTTTTACATCAAAGCTCACAACATGTATCGGGACAACATCTTTTATTTTATCAAACCAGAACTTTGAAAGCGCCGTCAGCACTTTCCCCTTGTAAGGGATACCATTGGGAAGGATAACGTCAAAGGCGGAAAGCCTGTCAGTGGCAACTATGAGGAGCTTATCTCCCAAATCATATATGTCGCGCACCTTCCCCCGTTTTACTAACTTTAGCCCGCTGAAATTCGTCTTACTGACTGTTTCCTTATACAGGTAATTTTCTCCCATGGCGCATCACCCTATTTTAATTTCAAAGTTCTCTATTACAGGATTGGCAAGGAGCTTTTTGCACATAACGTCAACCCTCTGTCTTGCCACCTCAGCATCATTCCCATTAATCTTAAGCTCGATATATTTTCCCACCTTTACTTCTTCGACCTCATTGAATCCAAGGGATGCAAGCGAGCTTTTTACAGCCTTCCCCTGAGGATCGAGTACCCCTTCTTTGAATTTTATAAAGACCTTTACGTTTATCATTTTAATCTCCGCGATATCCCTATCTGAACACTCTTTTGAATATCTTGTCAATATTCCTTGTATGATAACTGTAGTTGAAAACTTTATCAATCTCAGAAGGAGTCATAAATTTCATCACATCCTTGTCTTTAAGGAGATGCTCTTTAAATGTGCCTCCTTCTTTTAACGCCTTCATCGCGTTGCGCTGTACCATCTCATAAGCATCCTCGCGGATGACATCTTTGTCAATGAGCGCAAGGAGTACTCCCTGCGAAAACATTCCGCCGCTTGTCAGCTCAAGGTTCTGCTTCATCTTTTCAGGATATACCAGCAGGTTGTTAAACAGGTTTGTGACCTTGTTTAAAAGATAATCCATAAGGATCGTGCTGTCCGGCATTATTACCCTCTCTACCGACGAGTGGCTTATATCCCTTTCATGCCAGAGCGGAATATTTTCAAGCGCTGCCATTGCATTTCCTCTTATCACCCTCGCAAGACCTGATATCTGTTCGCAGGTTATTGGGTTTCGCTTGTGAGGCATAGCCGACGAACCTTTCTGCCCTTTGGAGAAAAATTCTTCTGCCTCTCCGACCTCTGTACGCTGGAGATGTCTTATCTCGGTTGCAAACTTATCAAGCGAAGACGCTGTAATTGCAAGTGCCGTGAGGTATTCAGCATGCCTGTCTCTCTGCAATATCTGCGTCGATGCAGGAGCAGGCTTTAATCCCAGTTTCGCACAGACATACTTTTCGATATCAGGATTCACATTGGCAAATGTTCCAACTGCACCTGATATTTTTCCATATGATATTGTCTCGCGCGCCTGCTTTAGCCTTCTCAAGTTTCTTGCCATCTCATCGTACCAGACAGCCATTTTAAACCCGAAAGTTATTGGCTCTGCATGCATGCCGTGAGACCGTCCCGGCATTGCTGTCTTCTTATAACGCATTGCCAGTTTCTTTATAGCCTTCATAGTTTCTTTGGCATCGCTTATTATCATGTCCATTGCTTCTCTGAGCTGAAGGGAAAGGCCTGTGTCAAGGATATCAGATGAGGTAAGCCCCATGTGGATGAAACGGGAGTCTTCGCCTACATGTTCTGCCACGTTTGTGAGAAAGGCTATGACATCATGTTTTGTGACCTTCTCTATTTCATCGATCCTTTTAACGTCAAAATCCGCCTTTGCCCGAATGTTCTTAACGGCTGAGGCCGGAACCTTCCCCTTGCGGCTTAAAGCCTCGCAAACAAGGATCTCAATGTCGAGAAACTTCTGAAACTTGTTCCTGTCCTCCCAAATTTTTGCCATCTCAGGGCGTGTATATCTGGGTATCAATGTAATCTCCTTATTTCGTAATCTTTAAAAGATATAAATTTATTTCTTATTAAAGGAACATCTCCCGTCTGATGCTCCGTTTTATTGGACCAAGGCCTGCAAGCGAAAGCTTATCCTTCCTGTAAACCGCCGATACAAAACGTTTGATATCTTCAATGGTTACCGCATCTATGTTTTTCATTATCTCATCAATATCAGAAAATTTTCCAAAAAAAAGTTCCTGTTTTGCAAGCTTTGTCATACGGCTGTTCATGCTTTCAAGGGAAAGGAGGTAGTTCCCCTTCAGATGCTCTTTGGCTATCTTCAGTTCTTTATCCTTTACTCCTTTCACCGCTATATCTTCAAGCTCATCCATTACAAGCTTAACTATCTCCTCAATATTGTCAGGGCTCGCTCCTGCATAAACACCGAAAATCCCGGTATCTGTAAAGGAAGAGTAAAACGAATAAATATTATAAACAAGCCCCCGGTCTTCCCTTATTTTTTGAAAAAGCCTGCTGCTTATACTACCACCGAGAATAAGATTCAAAAGATATTTTGCAAACCTCATCTCGCTTGTCTGACTGACCCCGGGAAAACCCAGGCAGAAATGCGCCTGTTCAAGAGACTTGCGCTTTATAAAAATATCCGGAGTATATTGGGGTTTCTTCCTTGAAGGAGAGTTGTTTTTTTTAACATCATGGACGTTATCAAAACAGAAATAGCGGTTGGAAAAATCAATGAGTTTTTTTTTATTGAAACTTCCTGCTACAGCAAGGATGATCTGTGAAGGCCTGTAAAGACCGGGGAACATTTCCTTTATTGTCTTAGATTTTATGTTGTTTACCGACTTTACTGTTCCCTGGATAGGGTTGCCAAGCAAATGTCCTTTCCAGACTACTTTGAAGAAAAGGTCATAAAGGAATTCATCCGGGAGATCCTCGCACATCTTTATCTCTTCAAGTATAACCCTCTTTTCTTTCTGCACATCATTGTCGTCAAAAAGAGAATTGTGAAGGATATCGGAGAGGAGTTCAAAGACGGTCTCAATGTGGAAATCAGATGCCTGTACAAAAACACCTGTATATTCACGGCTTGTAAAGGCATCGCAGTAACCCCCTATCATATCCAGGGCCACTGCGATATCCTTGGCATTACGGTTCTTCGTACCTTTGAAAAGAAGGTGTTCTATGAAATGGGAAAGCCCGCTGAATTTTTCCGGTTCATCACGGGAACCCTGTTTTACAAATACACCTACTGAAACTGACCTTACATGCGGAACATGCTCTGCAACTAAAGTAACTCCATTCTGAAGAGATTCTTTCAGAAGCATTTTAGTTTACTTTCTTTTCAGTCTCTCCAAGCGCCTCTTTGCGGCTCAAACGAAGCTTCCCGTCCTTGTCGATTTCAAGGAGTTTTACAAGAACCTCGTCCCCTTCATTGAGTACATCTCTCACGCTCTTCACTCTTGTGTTTTCAAGCTGTGATATGTGGACAAGTCCTTCAGTCCCCGGAAGTATTTCAACAAAAGCCCCGAAATCCATAATCTTCTTAACTTTTCCCAGATAAATCTTGCCGACTTCCGGGTCTTCCATCATCCCTTTTATTATATTGACTGCGCTTTCTGCTGCCTGGCTGTCAACGGAAGAGACATTAACCCTGCCGGTGTCATCAACATCAATCTTTGCTTTGGTCCGCTCTATTATGCTTCTTATATTTTTGCCGCCCGGGCCTATGAGTTCGCCGATCCTTGACGGGTTGATGTTTATGGTAAGTATCCTCGGAGCATAAGCTGAGATTGACTCCCTCGGCTTGGAAATGACTTCATCCATCTTGCCAAGTATGTGGAGCCTTCCTGCCTTTGCCTGCTCCAGCGCTGTTTTTACAATATCCTTTGTGACCCCCAATATCTTGATATCCATCTGGAAAGCAGTGATTCCGTTCTTTGTTCCGGCAACTTTGAAATCCATATCACCAAGATGGTCTTCAAGGCCAAGTATGTCGGAGAGTACAACTACCTTTTCCCCTTCCTTTATGAGTCCCATGGCAATACCAGCCACCGCCGCCTTTATGGGAACTCCTGCGTCCATGAGAGAAAGAGAGCCTGAACAAACAGTGGCCATTGATGAAGAGCCGTTTGATTCAAGTATCTCGGAAACAATCCTTAAAGTGTATGGGAATTTATCAGATGACGGTAAAACCTGCTTCAATGCACGTTCCGCCAGGTTCCCATGTCCTATCTCACGCCTTCCGGGTCCAAAGCGGTTGCTCGTTTCATTGACTGAAAATGGAGGAAAATTATAATGCAGCATGAAGGAACGTCTTGATTCCCCTTCAAGTGCATCAATTATCTGTTCATCATCTGAGGTACCCAGCGTCACAACGCTTAATGACTGGGTCTCACCCCTTGTAAACACCGCAGTGCCATGTGTCCTCGGAAGAACTCCGATTTCGCATGTTATCTGCCTTATGTCCTTTGTACCCCTTCCGTCAGCTCTCACTGACTCTTCCACTATCATAGTCCTCAGGCATTCGCTTTCAATCTCACCAAAGTACCGTTCAAAGTGGGATTCTTTTTCTTCATCTATTTCAAGTGCAGCTTTGGCATCAGCTTTTATCTTCTCTACTGCATCCTGCCTTTCAAGCTTTGCTTTTATTCGGCAGGCAGCATTTATTGCGTCCTTGACTTTTGCCCTTACTGCATCTCTGAATTCATGGTCATCTACGATAGTTACAGTTACTTTTTCTTTGCCTGCCTCTTTGCGGAATTCTTCCTGAAGCTCTATTACTTTTTTAAGTGATTCATGGCCATAGAAAACCGCCTCCAGCATGTCAGCTTCAGATATCTCAGACGCTCCGCCTTCAACCATTGTCACTGCTTCTTTTGTACCTGCAACGATGAGATTGATATCGCTCTTTTCCAGCTCCTCGTAGGTCGGATTTATTATAAACTTCCCGTCAATCCTGCCAACCCTCACTGCTGCAACCGGGATGGTAAGCGGGATATTCGAAATAAGGAGCGCTGCCGAAGCGCCAATCACGGAAATAACATCGGGGTCGTTCTTCTGGTCAGTGCAAAGTACGCTCACCATGACCTGGACATCTTTAAAATATCCGTCAGGGAAAAGAGGTCTTAAAGGTCTGTCAATGAGACGGGATGTTAAAATCTCCTTCTCGTTTGGCCTTCCTTCGCGCTTAAAGAACCCGCCCGGTATCTTGCCGGCGGCATAGGTTTTTTCTCTGTAATCAACAGAGAACGGGAGGAAATCCAAGCCCTTCCTGTCTAACTTACTGCTTACTGCTGTAACAAGCACTACTACATCATCCAGGCTTGCCAAGACTGCGCCATCTGCCTGCTTTGCAAGCCTTCCTGTTTCAAGGGAAAGTTTTTTCCCGAAAAAATCAATTTCTTTTTTTATCATTATCAATTAGCCTCTATCAATTAACTTCTATGAGCTTTAAATGCTGGATCTGCTATCTGCGGAGACCTAAATCCTGAATTAGCTTGGAATACCTTGAGACGTCAACGCCTTTGACATAATCAAGGAGTTTCCTGCGCCTGTTTACAAGCTTCAGCAAGCCTCTTCTCGAATGGTGGTCTTTTTCATGGGTCTTGAAGTGCTCTGTGAGGTATGTAATCCTATCAGTAAGGATAGCAACCTGAACCTCCGGCGAACCTGTATCTGTCCCATGCTTTCTGAACTTCCCTATAATTTCGCTTTTCTTTTCTTTTTCTAATGCCACGAACTCTTACCCCCTTTCAATTAATAAACACACGTTTTATTTTAAATACATAACTCTTATCTTCACTCTGGCCATCTGCATCCGGGGCCATACTCTGCCCGATTGCAAGGAGCATTTGTCCTTCACCCTTGATCCTGCAGTAACCCGTATCAAAAAGTGTCCCATTTACCGACACTACGTTTTCCATTGTAACAGAAGCACCATCGCGTACTCTTTTCTCACCGGCATCTGTCACATGCACCTCGGCAAGGCTGCTGAGGATTGAATCAATTTCATGGACGATTCCGGTAAGTATCCCTTTTGCGCCGGCCTCTCTCACCTCATCAATGCGTTTTGAGCCATCTATATCAAAGGCTCCGCTCCTGAGCCTTACAAGTTCTGAGATATGCCCACCGCAACCGAGCATATCCCCTATATCAGAAGCAAGGACACGAATATACGTTCCGGCAGAGCATGTAACATTTATTTTTAAAAAAGGATACTCAAAAGAAAGTATTTCAATTTCTTTTATTTTCACCTCACGAGGCGCTCTTTCAACGACTTTTCCCTCCCTTGCCAGCTTGTAAAGCCTTTTCCCCTTGTGCTTTACCGCTGAGAACATGGGAGGTACCTGCCTGATTGTTCCACTGAACGATTTCACAGCCTTTTGCACATCTTCCAAAGCCGGGGTCTTTTCCCCTTCGTATGTTGCAACAACAGTTCCTTCTGAGTCAAGGGTGTCAGTGCTTATCCCAAGTCGTATCATTGCTGAATATTTCTTCTCACCGTCTTCTATTGATGGCATAAAAGGTATTATCCTTGTTGCCTTTCCGAGAAATACAGGGAGGACTCCCTCGGCAAGCGGGTCAAGGGTGCCGCCATGTCCGCACTTTTTTTCACCGGAGATATTCCTTACCATCTTAACTGCATCAAAGGAAGTTATCCCCTTGTGCTTATAAAGATTTATTATGCCATCCATATTATTTCAGTCTGATTTCAGTTTCCTATAGACTTTAGACACTTCTCCCCTTCAAACGAATTGGTACAAATAAACAAAAACCCCTTACTTGTCAAGGGATAATGACAGGGATGCAGAGCGCAGGTATGTTTAATTGTGCTTCCCTTCATCAAGCACGTTCCTTACCTTCTTTAACAGCTCATTCGGCGACATAGGCTTGAAAATCATCTGAGCGCTGTCTTCGAGCAGCACCTTCTGCCGGACAATGTCGGGCGCATATCCGCTCATGAAGATGATCTTAATATCAGGCTTAATTTTTCGTATCTCGTCGCAAGCCTCTTTGCCGTTCATCTTCGGCATGATAAGGTCTGACAGGATGAGGTGGATTCTGTCTTTGTTCTCCATGAATTTTCTCACCGCATCCTCGCCGTCAACAGCCTCTATGACCGTATAGCCTAATTCTGTCAGCACAGCCTTTGACAGATTCCTCAAGGATTCATCGTCCTCAGCAACAAGAATTGTTTCCGTGCCACCCTCTGAAGCTTCTTCCTGATGCGTTTTAGTCTCTTTCCTTGGTTTCGATGCTATGATGGGCAGGTAAATTCGAAATGTTGTGCCATTGCCGGGCTCGCTGTAAACATTGATGTAGCCATCATGCTCTTTGATAATCCCGTATACCACCGCAAGACCCAAGCCCGTGCCTTTGCCAACTTCCTTGGTCGTAAAGAATGGCTCGAAGATCCGCTTCCGCGTTTCTTCGTCCATCCCTATGCCGGTGTCCGATATTGTTATCAGGGCATATTCGCCCGGTTTGCCGTAGCCATGTGCTGAGATGAAGCCTTGGTTCAGGGTGACCTTTTCTGTTGCAATAGTAAAAGCGCCTCCCTTCGGTATAGCATCACGAGCGTTTGTTGCTAAATTCATCAGCACCTGCTCAAGATGATGGCTGTCTGCGTGGACATGTATCGGTCTCTCTTGCAGGACTGTTTTACATTCTATATCCTCTCCCATGACCCTCTTCAGGAACTTCTCAACCTGTCTAACGACTTCGTTCAGGTTCACGGGGGTTTTATTGCTGATATGTTTCCTGCTGAACAGGAGGATGTCTTTCGTAAGATAGGCTGCCCTGTCCACGCCTTCGAGCATATGTTCGATGTTTAGACGAATGGGATCATCCTTCTCCAATTTCATGAGAGCAATATGACCATATCCTGTAATTGCTGTAAGAATGTTGTTAAAGTCATGAGCGATGCCGCCCGCAAGCTGACCCACTACTTCCATCTTCTGAGATTGGAGATACTGAGCCTCGAGTTTACGTTGCTCGGTGAGGTCCCGGACAGTTGCCTGGAGGAACTGCTTCCCTTCCAGCTCCGTATGCGTGAGGAGTACAGTGGCAGGGAATTCCTCACCATCGCTCCGTTTGTGCGTCCATTCGAAGAAATGGGATCCTTTGAGCATGGCCGTCTCAATCATCTCCTTAGACTTCTCATCAGAAGCGCGGCCATCCGGTTGCCGCTCGGGTGACAAATCCTCAGGCCCATAAGTAATGAATTCCTCATCGTTCTTCACTCTGAACATGCCCACCGTTGCCTGGTTGCATGAGGTAAACTCCCATGAAGGCGGGCCCAAAGTCATTAAGGCGTCGCGGGAGCTTTCGAAGAGAACACGGAACTTCTTATCAATTTCACGCAGATTCGCCTCAGCCTTTTTCCGCTCTGTGATGTCTTTTGCATAATGTACCACTCCCCGCACAACTCCATTTTTATCGAGAAGCGGGAAGCATGCTATGGAAAACCAGCGGTTGAGTCTTGACTCAAACCTCTCTGCTTCGAAAGGTTTTCCCTTCTGCTCTGTATTAATCTTCGGGCAGGCCTCATGAGGTTCATTCTTCCCGTGAAACAACTCGAAACATTTCCTGGAGCGGATCTCATTCTGTGAAGCGCCGAAAACTTTCTCGCAAGACTTGTTTGCAAGGATAATGTTGAAATTTTTGTCATGGATAGTCACGCAGTCGCCTATCGAGTTAAACGTTGTCTGCCATTCCTGCTCCTTCGCCTCAATCACTGCCTTGGCATTTTCAAGTTCCCTGACCTTCTCCTCAAGCTTGGTGGCGACAATATTGCTGTAGCTCCGAAAATATTCATGATCATTATCAATCTGCTCAGCAGGGAACGTCTTTTCTTTCCTGAGGTTACATTCTTTAATAATAGAATTCAGTTTCTCCCATAACTCGTTAAGATCTTTTGGTTTAACAATAAACGCTTCGGCACCGAGGGAAATAGCTAATTCAACCTCCTTATAGCCCGTGTATGTTGCGGAGTAAAAAACAAAGGGGATCGAGCGCAGATTCTCATCAGTTTTTATCGCCCTCAAAAACTGGAAGCCGTCCATCACCGGCATAAGCGCGTCTGAGATTATCAGGTCAGGTTTCTGAGATTTGGCAAGGTCAAGCCCTTCCTGTCCATCCTGTGCCTCTATGACATTTTTACAACCATGATTTTCGAAGTTGTATCTCAATAACTTCCGGTCATCCGCATTATCTTCAACAATAAGGATTTTCAATTCAAATTTCACAAATTCCCCTTTGCAGTTATTTCATATCTTGCTGGATTGATATTCACTAATTTTTACCGGCATCCTGATTGTAAACTTGCTTCCTTCTTCATATATGCTCTCAACAAAAATCTCGCCTCTTAATATTTCTGAAACGAGCTTTTTAGTAAGATATAAACCTAATCCGGTCCCAAGGACTGTTGTCCTTAGAGGTGAATCAAGGCGGATAAAGGACATGAATAATTTGGGGATATCTTCTTTCCTGATGCCGATACCTGTGTCAGTGACAGAGATTTCAACGAAATCAGTGTTAAGTTTTGAGTCCTGAGTTTTGAGCTCGGAGACTTTCCCTTTTTCATTTAGAATTCTGACTTCTGGATTCTGAATTCTTTGTACGGCAATGTGTAAACTTCCCTTCAGTGTAAACTTCACCGCATTACTCACCAGATTCAGGACACTCTGGAAAAGCCTCCTTTTATCTGTATGCATTGGCAGATGAATTGAATCAACTTTAAGTTCGAGATGTTTCTCCCTAATATCTTTTTCCAGCAATTCCACAACCTCAGCTATTACAACATACAGATCAAATTTTTCCAAATGAACGTCGATTTCCCCTGCCTCTATTTTCGATACATCTATAACATCGTTTATTAAGGCAAGAAGGTGTTTCCCTGATCTGGATATTGTTGACAGAAGTTTTTTCTGTTCATCATTCAATGGCCCCTTCCATTCGTTAAGCAAAACGCTCGAAAAGCCAATTACCGAATTCAGCGGCGTCCTGAGCTCGTGGCTCATGGACGCGATGAACATTGATTTAAGGCGGTCAAGTTCCTTGAGTTTCTCATTGGCTGTTGCCAGTTCAGCGGTCCTCGCTTTTACCCTGTCTTCGAGGTTTGCAGCATATTGTGCAGTCTCTTCATACAGGCGTGCATTATCAAGAGCCAAAGTAATCTGCGTAGTTATTGTTTCCAGCAATTTCAAACTTCTTTCCACAGGTTTTTTGTCTGTTCTTGTAAAGACACATAATACACCAAGACATTTCCCTGCCATAATTAGAGGAAAAGCTGCATGGAAGCGAATATCCTCGCCTCTTATTGCCTCTCTGGTCGCAAATCTGAGCACCGATTCACGGTCACGCAAAATCAACGGCTTAAGGTCTCTCGCACACGCACCGCAAAGACAGTCCCCTACTTTTATGGCATTTGTAGTAAGATCCTGTATCGTAGCCTCGGACGTTGCCCTGTGGACGGCAAGCTCAAGTGTTTCATCAGGACCGACAAGGCAGATTGTGCCGCCTTCCAGCCCCGTAATTTGAATGGATTCATCCATAATCTTATTGAGGATTTCTTTGGTGTCAAGGATGGTTGAGCATGCCATAATAATTCGGTTTATTGCAAGAAGCTCTTCATTGACCGTCCTGATTTCTTCCTCCGCCCGCATACGCTCGGTGATCACTTCTGAGAACAATATGATGCCGCCGACTTCGCCCTGAGTTTCATACCAAGGGCGCATTTCCCAGCGCACCCAATCTATTTTTCCGTCCGCACGAAGGAAAGGATCTTCTTCAGATTTTTCAATCGCTCCCGCCAAACAACGTCTGTGGATTTCTCTCCAGCGCTCTGGAATCTCTGGAAACAACTCATAATGTGAGCGACCGATCAGATTCTGGTCGCCCAGGTTATAATCTATGAGAAAGCGGCGGCTTGCCATAATGTATTTCATATCGCGATCGAACATGGCTATCGGTGCCGGAGAATGTTCTACAAAAAGCTGGAGCAATTGCTCGTTTCTCTGCAACGCTTTTTCCACACTCTTGCGCTCGGTGATGTCCTGTGCAGTGCCAGCCATATAGGCTGGTTTATTCTCAGCGTCATATTTCAGCTCGCCTCGACCACTTACAAACCGGATGGTGCCGTCAGGATGAATAGTGCGAAACTCTAATTCGCCGGGCTTTTCTCCTGCCATACAGGCATCTATCCATGTCTGCATCGCAGACTGGTCATCAGGATGGATAAGATTGATGAAGGACGCGGCATTCAGAGTAAACGTTTCCGGCGAAACTCCGTAAATCCGATACATCTCATCTGACCACAATATCCGTCCTCTCATATCGTAGAACCAACTGCCAATATGGGCAATCCTTTGTGATTCAGACAGGAGATGCTCTTTTTCAAGTAGCGCCGTCTCCATCCGCTTGCGCTTAGTGATATCCACATTCTTTTTTTTATGCGTATTCATTTCATCAGCGCTCATGCACTGCTCCATTTATTTCATTGATACGGCAAAATACTTTTGTTGCTCATTGTTTTTATTTTGTTTGGCATTGTTACTCTAAAAACCAAAAGAGGTGCTTCATCATGAAGCTCCTCTTTCTTTATCGCATTATTGATTTTCAGATAATGGGTTAAAGCTGTCTGTCTGTCTGTCTGTCTGTCTGTGCAAGATTCGTTCCATTGGCTCTTCCTCAGGAAATAACTAATCAGGAGTGAATTCTGAACTTCGCTTCAACATAATAACAATATAACATAATATAGACTCTGTCATTTTATTATATTCACTCGCTAATCATATTCGGGATAGTCCGGACGGATAATGGACTGCAAAATTCCTATATGGATTTCATTGTGCTCTGGAACGGGACTGTTGCAATAGTTCCTTGTGGGAGTTTCTTTTGCATTACAATGTGGCTACCACGTCTGCGGACTTCTATGAAACCAGATTTGGCAAGGATAGCACATACTTCTTTACCGGAAAGAACTATGTTTAAGTGTCATACAAAGTTGGTGCAAACACCAAATGCTAAAATCATTTCTTTTACCCTCTCAGGTGTCATTGGAAGCTGAAGGAGTCTTGCGCCAGTGGCATCAAATATTGCATTCGCTATAAGAGCTCCCATGCAGGTAATAGCAGGCTCTCCTCCTCCCTGCGGCGGAAGGTCAGAGTCTTTTACGAGCACTACATCAATTTTTGGCAGCCATGAAAATCGCGGTATTTTATAGGTATCAAAATTGAGGTCGTAAATCTCGCCTCCTTTGAAACGAACTTCTTCGGTAAGCGCATATCCTAATCCCATCGTGATACACCCTTCGACCTGCTGTGTTGCACCCACAGGGTTGATTATCTGCCCCATTTCCTGCACGCAGACAACGCGCTTGCACTGGACATGCCCGGTTGTCTTATTCACCTCCACCTCAGCCATTGTCGCAACATAAGCTCCGGAATCAATACTGCAGGATATTCCAAAGCCTCTGCCGCTTTCTGCCTTAGATGGTTTCCAGCCGAATTTTTCAGCAGCGATTTTAATCACCTTCTTCATCCGTTCATCAGCGATGTTGTTGAGCCGGAATTCTACCGGGTCAATGCCGGCTTTTACCGCCATCATGTCTATCTGTGATTCACGCGCAAAGGTATTAGTGTTCCCCCCGGGTGCACGCCACGGTCCGGTAAGAAATGGATGCGCTCCGGGTGCTGCACGCCCCGGTGAACCAGGGTCGCTTCCGCCGAAAGAAAGCTCGCTTATATTCGGCATGGCATAAAAATTCTGCGCTCCTCTATCTCCTGCAAAATAGACCTTATAATCCCAGAATGAAATCTTTCCCGTTTCATTTATGCCTGATCTAACTTTCACAACCGCCGCAGGTCTGAAGGCATCGAAGAAAAACTCTTCAGCACGGCTCCATGCGACTTGAACAGTCTTTCCTGTAAGTTTTGCGATCTTTGCCGCTTCAAGCGCCTGCTGGTTTTCTGTCTTCCCTCCGAACCCTCCTCCAACATAAGGCGTGATTATGCGGACATTTGCGAGGGAGGTTTTTAATTTTCCTGCTACCATCTGTCTTAAAAGTGAAGGAGTCTGAGTAGAAGCCCAAATAGTCATCTTTGTACCTTCCATGCTTGCAACTGCAGTGTGGTTCTCAATCGGTGCATGAGCTACATAGCTGTTAAAATAGGTTGCCTCGCTGACAGATGAAGAAAGCTTTTCCCCTTGTGCAATATCTCCTCCCTTAGCCATTCCCTTCCCCTTTGGCGCAACACTTAATAGATGCTCAAATATGTTCTTGTCATCAAGTAAAGTTTGCATAGGTTCATACTGTGCTTTTATCTGGGAAAGAGCTTTTTCTGCACCGTCAGGAGTCTTATGGAGTACTGCAATAAAATCATCATCCTTTACCAGCAAGACATTGCTCATCTTCTCAACAGCCGATGTGTCAACACTCTTTAACTTTGCGCCGTAGGTTGGCGGTCTTAAAATCTTTGCATATAACATGCCGGGGAAATTCAGATCACCTGTGTATTTAGCTTTACCTGTAACCTTTTCCAGAGCATCGAGACGTTTTACGCTTTTGCCAATAACAGTAAGCTCTGAGTCTTTTTTAATTGCCGCCTTTGAATCCATCTTCTTTTCGATATTCTGACCTTTGGCGAGCTCGGCATAGGTCAATTTTCCACTGCTGTCTGTCTTATCAAAAACAACGCCGTCTTTTGTCGCAAGTCTGTCAGCAGGAATTTTTAACTGCTCGGCGGCAAGGTCTATCAGCACAGCGCGTGCCTGTGCAGCGGCTTCGCGTAAAAGCGGCCCGCTAAAACGGGTCGTCATAGAGCCGAATGTTCCCAAATCCCAGGGGCATAGGTCAGTATCGCCCATGACCATTTCTATCTGCTCCATCGGGACATCAAGTTCATCTGACACTGTCTGCGCAAGTGAGGTCATCACCCCCTGCCCCATTTCTATTTTGCCTGTAAAACATGAGACCCTGCCGTCTTCGCCGACACGAAGATAGCCCGTAAGGTCTGCGGGATTTATCTGGAGGAAGCCTGCGCGCCGCGTCACATCCTGAAGCGCCTCTGCATCGCCGAGGGAGAAAAATATCACTATCCCGCCGCCAAGAAGCTTAAGGAAACCGCGTCTATCAAACTCAAATGGATTTTTTAAATCTTTCTCTTTTATGTCTTTAAAATAAAGGGCTTTATATTCTTCATTTTTCATATCTTCTTTTCTCCTCTTATTTCCAGAGCAGCGGTTTTAATCGCTTCGATAGCTCTTATATGCGAGCCGCAGCGGCAGAGGTTGTTATCCATCCCTTCAATAATCTGTGCATCAGTTGGTTTCAGGTTCTTTAAAAGCAAGCTGTATGCATTCATTATCATCCCGGATGTGCAAAACCCGCACTGGAATGCATTATGCTCTATGAATGCCTTCTGGAGCGGATGGAGAGTTCCATTTTTCTCCAGCCCTTCGATGGTAATCACTTCTTTGCCTTTCACATCTTTTACCGGCAGGGCGCAGGAGCGGACAGCATCTCCGTTCATTACCACAGTGCAGGCTCCGCAGTGGCTCTCGCCGCATCCATATTTCGTGCCCGTAAGTCCGAGATCAACGCGGAGCACCCAAAGAAGCGTCCTCTCTCCGTCGGTTTCAATGCTTACAGGTTTATCATTGAGTTTAAACTGAATGGCTTCAATCATAGACAGTCTCCCTTTAACTGAGAGTGTAATAAATTATTTTCAGATTATGGGAAAGATAGGGGAAATAATCAAGGAAGTTATGAAGCAATTACTTCTTCTTTCTATTGCTCATTGTAAGAGATATGGGGTCGTTCAACGTGCTTACTCTGCTGCTGTCAATATCTTCAAGTTTGTAAAAGTAAGTTCTCCCGGACTTAACATTCTTATCTATGAACTTGTATTTAGCCCCTTTTGTGCTCGTACCTTTTGCGCTGATAAGTTTCTTGTTTATTTTGACATATCCTTCGCCTTCTGTTTCACTGCGCAGGATATTGAACCCCAGGTTATCTATCTCTGTTTCAGTCTTCCACCTGATAATGACTTTCCTGTTTTTCTCTTTTGCAGTAAATGATGAAAGTGTGATGGCGCTGGGAACTTCTCCTGTTGAATAAAGCCTGTTTCGTTGTTCAAAGTAATTGGTAACAAAAACCTCATTCCCGGGAACACTGTCAAAGCCTGCTATTATAACGCCTGTGCTGAAATCACTGTCTGCCGGGAAAAAAGAGGAAGAAGCAAAAGCAAAAACCCCTCCGCCGTTATTCAGATATACTTTATTTGCCTGTCCGGCATCCTTTCCGTTTGCCACGACAACATCAAGGTCGCCGTCGCTGTCTAAATCCCCGAAGGCACAATCAAAGCTGTAATCATTATCAACTGGAAGATTGGCAGTTGTCTTGTCTTCAAACTTAGCTGTAGAAGTATTGTAAATATAAAGTCTATTTCTCTGCCCCCCGTCATTGGCAATAAATATGTAGTCAATTAAACCATCGCCATTGATGTCGGCAATTGCGGCTGAATTGCTTGAATTGGTATCAGGAGGAATAATGCCGGTTGCGTCCTCGGTAAACATTCCTGTTCCGTCATTTATAAGAAGCTTATTGGAATTATTGAGGGAATTTACCGTGAAGATATCAAGGTCTCCATCCCTGTCAAAATCTGCAAGGATGACTTTCTGCGTGTAATGGGATGTATCAGAAGGCAACCTCGTGCTTGTCTGATCTATAAACTTTGTTTCATTATCATTGACAAATATTTTTATAGATTTGCTTATTCCGGAAACCGACACAATGAGGTCCATGTCTCCATCGCCGTCTATATCGCCAAAAGCCCCGCTGCTGTAGAATTCTGAACCTGAAGGAAGCCATGTTGCAGTGACATCTGAGAAATGCCCTGTCCCGTCATTTAATAGAAGCCTGTTTTGTCCATTGTTGGCCACAAAAATATCCGTATAGCCATCGCCGTTCGCATCGCCTGCTGCAGCGCCGCGGCTATCGTCTATATCAGCAGGCAGCCTTGCACCTGTCTCATCAGTAAAGTATCCCGTTCCATTGTTGATAAGCAGTTTGTCCTCTCCATAGTTTGCCACGAATATATCGTTGTCGCCGTCATTGTCAAAATCAGAAGTTACCGCTTCTGAGCTGGAATCAAGAATCATTGGAAGATGAGTTGAGGTTAAATCAGAATAATTTGCAGCCATTGAAAATGTAGCAGAAAGGAGAATTAAAAAAATTGTACCTATAAAGTTCTTTATACTCAAATTTCCCATTTACTTCCTTTTCCTGTAAGTCACTTCAACCTTAACAGGACCATTCAAGCCGTTAACTTCATTACTAGCAATATCTTCTAATTTATACCAGTAAA
This sequence comes from Candidatus Schekmanbacteria bacterium, assembly GCA_016219965.1. Lineage (NCBI taxonomy): Bacteria > Candidatus Schekmaniibacteriota > Candidatus Schekmanbacteria bacterium. Next base: position 45,020 of record JACRJM010000003.1, read on the forward strand.
TTTTTCCAGCAATAATGTTTTTATCTTTAAATTTATAGCTCGCTCCTTTTGTACTGCTCCCCTTCGCCTTTATGAGTTTCCTGTTAATCTTCTCATAAGGGCTTGATTCAGATTCACTGCGCAGGATGTTAAAGCCAATGTTGTCTATCTCTGTGGCGGTTTCCCATTTAATTGCGACTTTCTTCCCCTTTTGATTTGCTGATAATGAGGAAAGGGTGATAGCGGTGGGGATTTCCGGGCCTGAAATCTTAAGAACAACAAATCCAAAGTATTGACCCGTCAGATATGCATTTGATCCAGAAATATAAATGCCATTAGGAAACCCATTTGGTGCATATGAACCAGCAAGTACAGGAGATGCTGGATTACTGATATCCAATGCAGTTAACCCATCTCCTGCATAAGTAACATACGCAATCGTACCTGTCACAGAAACATGTCCGAAAAAACCGCTCGAACTGTATGAGCTTATATGAGATGGAAGCGTTGGATTGCTTATATCTACAATTTCAAGAGACTCCCAATCAGCGACATATGCAACAGTTCCAGACACATCAACATTTTGAGCAACAACATTTGTATCATATGAGCCAATAAGAATAGGTAATGAAGGATTGGCTACGTCTACTATTGCAAGGTCATTATAATTCGCTATATAGGCTGTCATCCCTGACAGAACAACATTCCTTGCTATGCCAGAAGTGGAACAGGACCCAATAAGCGAAGGTGATGCCGGGTTACTGACATCCAATATTACTAGGCCATTAGACCCATCAGCAATATATGCTTTTGAGCCGAAAACATAAACGTTTTCAGACTGACCATCAGTATCATATGAGCCAAGAAGATTAGGTGATGAAGGATTGCTTACATCAAATATTTTTAAGCCGGCAGTATAATCCGCAACATATGCTGTTGTGCCGGAAACATAAATTCCCCAAACCTCACCCGGAGTATCATAGGAGCTAAGCAGGACAGGTAGTTTTGGACTACTTATGTCTATTATTTTAAATCCCCCGGCACGTTCAGAAAGATATGCTTTAGACCCTGAAACAAAAACATCATAAAAATCAATAGTTGTTTCATACAAGCTTGCCAGTGACGGGGTTGCCGGGTTACTTACATTTATTATTGCAAGCCCTCCATTATCATCGGCAATGTATGCGTTTGTTCCTTTGAGATAAACTGAAAGCGAGGTTCCTGAAGTATCATATGAGCCAAGCAATATTGGAGACGAAGGCGTGCTTACATCAACTATTGTCAGGCCGGAAACATTATTTGCTATATACGCAGTTGTCCCATCCACATAAATACCATTGGCACCACTTGATGTATTAAATGAACCTACAAGAGTTGGGGACGAAGGAGTGCTGACATCAACTATGACAAGGCCACTGCTGCCGGCAATATAGGCAGTTGTGCCCGCAACGTAAACATTTAACCCTGCGGCTGAAAAACTATAGGTGCTAAGAAGCGAAGGTGTAGCAGGAACACTTATATCCAAAATTTTAATTCCATAACTTCCTGTCATATAAGCCTTTGTACCTGAAACATATACACCAAATGTTGGTGTTGGTGCTTTATATGATCCAAGCAGCGCTGGCACAGCAGGATTTGCAATATCGATTATGGATAATGTTCCCTCTACATCAACCACATATGCTGTTGTTCCGGAAATATACGAATTGTAAGGATGTCCAGGAGTTTTATAAGAGCCGAGCAAAGAAGGTGAAGCCGGATTACTAACATCAATAATTAAAAGCCCGTTAACATTGTCCGCCGCATAAACAGTACTGCCGGAAACATTAATGCTTCGAAGAGAACCTTTAGAGCTAAAACTCCCTACGGTAGAAGGAGTTGATGGATTTGATATATCAAAGATTAGAAGTCCGTTGTGTGTACCAACAAAAGCATAATTCTCTGCCACATCAACGTCATAAAAACTACCGCCGTAATAGCCAAGAACTTCAAAGTCCACTGCATAAATGCTAAACATGGGAACAAATAAAAAACACATGAGCAAATATATTACTTTTTTCATTGTTTCCCTTTCATCATGGTCATCATGTATTGATAAGGCATCCTCGTATTCTTCCTTATTTTTTCTTTCTGTAATTTATCTTCACAGCAAGAGGCGCGTGATCCATGATTCCTTTGTTGCTGTCAATGTCTTCGAGCTTATACCAGTAGGTTTTGCCGGACTCGATGTTCTTATCATTTAAGTAGTATGACGCTCCTTTTGTAGATGTCCCTTTAGCGTTAATAAGTTTTTTGTTTATCTTCTCATAAGGTCCTGATTCAGATTCACTGCGTAGAATGTTAAAACCAATGTTGTCTATTTCTGTGGCGGTTTCCCATTTAATTGAGACTTTCTTCCCTTTCTGATTTGCTGCAAAGGAAGAGAGTGTTATAGCTGTAGGTATATCATCCCCTATTCTATACTTTGAGACAAAGACATCATATTCGCCATTATATGATCTGTCATACGCACCTTCCGTTGTTTGAAAATCAGAAGCAGAAGTGTAGCCGGCAATAAAAATATTCCCCGATGAATCCATGTCCCTCACCATAACATGATCACTGTAGCCGGACTCTATAGGTGCTGAATCGAGAAGAGCGCTCAGTGTGTTATTCATTTTTGATATTACCGACCACCCTGAAGTAATAATATTCCCTGAAGAATCTATCTTTATTAAACTCCCTCCTGCTCCAAGAGTAGAAGCAATTAAGGAACTCAATGTATTATTAAATTTTGATATAAATATATCTGCTTGTTCATCATATGAGGTAACATAAGCTCCAACTGTAGTCGGGAAATCGGGTGGTATCATCCCTTGGGTGCTGGTTCCTCCTGTTATATAGACATTACCTGAAGAGTCTAAAGCTATTGCTGAAGCTCCATCCATTGCTTGTCCTCCTAAAAATGTGGAAGCAAGCAAAGTGGTCAATGAGTTATTTAGTTTAGAAACAAAAACATCTCCCCACCCCCCGTACGTAGTATCATAAGCGCCCGGTGTAGTTGGGTAAGAGGATGAATACCAGATGCTCCCGGTTCCCCCTGTGATATAAATATTCCCCGATGAATCTATTGTTAAGTCACTTATTCCCTCAGCATAACCTCCTCCTATGAGAGTCGAAGCAAGAAGAGAAGTTAATCCATTGTCCAGCTTTGATATAAAACTATCGCTAGTGCCGCTAAACGAAGTATCATAAGCATCTGCTGTGGTTGGAAAATTTGGCGAATTAGTTTTCCCTGTTACAAAAACATTTCCTGAAGAACTTACGGTTATAGTTTGAATCTGTCCATAGTCTATGAAAGTGGATGCAAGAAGAGAACTCAAAGTATTATCCAGTTTTGAAATAAAAGCAGCATATCCGTTTATGGTGGTATCATAAGCACCAGTTGTATAGGGAAAATTAGATGACTCAGTATATCCTACAACGTAAATATTTCCTGAAGAATCTATGGCTATATTCTCGGCAACATCATCAGAAATGCCGGCAATGAATGTGGAAGCAAGCAGGGAAGTCAATGTATTATTAAGCTTTGAGACGAAAACATCTTGTTCATAAAAAAAAGAACCGGCTCTATCATATGCCCCTGGCGTAGTAGGAAAATCATATGAATAAGTGCTACCTGTAATATAAACATTACCTGATGTATCTATCGCTATGCCATATACATAATCAATATCGTTTCCCCCAATAAACGTACTCGCAAGCAGCGGATCGATTACAAGAGGATAGTTGTTATTATAAGAAGCGACCTGGAAGCCATAACTACTTAGATTGCTGCGGTCACTTTGCTCCCTCGTGATGACAAACTCACATCCTACTTCAATCTTTTTGCCGTCAATCTCCTGATAGGCAAAGGGCTTGGTAAATTTAACTGTGCCTAGCTCTGTTTCAACTTCGAGTTCTCCGGAGCTATTTACTTCGAGATTGTCAGCTCCTTCGAGGGTCACTTTAATATCTTCAACACTTCCGCATTCATTGACTATAAAAAGCTTCTCAACATTCCTGCCATAGGCTTTAAGTTTAAGCTCTACACCTTCATAAACTTCGCCAAGACTTACGCTGTCCCATGTAGGAATACCAGCTTTCCAGTTATCCTTAGCACCAACAAAATAATTCACCTTCGTGGCAGCTTTGCCTTCGGCTTTGATGTTTGGTAACGTGGCGCCAATAAGAGACTCTTTGAAAAATCCATACACAATCTCCCCTTTCTCTGTCACATAAACATTGCCAGCGAATGTACTGGCATAGAACTTCACGGATTTATCTTTCATCTGCCCGTTGTTTTCAACAAAGGGAATCTGAAGTTTTGATGCCCTTACCATTAATTTTGTATCATCTGGTAATGTTGCAGAGAATACAAAGAAAGGAAACAAAAGGAATGCAACAATTACAATAAGCAACGCAACAAGAATAGTGATAAGATGAATGGATCTAAGCTTACTCATTTCTACATCTCCAAAAAAAATTTTTGAATTTATACTCATCAGCTCCCTGGATTAAAGCACTGCGGAATAATGCATGTTGACTGGTTGGGTCCCGCGCCAGTGTCGCTCTTGCAAACGCCAAGCACTGCTTCCTCCGGTACGAGTTTCACTTTTCTGATGGTTGGTCTTTTGTAAACCTTCTTTGCTTTGCCCATTGAAGTCTCCTTAAAAAATCATTAGAATTAAGTTTGACATAAAACATCCAACTAATGAATTTCTTTTATGACAAACAAGCAATATGCTATAAAAGTTAAATAAATTGTGTGTTTGTTTTATTAGAACACTTCAGCAATATCAAGCATTAAATTAGCATAAATAAGCAAATTGAGTAGCCTGATTATTTTATACTATTGAGAAGAGAAATCTATCACATTTATTTTTAAAGCCTTTAAAAGGTTCAAAAATTCCTCTATTATTTTATTTTTTCTTCCTGAAATTCACCACCACGGACTTTGGACCATTCATGGTCTTGGTATTGTCCAAGTCAACATCCTCAAGCTTGTAGTAATAAGTCTTGCCGGACTCAACATGTTTGTCCTTGAATTTATAAGATGCGCCTTTGGTTGAACTTCCTTTCGCATGGATAAGCTTTTTGTTTATCTTTGTATATTGCCCGCTCTCAACTTCACTGCGCAGAATGTTGAAACCGAGGTTATCGATCTCTGTGGCAGTCTTCCATTTCAGTTCAACCTTTTTTCCTTTCTGTGATGCTGTAAATGAAGAAAGGGTTATGGCAGTGGGTATCTCCGACTCTGAGATCACCAATATTATTAGTCCACCATTATTATCAGCAACATAAACCTCGGAGTCGGAAACAAATACCTTCTCTGCATATCCGGGTGTATCATATGAGCCAAGTAACTTGGGAGAAGACAGATTTGATACATCTATTATCTGAAGACCTGCACTGCCATTGGCTACATATGCAGTACTACCTGAAACATAGACATCATTAACATCCCCTGCAATATAATATGAGCTACGATAAACCAGTGAAGCAGGATTGGATAGATCTATTATCTGAAGACCTCCATAACCCGCCACATATGCAGTTGTTCCGGAAACATCTAAACTCTTGGCAGAGCCATGTGTACCAAAGTATGCACCGAGAGGCAGAGGGGAAGATGGTTCCGACACATCTATTACCTGAAGAGCTGAATCACCATTCACCACATAAGCCTTATTACCGGAAACAAATATGTCAGAAGAAACAGACATGTCGTATGAACCACGAAACACCATTGAAGCGGGATTTGATACATCAATTATCTGAACACCTCCATAGCTATAAAAAGTCCCGTCTCCGCAGGCTACATACGCTGTATTACCGGAAACATATACACTATTCGCATAGGGCACAGGATATTCCCCAAGAGACACTGGAGAATCTGGCTTTGATACATCTATTATCTGAAAAACAGATTCAATTTTATAATTATAATCCACATTCGCGACATACGCCGTTGTTCCAGATATAAATATATCCTTAGCACTGCCAAATGTATCACAGGTACTAAGCAACTTAGGTGAAGCAGGTTTCGACACATTCAATATCTGAATACCTGAATTACCATTAGCCACATATGCGGTATTGCCTGAAACCTGTACAGCATTAGCATTGCCAGAAGGATTATTGTAAGAACCAAGCAACACAGGAGGAGAAAAATCTGATACATCGATTATTTCAAGCCCTATAAAACTACCACTATATCCTCCATCAGCTAAATATACCTTAGCACCTGAAACATACAATCCATGAGCGAAGCCGGTTGTATCGTATCTCCCAATAAGCGCCATAGAAGACGGATTCGATACATCGATTATCTGAAGGCCTCCATAACCAGCCACATATGCTGTAGTTCCGGAAACATAAACATCACATGCAGTATCATTCATTACATAAGCAGGTCCAGATATCTTATATGAACCAAGAAGAACAGGAGCAGTTGGATTTGACACATCTATGATTTGAAGACCAAAAATATCATCAGCCACATAGGCTGTAGTGCCGGATACATAAACCCCATTAGCATAACTGTAAGTATCGAATGCTCCAAGAAGAGCAGGTGAAGAAGGATCTGATACATCTATTATCTGAAAACCTGAACCCCAATCAGCTACATATGCAGTAGTGCCGGTTACATATACACCTTTAGCATAATCAGGAGTATGGTATAACCCAAGAAAAACAGGTGAAGACGGATTTGATACATCTATTATCTGAAGACCTGAATCCCAATCAGCCACATATGCTCTATTGCCGGTTACATATACATCTCGCGCACTACCGGGTGTATCGTATGCTCCAAGAAGAACAGGTGAAGACGGATTTGATACATCTATTATCTGAAGACCTGAATCTTCATCAGCCACATAGGCTGTAGTTCCGGATACATATACATCTCTCGCACTACCGGGTGTATCGTATGCTCCAAGAAGAACAGGTGAAGATGGATCTGATACATCTATTATCTGAAGACCTGAATCTTCATCAGCCACGTAGGCTGTCGTACCGGACACTGATACATCAAAAGCATAACGGGGTGTCGCGTAGGAACCAAGAGGAACAAGTGGAATAACATTTGATACGTCTATTATCTGAAGACCTGAACAATCACTTGTCATATATGCCGTAGTTCCGGAAATATAAACACTATCAGGATAAGCAGCGCTATCATATGAACCGAGACGCGTCGGAGAATACGGATCAGATACATCTATTATATGAAGACCTGCATCACCGGCCATATATGCCATAGTTCCGGAAATATAAACAACATCAGCCAAACCGGGCACAGGGCATTCGCCAAGAGACACCGGAGAAGAAGGATCCGATATATCTATTATCCGAAGACCTGACTGAAAGTAATAATTGTAATCTATATAAGCTACATACGCCGTGGTGCCGGAAACATAGACATTCCTATCGTTACTATATTGAGCTCTATTGTATGAACCAATCAGAACAGGAAATGATGGATTTGATACATCTATTATCTGAAGACCTGCTGCAGAATCAGCTACATACGCTGTCATACCGGATAGATATACACCATTAGCATAACCTGGTGTATTGTATGTACCAAGCAACTCAGGAAAAGCAGGATTTGACACATCTATTATCTGAAGCCCTGAACCACCATTAGCCACATACGCCTTTTTATCGGATACATATACATCGTTAGCATTGCCGGGGATATTGTAGGAACCGAGCAAAATTGGAGAAGATGGATCTGACACATCAAGGACCATCAACCCTGATGAAGAACTCAACAAATATATGGTATTGCCGGAAACAAAAATATTCTTTGCTGCATCTGTAGTTATGTAAGTTCCAACCCTGATGGGAGATGATGGAGTTGAAACATCAAGGACAACCAAGCCGCTTGCTGTTGCAACATAGGCGTAACTACCATTGACCACCACATCATTATAAGCCTCACCAATAACCCCCAACACCTTAATATCAACCCCAGCACCGAATGAATTGAATGCGAGAGAAATAAAGAGAACTGCAAAGAAAACAAATTTTTTGGTTGGCAAAATGTTCATAATCATAAACCCCCTATTAAACTGTAACTTTCTCCGACACATCAGAGAAGCTAAGCTGTATTTACTTTTTATTTTTTCTTCCTGAAATTCACCGCCACAGACTTTGGCCCATGCATGGTTTTTGTATTGTCCGAGTCAACATCCTCAAGCTTGTAGTAATAAGTCTTGCCGGACTCAACATGTTTGTCCTTGAATTTATAAGATGCGCCTTTGGTTGAACTTCCCTTTGCTTTGATGAGCTTCTTGTTTATCTTCACATACTCACCGTTCTCAGATTCACTGCGATAGATGTTGAAGCCGAGGTTATCGATCTCTGTCGCGGTCTGCCATTTTACTATGACCCTCTTCCCTTTCTGTTCCGCAACAAATGAAGAAAGCGTTATGGCAGTTGGAGTCCCTGGTAATGAAACTTCCATTATTTTAAGACCACGAGGCCCGGCATGAGGTCCCGGATAAGGAGATGATGCAATATAAACTCTGTTACCTGACACAAAAATATCATTCATGTAATAACCATAAACATCGTAAGAACCAAAATATTGAAATTGAAAAGGAATGGTACCAGGTGTCGGCAGATGTGGATAATTTAAATCAACAAGTGTAAGACCAATAGATGAATTAATTGTGTAAGCTATATTTCCTGAAATATAGACATCCTTGAGGCCCCCTGTTGTTAAGGAATTCCGGTAATTTAGACCAACCAAAATTGGTGAAGAAGGATCACTTACATCCATTAATATAAGGTCGTTACCTGCACCCCAATGTTCAGCGCAATTTTGACCTGCATAAAGAATTGTCCCGGAAACAAAAATATTTTGCATCCCACAATACTGGCTGTCCAAATATTCTCCAATAAGTAATGGTTCCGAAGGGTCGCTTATATCTGATATTGATATACCTTCACCGGTAATACTATAAGCTAAATTTCCGGAAACAAATACATCATCACCCGGATATGAACCTATCAGAGCTGGTGAAGAAGGATCGTTTACATCAATTATTAATCCATTAATAAAAACTCTGTTTTCGGAAACGAAAATATTTCTGGATTCAGTAGATGTTGCATATGAACCAAGAAGAGTTGGCAATGAAGGATTACTCACGTCCACTATTGCAAGACCATTTGCTCCTGCAACATATGCTTTAGTACCTTCCACTTTGACATCATAAGCAGAGCCAAACACATTGTATGCACTCAGTAACTGTGGAGAATAAGGATTAGTGGTATTGATCATCACAAGCCCCTCTGCACCATCTGCAACATAGGCGGTGTTACCGGAAACATAAACGCGTTCAGCTGTACCAGATGTCTCACATGATCCAAGCAAAGTAAGATTAAGGTCACATGGATTCCCTCTTCCATCGCTATCTGCATCTTCCTGTCCGGAATTTGGAATTGTAGAACAGTTGTCAAGATTGTTTAATATCCCGTCTCCATCCATATCATCATCACAGGCATTACCAATACCATCGGTATCTATATCATATTGATCCGGATTTGAGACACTAGGGCAGTTGTCTATTGAATCGTCAATTCCGTCAGAATCAGCGTCAGCAGCACAGGCAATATCTGAATTAAAATCTATAGCAAAAAAAACCGCGAGAACTGTAATTGCACAAATAAGGATATATTGAGTTTTCTTATGAGACATAACTTATTACCCCTTATTATTTCTTCTTCCTGAAATTCACCGCCACGGACTTTGGACCATTCATGGTCTTAGTATTGTCCGAGTCAACATCCTCAAGCTTGTACCAGTACGTCTTTCCGGTAATTACATTCCTGTCCTTGAATTTATAAGATGCGCCTTTGGTGCTACTCCCTTTTGCATGGATTAGCTTCTTGTTTATTTTTATATATTGCCCGTTCTCAGACTCACTGCGGTAGATATTAAATCCAAGGTTATCAATCTCTGTGGCAGTCTGCCATTTGATAATGACTTTCTTGTCTTTCTGCTCTGCAGCAAATGAAGAAAGGGTTATGGCGGTTGGGGCATTGCCGCTTAAGTTATTATCAAACTTTGAAATGAAAATATCAGTACTATTAAACCATGAACTAAAGCTTGTGTCATATGCTCCTGGTGTTATTGGAAAGTCAAAAGACTGAGTTACTCCAGCTACAAAGATATCTCCTGAAGAATCCAAAAGGATTGTTCCATTATAATCGGAACTGCATCCTCCTAAAAAAGTGGACGCTAAAAGAGAGCTTAAATTATTGTCAAATTTAGAAATAAACACATCACCGTCACCGTTATAAGATGTGTCAAATACATTTGATGCAATAGGTAAATCAGATGAATAAGTCAATCCACTAAGGAATACATTTCCATTGATATCTACTGATATTTTCTGGCCAAAATCCTCGTTGCTCCCTCCAAAAAAGGTGGAAGCTAAAAGAGCACTTAGAGTATTATCAAGCTTTAAAATAAATGCATCCGACTTATCATAAATTGAAATAGAATTATTAAATGATGTATTATAAGCAAGTGGCGTTGTAGGAAAATCTGCTGACCTTGTAGAACCAGATGCAAAAAGGAAGCCTTCATACCCCGCATCTATCGAATCTATTGAGTCATGTTCACTTCCACCAATTAATGTGGAAAATAATAAAGAAGTTAAACTTTTATTAAATTTTGCGACAAAGGCATCATAATACCCACCATTATACGATGTATCATAAGACCCAATTGTTGTCGGGAAATCTAAAGATGACGTTAATCCGCCTATATATATGTTTCCGGAAGAATCGATATCAACGGAATAACTATATTCTTCATCAGTTCCTCCAACGAATGTGGAAGATAGTAATGAACTCAGATCTTTATCGAGTTTAGTAATAAATGAATCGGTATTCCCGTTATAAGATGTGTCATATGAATCAAGAGTTGTTGGATAGTTATTTGAATTTGTATATCCATTTATAATAATGTTTCCTGAAGAGTCTAAAACCTCTGCGAAAACTCCATCATCATTTATTCCACCTATAAAAGTAGAAGCCATTAAGAGGGTTAAACTACTATTAAACTTAGAAACAAAACCATCATTACTTCCGTTATATGATGTGTCGTATGCACCCGAAGTCTTAGGATAGTCATATGATGAAGTTATACCTGATATAATAACATTCCCGTAAGGATCTATAGCTATTGCCCGTGCCACATCCTGCATTATTCCTCCAATAAAAGTAGAAGATAGGAGAGTGCTTAAATTATTATCCAGCTTTGAAACAAATATATCGGGTCCATAATTACAAGTGGTATCGTATGCACCTGGAGTTGTTGGATAATTACAGAATTCAGTTTTCCCTGTAATATATATATTTCGGGAAGCATCTATGGCTATTGCCTTTATCCATTCATCACCAAGATTTCCAATAAACGTTGACGCAAGTAGCGGGTCGATGACGAGGGGATAGTTTCTGTTATATGATGCGACGCGGAAACCATAATTGCTGAGATTACCGCGGTCGCTTTGCTCACTCGCAATGACAAATTCGCACTTCACATTAACTCTTTTGCCATTAATCTCCTGATAAGCAACAGGCTTTGTGAATTTCACAGTCCCGAGTAATGTTTCAACTTCAAGTTCGCCGGCGTAATTTACTTCGAGATTATCAGCCCCTTCAAGACTCACTTTTATATCTTCAACGCTACCACACTCATTAACTATAAATAGTTTCTCAACATTCTTACTATAAGCTTTGAGGTTTAATTCTATCCCATCATAAACTTCACCAAGGCTTACGCTCTGCCATGTGGGTATACCGCTCTTCCAATCCTTCTTATCTCCAACGAAATAATTTACGTTTGTAACTGCCTTCTCATTCCCTTTTATGGATGGGTTTTTTGCTCCAACGAGGTTTTCCCTCATCATCCCATAAACAATCTCTCCTTTGTCAGTTACATAGACATTCCCCGCAAAAGTGTTTGCATAAAATTTTACAGACGTGTCTTTGACCTGTCCTTTGTTCTCAATGAAGGGGATCTGAAGCTTTGCAGTCCGCTCCATTATCTTGGCTTTATCAGGAGGTGTGGCAGAGATGGAAATAGATGGAATTAGTATGATTAGAAAAGCAGAAACAACAAAGCGCAATGCACCTGATTTAAACATGCTCCCCTCCCTCTTTTTATTTCTTCTTCCTGAAACTCACCGCCACGGACTTTGGACCATTCATGGTTTTTGTATTGTCCGAGTCAACATCCTCAAGCTTGTAGCAATAAGTCTTGCCATTCACTATATGTTTGTCCTTGAATTTATAAGATGCGCCTTTGGTTGAATTCCCCTTTGCGTGGATGAGGTTTTTGTTTATCTTTGTATATTGCCCGTTCTCAGACTCACTGCGGTATATATTAAAGCCGAGGTTGTTGATCTCTGTAGCGGTCTGCCATGTTACAAAAACCTTTTTCTCTTTTTGCAATGCTGTAAAAGATGAAAGTGTTATTGCGGTTGGATTGTTATTATTGATGATAATCCTTAATGTTGGAGCGGTTTCTGAACCGGAAGAAGAAGTGTAAAAGTTAGCATTGGTTCCTGAATAAGCAATAGCCCAAGGATTTGGTTTATAAAAAATCTTTGGACTAAAGAAAAATCCTGAATAAGAATTTGAGGATAGCTGTAACAAATCATTATTTAAGGCAGTAGTAACATTTATATAGTGAAATATTGGTGAAAAAGAAAAATCAGAAGGTATAGACCCAATATTCTCCCCCACAGAAATATTGGTAGATAATGTTTCCCCTTCCGAGCTTTCATTTAAATTATTAACATAAACAACCCCTGGGTGAGAAACAGTACCATATAACAATAATTCCGCAGAAAATGTCCCGGGGACTAATGAGCTCAGACTTGAAATATCAAATTCAATTATCCCATTTTGGGTATTTTTTACACATATATCCGCACAAGAATAAAAAGAAACACGTATTCCTTCTCCTATAGAAGAAAAAGTATGGGGATTCCAGCAACCCTCAACCGGGAATGAGGCTGAATCAAAACGTCTTGTATTTTTAGTCCCTTCAGCAACAGGGGCAAGTGTAATAGTTGTAACATCTGAATCACATGGGTCACCAATTCCGTCATTGTCCTGGTCTGTCTGAGTAGGGTTGGGTATTGCAGGGCAGTTATCTACTGAATCATCTATGCCATCCGAATCAGTATCAGCGGCATAAGCGATATTTACATCAGAGTTCGAAACAAGAAAAAATGCAAGAACAGCAAGAGTAAAAAAAAGAATAACCTGTGGATTTTTATCAGACACAATTCCCTCCCCCTGTTTATAGCTCTATAAATACAAACTTGACTCAGCTTCCAGGATTAAAGCATTGTGGGATTACACATGTGGACTGGTTCGGCCCCGCCACAGTATCGCTTTTGCAGACACCGAGAACAGACTCTTCAGGAACAAGTTTAACTGCTTTTATGGTTGGTTCTTTATAAGGTTTTTTCCTGGAGTCCATTAAATTGTCCCCTTTGAAAGGTTAGTTTATCTGGAAGTAAAAAATTATATAAAAAAGCAAGCAAGGTTTATGCCAGCAGAAATGCGAGAACTTAATGGTTTGTTTTTATTGTGATTTTTTATGAAAAATTAGATAACGAAATAAGTCCACTTAAATATAAAAGTGTATAGGAATCCGACAGTTATTAAGCGCCAAGCATAACTTATTGATTTTTAGAGCTAAATACTGTTCAGAAATCCGACATCTCTTTTTAAGGATACAAACCCCTCATCTTCTTTGCCTTTGCGACTCTTTCAATCCCTATCATCAGTGCCGCTGTGCGTGCCGTGACTTTTTCCTTTTCCTTGCGTGCCAAAACCTCACGGAATGATTTGGAAAGAAGCTTTTTCACTTCGCCAACCACCCTTTCATGGCTCCAGAAAAAGCTCTGAAGATCCTGTACCCACTCGAAATAAGAGACCGTCACTCCTCCTGCATTGGCAAGTATATCAGGAATGAGAGTAATCTTTTTTTCTTCAAGGATCTTATCCGCTTCCACCGTAGTAGGACCGTTTGCCCCTTCAGCCACAATAGAGCACTTAAGTTTGTCAGCATTTTTTTCCGTGATACTCATTGCAACTGCGGCAGGAATCATGACATCGCAGTCAACTCCCCAGAAATCATCGACATCTACAGGCTCCGCATCTTTAAACCCCTTGATGCTGCCTGCCTCCTTTGCATAAGAGAGAAGAGCCATCACATCTATCCCTTTTGGATTATAAAGCGCGCCTGACACATCATTGATTGCCACAACCTTCCACTTCTTCCTTGCCGCTATCTCTGCCGCCGAATTCCCAACATTCCCGAAACCCTGTACGGCGATTCTCACATCATCACCTTTAAAATTTATGAGCGGCAAAGTTTCTGAGATCAGATGGATAAGGCCTCCTCCCGTAGCTTTGTTCCTTGCCTCGGAGCCGCCAAGCAGGACATTCTTTCCTGTCACGACTCCGGGGATAGTGTGCCCTTTCTGCATGCTGTAAGTATCCATCATCCATGCCATTGTCTGTTCATTGGTCCCCATGTCCGGGGCAGGGATGTCGGTCTCAGGTCCTATGATAAGTATGATCTCTGATGTGAAACGTCTTGTAAGCCTCTCAAGCTCCCCGATGCTGAACTTTGTGGGGTCACATTTTATCCCGCCTTTTGCGCCGCCATAGGGAAGTCCGATAAGGGCGCACTTCCATGACATCCACATTGCAAGGGCAGAAACCTCGCCGAGTGACACATCCTCGTGGTACCTGATTCCGCCTTTGGTTGGCCCCATTGTGAGATTGTGCTGAACACGATAGCCCATGAAAACCTCGGTCGTCCCATTATCCATTCTTACGGGAACAGAGACAACAATGCTTCTTGTTGGATGCTTTATCCGCTCAATGATGTTGTGATCAAGCTTAAGTAGTTTTCCGACGGCTTCAAACTGGTTTACCGCCATCTCAAAAACAGGATTTGAATATTCATAATGTTCCAACGCAGTTCCTCCTAAGTTTTGAACAGTAAAAGAATTATGAGGCTGTTGTGATTATTTTGCCAGAGAAAAATCAAGAATCATCTTACTAAATTTTATAAACTTCCGGCACCCTTGACTGGTAACAGGGCATAAGGGTTCGGGCTTTTTTTATCTCTGCAAGATTTATGGTTGCCTTTATGATCTTTTCCTTTTTGCCCGCCTTGGCAAGTATAGTTCCGTCAGGGGCAATGATCATTGAGTTGCCGCAAAAATCGAATTTGCCGATTCTTCCGGATGCAGCAGCGCCAATGACAAACAACTGGTTTTCAATCGCCCTTGCTTTTAAAAGTGTTTTCCAGTGTTCAACTCTCACCGTGGGCCACTGCGCAGGGACAACAAGGATTTCAGCGCCTCCCAATGCAAGGCTTCGCGCAAACTCGGGGAATCTTATGTCAAAGCAGAGCATAACTGCGATTTTCCCGAGGGAAGTCTGAAAAACAGGGGAATCTTTACCGGCGGACAGATATTTGTTTTCAGCCATTGGAGAGAAAAGATGCACCTTCCTGTATCTGCCTGCGACATTTCCGCCCTCATCAATGACAAAAGCAGTATTGTAGATTGAGCTGTTGTCCGCCTCCGGCATGGAGCCTATGATAATTGCATCGCAGGCTCTGGCAATGCCGCATAATTCCTCAATAACAAAATTGCTCTTCTCAGCTATCTTTGAAAGATTCCTGTAATCATAACCGCTTGTCCACATCTCGGGCAGGACAAAGAGGCGGCAGTCATCGCTGTTGTTTTTCGAAATCAGCTTTACAGCCCTTTCAAGATTCTCCTCAACTTTCCCAAACCGTATGGCAAGCTGAATAACACAGACTTCAAAACTTTCAGACATATTTTGTTTTTCTCCTCATCTTAGCGGCTGGAGATCATCCAGAAGGCGCGTGATCGCGACAGCCCGAATGTTCTTTTCAATAGGGAATGTATGCTCTCCCGCATAAATGACATCGAGTCTTTGAAGTTTGAGGTCTGACAGTGCACTCCGCATGGACGGCGTGACCCTGGGTGCGGACGTTCGTTTGATTTCGAAGCCAAGACGCAGTCTGCCCCGAACAACTAAAAGGTCAAGCTCGGCGCCGGAATAGGTTGCCCAGTAATAGCATTCCTCGGGCGTTGCTCCCAGACGCCGTACTATCTGCTCGATTACAAACCCCTCCCACGAAGCGCCCATCTTCGGATGCCCCTGAAGATCGTTCAGTGTTTTGATATTCAGCAGCGCGTGCAGTATTCCGGTATCGGCGAGATACACCTTGGGCGCCTTCACCTGCCGCTTTCCGATGTTTTCATACCACGGCTGTACCTGCCGAACGACAAGGGCTGATGTCAGGATATCGAGGTAATTACGAACCGTTGTATCGGCCACTCCGAAGGAACGGCCGAATTCCGAGGCGTTCCATATCTGACCGTGGTAATGGGCAAGCATTGTCCAGAACCTGCGAAGCGTAGTTGAACGAATCATAATGCCGAGCTGCGGCAGATCGCGCTCCAGGAAAGTGCGAATGAACCCCTGCCGCCACTCATCACTTTCGCTGCCAGTCCGGGCAAGGTATGACCGGGGAAAACCGCCTCTCAGCCAGAGACGCTCGTGCTGTCCTGTGCCAACCTCATCAATCGTAAATCCTCCGAGAGTGTGATAGACGATCCTGCCTGCCAGGCTCTCGGCACCCTGCCGGAGCAGCTCTGGTGAGGCGCTTCCCAGCACCAGAAACCGGGCAGGCCTGCCCGGGCGGTCAACGAGCACTCGGAGTACCGGGAAAAGGTCGGGATGGCGCTGGATCTCATCAATAACAACCAACCCGCGCGTATTCTTTAGAGCGAGCATGGGGTCGCTGAGCCTCGCAATATCCTCCGGGTTTTCCATGTCATAAAAAACCGTACGCGCACTCGATACTTCGGCGATGTTCCGCGCAAGAGTGGTTTTTCCAACCTGACGAGCACCGATTATCCCGACTACGGGATGGCGGCGAAGTAGTCCGCGCAGTCTGTCACATTCTTTGTCCCTGTTTATCATGCTAAAACAATACATTGAATATCCGGTGCTGTCAACTGAATATTCAATGCATGTCAAGACATATCAAGGAATGTTGCATGGATGATTTTTTTATTTGTGGTTAATGTTTCTGTTATATTATATTTTAGAAACAAAACAGTTTAAACTATGACAAAATGTATCTGGGAATCGACTTTTTAATAGCAGGTGACGGGACTCCATTTATTTCCGAAGTCAATATCGGGCTTCCCGGAGGAGCCTTCGAATACGACGTGGCAAGCAGGTTGACTTACGGACGCAGTTCTGGAATTTACGACCGCATCGATGAAATCGCAAAGAAAGTATACGGTAGATCTTTCTCCGATTATATCACCAGCACTCCATGGTTTGAAGAACACCGCAAATTCAAGATATGGCTCGACAGGAAAGGACCTTTGCCTCAAAAGCTCTATCCTCTATTCCGTCTTGAAGACAAATGGGTGCAGTATGAGTTTTTGAAAGAGAAATTCAATCTCCCTTATAGTGAAATATATACAGGCAAAGCAGAGCAGGTTGAGAAAATGATTGAGAGATTCGGGAAGACCGCACTTAAAAGACGTGCCGGCAGATGGAGCAAGGGATTCAGGGCTATAGCCGGCATCGCTGATTTGCCTCTCCTTGAAAATGAATTGCCGGAAGAATATATCTGCTCGCAGTTCATAACATCTAAAATCTCAGATTATCTTTTTTCCGTGAGAGCCAATGTATTTGAAGAAGAGTTCCTATGTCTGAGCGGAGATTTGACCCCTTCTTACCAGTCTAAATGGCGATTCATTGTTGCAGTTGAAGAGGGGAAAGGGTTGCAGTTAAGAGATGAGCATTTTGAGACTGTAGATGTCTGCGAACCAGCATGGGAAGGAGAAGTCTGGTGCAAGGACATGGAAATACCGGAGCACATGAAGCTTAATCTTACCAGTGATATGGCTGCTCTCACAATCGCTTATCTTACAAAGAAAACAATAAAGGATATCAAAGAGACGTCGCTTAAAATTGGAAAGTTCTACGACAGCCTTGATCCTGAAACTCTTCCAAAAGCTTTTTTCGAAAAATAAAAAAGCCGCAGGATTCTATCTGCGGCTATAAAAAATTTCGTTGCGAAAATTACTATACGGCTGAGGCTGAGGCCTGTCTTCCCGGAATTCCAATCTCAACAAGCTTGCCGTTCTGAAGACGATATGCCTTGTCAACATTGGCAAGAAGCGACAGCCTGTGAGTTACTATTATAACTGTCTTGTCTTTGCAAACTTCGTTAATCGTTTCCTGGATGGCATTCTCGTTGTAGTAGTCAAGGTTCGATGTGGGCTCGTCAAAAAGAAGTATGGGAGGGTTTTTCAGCAGCAATCTGCTTATAACTATGCGCTGGCGTTCTCCGCCGGAAAGTTTGTCTCCAAGCTCTCCTATGGAAGTATCATATCCTTTTGGAAGCGTTAAAATAAAATCATGAATGTTTGCCATCTGCGCGGCTTTAGTTATCTCATCCATGGTTGCATCAGGCTTTGAGATAGAAATGTTGTCTTTAATGCTTGTATCAAAAAGATGTGAATCCGGTGAAACAATGGACATCATATCGAAGATTGTCCTCTGTTGAAACCCCCTGATATCCTTTCCTCCTATCATGATTTCTCCGCTGCTAAATTCCCAGAACCTCATGAGAAGGCGCAGTATCGTGCTTTTGCCGCTTCCGCTTTCACCTACTATGGCAATAGACTGCCCCTGCGGGATAAAGAGGTTTAATTTATCGAGGACAGCCGGACCTTCTTCCTTATATTTAAAAACTACATTCTTTAAATTGATGTCAAAATTCTTTGGAAGCTCGGTCGTAGCATCTGGAGAGTCAACCACTTCCGGTTTTTCGTCAATGATTGTAAAAAGCCTCTCTCCTGCGGCAAATGATTCTGTGAGGTAATGGGACACAAGTCCTACAGAGAGAAGAGGTGTAAAGGCGCTTACCGTGGCAACTGATACGGTTATCATCCCCTGTGCAGTGAGCGCACCCGAGAGGTATCCCTGCACTGCAAAATATATTACTGTGAGGTTTGCAAGGAGTATCACTGCATTCACAAAACCTATGAGCCAACCCTGACGGATTGAATGTCCTCTTTTAATATTGTTCAAAGCCAGCCCTTTTTTGTTTATCATATCTTTCCGGCTGGGGCCCTGATTAAAGAGGAGAATTGTTTCAAGTCCCTGAAGAGAATCGGTAAGATACGCATTGGTTTCTCCAAGGGTGCCACGAAGCTTCTGGCCGGTCTTTCTCACATACCGCTCCCATGACACGGGAACGACGAATCCGAGAATAAACTGAAAAGGTAAAACAACAAGCGGGAGAACCCACCACCATGCAGAGAGGAATATCAACACTGCAAGGGAAACGCTGTAAGCGATTGCAAAGGGAGAAATGGTATGGGCAAAGAAAACCTCGATTATCTCTATATCGCCGGCAATCCTCGAAATAACATCGCCACTCCTTTTATCAAGGAGTTTCGCCGGGACAAGAGGTTCAAGCTCCTTGTAGAATGAAGTTCTAAGGTGTGCTAAAAGTTTGAATGCAACATCATGATTGCCAAGCTGTTCAAGATAAGCTCCTACTGCTTTCATTATTCCAAATACAAAAAGAAGGACATATAAAATTGTACCTGGAGGAGTGGCACCAGGAATAAGAAAGGATGAAACAAGCCATGCACCTAATGTGAGCAGCGCGATATTTGACAGATGGTTTATAATACCCCAGGAAATCGCATAGAACATCATCCCCTTAACTGGCTTTACCATCTTGAAGAGGCGGAGGATGATCTTGGGCCTCGACATCTCTTTATTCTTATTTTCCATATCTTAACCTCAAATTTAGTTTTTTATATTCCCGTCAATTCATGCTTGGAGTTTCAAGCCGTTGCTGGCTGTTCACAAGTGTCGCATAAGCCGCTTTCCTGTTTATAAGTTCATCGTGCGTTCCTGTTTCAACAACATTCCCCTTGTCTATAACTACTATCTTATCAGCCTCACGGACTGTACGAAGTCTGTGTGCGATGACAAGGGTTGTTTTTGTTTTTGCAATTTCATGAAGTGTTGCCTGTATCTTCTCTTCATTCTCAACATCAACATTTGAGGTCGGTTCATCGAGGATAAGTATGGGAGCATCTTTAAGAAGTGCACGGGCAATACCTATCCGCTGTATCTGTCCGCTTGAGAGGTTCCTGGCCTGCTCTACGAGAGATGCATCAAGTTTTTCAGGAAGGGAATTTACAAAATCTATGATGCCTGCCTTCCTGCAGGTTTCATAAAGTTCTGCATCCGTTGCATCAGGTTTTGCTATAAGGAGGTTTTCCCTTATACTTCCGTGGAAAAGGTATGTTCTCTGGGCGACAACAGCTATGTTTTTACGAAGCTCAAGGGGATTGATTTTATAAAGAGACTGATTGCCAATAGTTATCTCCCCTCCTGTCGGCTCATAAAATCTTGTAATCAAATTTGCAATCGTGCTTTTCCCGCACCCGCTGGAACCAACAAGAGCTGTAATCTGTCCAGTTTTTAATTCAAGGTTAAGACCTTTTAGAACCGGATTCCTGTCATCTTTGTAAGAGAAATTTACGTTCCTGAAAACAATGTCATAGTTGCCATTAAGATTTACCGTTTCCACTGCGGTTTTCCTGCTAAGCTCATCCTTTTTTGGATCCTGATTTAAAAGCTCGAATATCGACCTTATGGCTGCCATCGCCTGCATTGCAATGTGCGTATAAGCACCCAGCAGACGAAGGGGACGGAAAAACTCGTAAGCGATAAGGACTACAACTGTTGCAGAAGCTACTGTCAGCGAACCGCTTTGCAGGTAGTGTATTGCAAGAGCTATTCCTGTTGCCGTACCTACCATGGATATAATGTCCATAGATAATGTAGAAACAAGATTAGAATAAAGGAGACTCATTGTTCTTATGCGAAAAGCTTCACTTTTTTCTCCTATCAGTTTTGTGCGCTTTTCAAGAAGTTTGAAGGTTTTCAGCGTAGTAATACCCTGCAAAGAATCGAGATAATAGGCATTGAGATTCTCATAAACCCCCCAGTGCGACTTTGCCACCCTGCTTATCCACGCGCGCACGAAGACAAGGCTTATCGGTATTAGGAAAACCATGAGAAGAAGGGTCAATGCAATGGTACTATTAATAGGTTTGAGATAAAAATAAAGACCTGCCGGAACAAGGACACTTAAGAATGCCTGAGGAGTCACAAGACCATAGATGTTCTCAAGCTGTTCGACACCTTCCACTGTGGTGGTCGAAAGACTTCCTGTTTTTTTAACATCACGGTACGCAAGTTCAAGGTCCAGTATCTTTGAATAAATCTTCCTCCTCGTATCAAGCTTAACCTTTGCACCTATTTCATAAACAGCCTTGGTTGCAGACCATGAGAAGATAAGCCTTATAACAACCGCGCAAAACATTATAATCAGCGCCTGCTGAAAAACCTCTGTCGGGAAAGTTCTTGTTTCCGGATTTGATTTCATGAAATCTTCGACGAGCTTGACTATAGCTCCTGTGCGGTCAATAAAAACAACTGTAGCAGTTGTAATCAGCAGATTGGCAATGATGGCAAGAACCATCCAGCCTTTTGAAGTTTCGCCCAATGTAAAGAGCGTATGTTTCTCACTCATATAAACACCTCATATTTGAGTTTTTTTATTAATAACTTCTGACAATATTATTATCAACCTTTTGTTAACTTAATATGGCCATATTGTAAAAAAAATTTACGCACTTTAAAATTTGTAGCTTGTTGTCCCGCTAAAATGCCAATTGATTATATGAATAACTATTCATATATAAAAACTATAATATCCGTCAAGCGTTTTGTTGAGATGAGAGAACAAGCTCATTACGAGTAGTCAGGTCAGGAACCGCTTTTTCCGGAAAAATAATGTCTCAGTATATCCCTTGAGCTCATCCCGAGAAGTTCTTTTATCCCTTTACTTTTGTAAACTGATTCAACAACTTTAAATCCGTAAAAATAATCTTCTCTTCCCGGAGAACCCTCTCTGAGTGTGCCTTTACGGTAATATCTTCCGATATTTCCGATCTGATTTGCCTCTTTGAGCAGTTTCTCTTCGATAAACCCCATGTTTTCTTCGCACCATAGAAGTGCATCATCTCCATAAAAAAGATAATGTTTGTCCGGATGTCCGGGGACAAGAAGCTTTGAAAAAAAGGTTGCCATCCCTTCTCCTATGAAATGTTCGCTGAAGGGAGTTATGGAAAGAAGCCTTCCGTGCTCCATATCAAGATTGGCGCCATAGCTTTCAAGTACTCCCGGAGTTGTATCCCTTGCAACATGCCCTATCTCATGTCCTGCAATTGTCTCAAGGTATGACTTGTCAGCCTCGGGATAATCAAGCCCTATATATATGGTGGGTCTTCCGCCGAAATAAACAGTGATGCCATCGACGAGATGTCCAAAAGTGAAGAATAATATTATATCGCAGCAAATCTTGTGCCCTGCAAGTTCCTCTGCATTCCTGTGAACCTCTGCAACGGCATCCTTTATCTTCCAGTCTGAAAGACTTTCAAGCAGCCGGGCATAAGAAGTAACATCAAAGGTTTCATTGTTAAAAAAAGATGCCGGGTCCTTGAACCAGAAATTGGCAAATGAACGAAGAGGGACAAGATATTCAGCAGAAGGATTGATATAGTATTCCTTAAACTTCCGGGCAGTTTCATTTTTATCATTATTAAGCGGGATATTAGCGAGGAATTTTTTAAAATAATCTGTAAGGTCTACAATACGAACTTCGCTCTCTTTATTCATGCAAGTATCTGGTTTGCATTTTCGCCGGAGTGCATAAGAGCATTTATAATCATAAAGTTATGGTAAACTGACAGATTGTAAATGTAAACCAAAAAAGCCTGACGTTTTCATATTGACTAAAAAAACACCATACGTTAGTAGTGTTTCTGTAGGTTTTGCAGGCTGGTATCAGCGGTTATAAGAAAGTAGTTGAATTATATCCTGTTAACAATAATTAATCTAATTAAATACAGGAGGTAAAGAATGAAAGACAAGAAAAATATCGAAGCTCTGCTTGACGAAAGGCGGCTCTTTGAACCGTCTAAGGAGTTCGTAGATAAAGCGAATATGAGCAGGGCAGATATTTACGAAGAAGGCAAAGACATCGAGAAATTCTGGGCCAAAGCTGCTGATAATGTAGATTGGTTCAAGAAATGGGATACACTTCTTGAATGGAAGCCTCCATTTGCAAAATGGTATATCGGAGGTAAGCTTAACATATCCTACAACTGCCTAGACAGGCATCTGAAAACCAGGAAGAACAAGGCAGCCTTAATCTGGGAAGGCGAACCCGGCGATGAAAAGGTCTATACTTACTGGGATCTATACAGGGAAGTAAATAAGTTCGCAAATGTCCTCAAACATTTCGGGGTGAAAAAAGGAGACAGAGTTACAATCTACCTCCCAATGGTGCCGGAACTGCCTATCGCCATGCTTGCCTGTACGCGAGTCGGTGCTGTACACAGCGTTGTCTTCGGCGGATTCAGCCCTGAGTCATTAAGAGAGAGGATAAATGATTCTGACTCTAAGGTGGTTATAACTGCTGACGGAGGATTTAGGCGTGGGGCGATCGTCCCGCTTAAAAGGAATGTCGATGTAGCTATCGAAGACTGTCCCTGCGTACATAATGTGATAGTGGTAAAAAGAGTTGGCGAAGAAGCGCGCATCCACATGAGTGACGGAAGAGACCACTGGTGGACAGACCTTATGGATGAGTCTGACGGTTATTGCGCACCGGAACAGATGGACAGCGAAGACTTGCTCTACATTCTATATACCAGCGGAACAACCGGAAAGCCCAAAGGGATAGTCCATACCACAGGAGGATACCTCGTTGGTACAACGTTGACCGCAAAATGGATCTTTGATTTAAAAGATGAAGATACTTACTGGTGCAGTGCAGACATTGGATGGGTTACAGGGCACAGCTACATAGTTTACGGGATACTTTCAAATGGCGCGACAACAGTCATGTATGAGGGCTCGCCTGACTATCCGGAAAAAGACAGATTCTGGGAAATAATAGAAAAATATAATGTTAACATCTTTTATACTGCACCCACGGCAATAAGGACTTTCATGAAATGGGGAGAAGAGTGGACAAAGAAAAGGGACCTCTCTTCTCTGAGGCTTTTGGGCTCTGTGGGAGAACCAATCAATCCCGAGGCATGGATGTGGTACCAGAAGAACATTGGAAAGGGCAAATGCCCTGTTGTCGACACATGGTGGCAGACTGAAACAGGGATGATACTTATTTCCCCGCTCCCCGGGATAGTTAATACGAAGCCGGGGTCTGCAACAAGACCATTTCCCGGGATTGAGGCTAAAGTATTTGATGATAAGGGAAATGAAGTGCCGCCTGAGTCCGGAGGATATCTGGTTCTGACAAAGCCCTGGCCAGCAATGCTTCGCACAATATACGGAGATGCGGATAGATACAAAGAGCAGTATTGGTCAAAATACAAAAATATATATTTTACCGGCGATGGGGCAAGGAAGGACAAGGACGGCTACTTCTGGCTCATGGGAAGAGTCGATGATGTAATAAATGTTTCCGGTCACAGGTTAAGCACAATGGAGATTGAAAGCGCTCTTGTTGACCATCCTTCAGTCGCTGAATCAGCTGTAATAGGCAAGACTCATGAAATAAAAGGACAGGCAGTTGCAGCATTCGTAACTCTGAAACAGGGGGTTACTGCAAATAAAGCCATGCAGGATACTTTAAAGGAACATGTAGCGAAAAAAATCGGCTCAATGGCAAGACCTGAAGACATCTACTTCACAGCGGAGCTTCCCAAGACAAGAAGCGGGAAAATAATGAGAAGGTTGCTGCGCGATATTGCAGAAAAGAGAGCGCTCGGGGATACCACTACGCTCGCTGACCCAAATGTAATTGAAAGCTTAAAACAGCAGTACGAGGACGAAGAATAATCATATAAGATTTCCTGCAATCCCCTTCCTTCCCCTTATCTAAAGAGGGAAAGAGGGGGATTGTCATATTGGTAGAACGATTATGGAAATATTTAAATACAACCTCCCTTGAAGCGGCAAACAGAAGGGCAGAGTCCCGTATAAGACAGGCAGAGAAAAATTAGTTTATATTGTACTTGCCGAGGAGGTAGCGGAAGGACCTGAAGCTTAATTTCAAAAGGTCGGCAGCCTTTGTCTTTTTCCCGCCGGTATTCTCAAGGGCCTTAAGCAGGTATTTTATCTCTATGCTGCTTATAATCTTTTCAAAGTCTATACCTTCAGGCGTTATCTCGGGGAGCATCTCATTCTTGTTTCCACGGCTTCCTTTGTAAAGCTCAGGGTTGAGAATCTCATCAGGAAGATAGTTAGATGTTATTATGTTCCCTGAACAAAGTATAAGAAACCTTTCAATAACATTCTCAAGCTCCCTGATATTGCCGGGCCAGGAATAACTTTTCAGATAATTCAGGGTATCAGGATGCATCGAAGGAGGAGTTCTTCCTATCTTACGGGAAACTCTTTTTATCAAATAATCTGCGAGCTCGTCAATATCCTCAATACGTTCCCTCAGCGGATGAACATGGATGGGAAATACGTTTACCCTGTAGAAAAGGTCCTCTCTGAATTTTTCCTCTTCAACAAGTTTTTTAAGATCCTTGTTGGTCGCAGATATTATCCTCACGTTTACCTTTATTGTCTGCCTGCCGCCGACTCTTTTTATTTCCATCTCCTGAAGCACACGGAGGAGCTTGACCTGGGTCGACGGAGACGTCTCACCTATCTCGTCAAGAAAAAGGGTGCCGCCGTCAGCTATTTCAAAAAGCCCCTGCTGAGTTCTCACGGCATCAGTAAAAGCTCCCTTTTCATGTCCGAAAAGCTCGCTTTCAAGGAGTGTTTCAGGCAGCGCTCCGCAATTTATCGATTCGAATGGTTTGTTCTTCCGTACGCTGTTAGCATGGATCGCTCTCGCAATAAGTTCTTTTCCGGTTCCGCTCTCTCCATAAATTAAAACCGTACTGTCCGTACCAGCCACCTTCTCTATAAGGTCAAGAACACGTTTTACCTCAGGAGAATTGCCTATAATCGTTTTGGCGCCGTCCTCCCTTTCTATCCTCCGCCTCAGTCTCAGGTTCTCTCTCTTTAAATCATGCTTCTCAAGTGCCTTTCTTATTACAAGCTTTATCTGTTCATTGTTAAAAGGTTTGCTTATATAGTCGCAGGCACCCAGCTTCATGGCTTCCACCGCTGTTTCATGCGATGCATAAGCTGTTATCATGATTACATCAGTATCAGGGGATGTTTCCTTTACAGACTTTAATATGTCAATGCCGCTTACAATGGGCATTTTTATATCGCTGATAACGATATCAAAAATATTGTCTTTCAAAATTTCAAGAGCTTTTCTCCCGTCACTGCACGTCTCAACTTCAAACCCCTCCTGCGAAAGCATAATGTGCATGAATTCCAGAAGATTTTTTTCATCATCTACAACCAGTATTCTTGGCATCAATCAATCCTTCCCGTCAGATATATTAAAGCAGGGGAGATAGAGAAAAAATTTGGTCCCCTTCCACTCAACGCTCTCAACTTCGATCTTCCCCCCCTGTTCCTCAAGAATTCTATATACTATAGAAAGCCCAAGCCCAGTGCCTCCGGTTTTTGTAGTATAGAATGGAGAGAAAATTTTATTCCTGTTCTCTGTCTTTATCCCAATACCAGTATCTGCAAATATTATTCTTATAAACTCCACATTGTTTTTTGAAAGTCCGTAATAATCGTGCCGCATACTATATCTTTCAGCAGTTATTTCAAGTTCTCCATCCCTGCCGTTCATTGCCTCGATCGCATTTATTGCAAGATTCCAGAAAACCTGCTCAAGCTGGCTTCCATCACCCTTCACATAGAGGTCACCACTTTCACAGTTAAGCCTGATATTTACATTTTTATTATCGCATTTGGGATCATTTTTTATCAGGGTCACAACATCAGTAAGTATTCTCACTACATTGCAAACTGCAACATTGGCGGGAACTGGCCTCGCATATTGTAAAAAGTTCTTGATGATGGAATCAAGGCGATCGGATTCCTTTATGGTTATATCCATGAGCTTCCTGTTCATACCCTCGGCGTGTGTTGTTTCTCTAAGCATCTGGATTGAACCGCTTATGGATGCCAGAGGGTTCCTTATCTCATGAGCAATTCCAGCTGCGACCTCCCCAATTGCAGCAAGCCTGTCAGCACGCTTTAGGTTCTCCTCCATTTTTTTTACCTCAGTCCGGTCCTGAAAATTCCCAATCATACCGGTGACAACGCCTGATTCTGTCCTGAGCGGGAGAAGAGAAATCTCTATATATCTTGTTTCACCGTCAATGGCCATCTCAAGCTCCCTTGAAAGCTGTGAATCATTGCCTCCGGAGAGGATCTCCATGCATTCCGAGTAATTCAACCGTGGAAAGATATCGCCAAGGTCTTTGCCTATAACTTCATCCCTCCTGCGCATAGTTATTTTTTCAGCCGCCATATTGAAAGAATTTATCTTCCCTGCAAGATCCGTAGTAACAAGCCCGTTTGACAGGCTTTCAAGAATATTTTCATTGAATCTTTCTAACTCCCTTACTGTCTCAGATTTTTCTTCAAGCTCTTCATGGGTTTTCTTCAGATTCTCAAGCAGAACACCGCTGAAGAATGCCACAAGATAAAAGGCAGCCACATTAAGAAATACCTTAAGAAAAATCTCCCAGAAGAAATGAGGAGTGAGGGGAATCAGAAAGTTATCAGGAAGCGGAAGTAATTTTATCATGCTCGTCTGGAATATGACCAAAGCAACAAAAAGAAGAGAAGATACAGAGGCGGCAACAAATCCACCAATCCTGAAAAGCACGATGCCCGCAGTGATAATAGCCAGAAAATACAGGAAAACAAAGGGACTTTCCATACCCCCTGTAAGGTAAACAAGCGCTGTATCGAACAGAATGTCCCCTACTATCTGAACATAGGCAAAAAGGGCTGTGTTCTTTATCCTGTTAACCAGCAGAGAATAAATGATAGTAAGCAGGTAAATAACAATTATGAGAATATAAAGTATGGAAAGAAATGGAGTTAAATAAGAATCTTTCTGCTGGATCTCAACGAGTATCGTGGTCCCGAGGAGCGCTGTAACCACGACAATACGCATGGTCATAAGCCACTTCAACCCCACCGAGCTATGACTGCCCTGCATTATTCCAAACAATTTAATCTCTCTTCCTTCGGGAAGAATTTTTCCTATTTAATAGCGCTAGCCAGTGTAAAGATCGGCAGATACATGGCTATAAGGATAAAACCTACTATTCCTCCAAGGACCACCATCAGGGCAGGTTCCATAAGCGCCGTAAGGGCATCTACGGCATTGTCTACTTCTATCTCATAAAAATCTGCAATTTTAGCAAGCATTGTATCAAGAGCGCCTGTCGCCTCGCCAACCCCTATCATCTGAACAACCATTGGAGGAAAAACTTTTGTCTTCTCAAGTGGTTCTGCTATGGATTTTCCTTCAGCAATACTCGCCCTTGTTTCCATTACTGCAGCACCTATTATAACATTCCCTGCCGTCCTTGAGACTATTTCAAGTCCGTCGAGTATCGGTACTCCGCTCGATATGAGCGTTGAAAGAGTTCTCGTGAATTTCGCAACAGCAGATTTCCTTATTATGTCTCCGAAAATGGGAAGCCTGAGAAACAGGGCATCAGTTACTTTTAAGCCATTAGCGGTACCACGATAAAATCTCAGGGCAAAAATAAGGGCTACTATCACGACAAGAACCATTCCGCCTTTCCAGCTAGCAGCGAAATGACTTAAATCTATTACCATCTGAGTGGGAGCAGGAAGGGTTCCTCCAAAATCAGTAAACATTTTCGCAAAAGTCGGTATAACAAAGACAAGGAGTGCCGCAACAACGACAAATGCAACAGAAAGGATCGCTATAGGATATACGCTTGCCTTTTTCACCTTAGCTTTGAGCGCTGATGCTTTTTCGATGTAGGTTGCGAGCCTTTTTAATACAGTATCAAGAATACCGCCGGCTTCTCCTGCCTCAATCATATTGGCAAAAAGCGAATCAAAAACATCAGGGTGCTTTCTGAGAGAGTCGGCAAATGTTGACCCTGATTCAACGTCCTCTTTTATTTTCGTAAGTACCTGCTTGAAGACTTTCTTTTCGCTCTGGTTAGCGAGGATTTCAAGGCACTGGACCAGGGGAAGACCTGCCTCGATCATGGTGGCAAACTGGCGTGTAAAAACTACAATATCCTTCTCTGTTACCTTCTCCTTCATTCCCGGTATATTGAGTTGAAAGGCAACAGCTTTTTTCTTTATAGAGGTAACTATTAGTTTCTGTGTGCGGAGAAGTTTGCGGGCCTCTTCTATGGTTTTAGCCTCTATCTCCCCTTTTTTTATATCCTTGGATAATGTTCTTGCTACATATTGGAAGGCTGGCATTTCAAATACCTCCTATCTTTATATTTTAACTCATTACCGGCTAAAGTATAAAGATAATATTTTAGTCGCTCATTGTAACACGCACTACTTCCTCTAACGTTGTTACTCCTTCCTTTATTTTGTTGAGCCCGCTTCTCCTCAATGTCTGCATCCCATCGGCGATGGCTTGTCTTTTTATTTCCGGCGTCTGCGCCCCCTGGAGAATGAGCTCTTTAAGTTCCTTTGAAAGAGGCATAACCTCGTAAAGTGCAACTCTTCCCTTATAACCTGTGTTGCCGCATACTCCGCACCCCTTGCCGTGAAACACTTTAATCCCGGCGCTTATCTCTTCTTCTGTAAACTGCACACCGAGCAGTGCTTCCTTGTTAGTTTGAATTTCTTCAGAACAATTGTAGCATACCTTCCTTGCAAGCCTCTGGGCAACGATAAGATTGGTAGCGGAAGCGACAAGGAAAGGTTCAACACCCATGTTAAGCATACGGTTTATAGTTTCAGGAGCATTGTTGGTATGCAATGTGCTAAGCACGAGATGCCCTGTAAGGGCTGCCTTGATTCCAATTTCTGCTGTCTCAAAATCTCTGATCTCTCCAACCAATATGATATCAGGGTCCTGTCTCAGGAAGGATCTGAGAGAGGCGGCAAAATTCAGCCCTATATCCTCGTTCATCTGCACCTGATTCACCCCCATAAGGTTAAACTCCACCGGGTCTTCAGCAGTCATTATGTTTTCAGTTATTTTGTTGAGTTCACTGATAGCGGAATAGAGCGTTGTTGTTTTCCCGCTCCCTGTCGGACCTGTGACAAGAACCATGCCAAAGGGCATATGGATAGCATGCTGAAAATGCTTTAATGGTAAATCATCGAATCCTAGTTTTGTCATGTCAAGCTGAAGGTTTGACTTGTCAAGGAGACGCATGACAACTTTTTCACCGAAAAGCGTGGGAAGTACTGACACCCTGAAATCCATCTCGCGCTTCGGCCCCAGCTTAAGCTTTATCCTGCCGTCCTGAGGAAGTCTTCTTTCCGCTATGTCAAGTTTAGACATAACTTTTATGCGGGATACCATTGCGTTTTTTATTTTTAACGGCAAATCCATCGCTTTGTGAAGGACACCGTCAAGCCTGTATCTCACCCGGAAATTTTTTTCATAGGGTTCAATATGGATATCGGAAACCTTCATCTTTATGGCTTTAAGGAGAATCCCGTTTACAAGCCTTACTACAGGGGCCTCGACATCCCTCGACATATCTTCATCAAGATTATCCTCCACAACCTCAACTGCGTCAGCGGCGCCTGACACCAGCTTGTCGAGTTCATCAACCTCAATATGAGCTTCCTCTTCCTCAAACATCGAGGAAGCTAAACCATCTTCTTCCTCAAGCAGTATATCCTTCTCTTCTATCAGCATCTGAGCCGGTGTCTGAGAAACACCTCCTTCTCCGCTTCCGCCATAGAATTTCCCTATAGCAGCCTTAATCGCGCTTTCAGGCGCTACAACAGGCTCGACATTATAACCGGTCATGAATTTAATGTCGTCAATGGCAAAGACATTGGAAGGATCCACCATCGCGACAGTAAGAGTGGAACCAATCCTGCTGATGGGAATTACCTCATATTTTCTTGCGGTCTTGGGCGGAATGAGTCTGCATATTGAAGCATCTATATCAAAATCATCAAGATTGATTGACGGGACGCCATACTGCTGGCTTAAGAAAGATGTGATAGTGTCTTCAGTGAGTACACCTTGTTTTATAAGGACAGAGCCCAACCTTTCATGGGTTGTTTTTTGTGCCCGCAAAGCTTCATCAAGCTGCTTCTCGTTTATGAGCCCTCCTTCAATCAAAAGCTGTCCTAGTTTTGCCATATTTTCAGTGCCCGCTTATACTTAACAAAGAAATCTTCAGAGACTGGGACCCGATTCTTCCAAAGAATCTAATCCTGTCTTCCACCATCTCTATATTCCGTATCATATCTATTACATTCCCGGATATCATAACACCTCTCACCGGATGTGACAATTTTCCCGATTCGATAAGAAGCCCTTCAATCCCGAAGGAGAAATCACCTGTAACAGGATTAGCCGTATGAACCCCCATTGCTTCGGTTACGAGTATCCCTTTGTCGACAGAAGCTATTATATCTTTCATGGAATCTACTTTCTCAGACCGGACATATAGAATTCCAGTCCCGACAGATGGCGTGCTCTTATAGCTTCCTCTGAAACCATTGCCCGTAGATTTTACACCATCTTTGCATGCGGTATATGTATCATAGAGGAATCCCTGCAACAGGCCTCCTGATATAAGTTTTTTTTCTGCAACAGGAACACCTTCAGAATCAGCAGGGAATACAGAAACAGCATCAGGATGGAATCCGCAGTCAATAAGGTTAATTGATGCCGGAGCAACACTTATTCCTTTTTTTCCGGCAAACATGGACTTTCCCTTTTGAACATTGTCTGCACAAAGGGAGGATGAAAGAAGCCCCAGGAACTCCATTGCCACGTAGTTGTCGAGCACTGCCGGATATGAACCTGTGGCAACTGATTTCGCTCCAAGCATCCGGACAGATTTTTCTGCCGCAGTCCTGCCTACCTTTTCAAAGTCAAGGGCTGAGAATTTCCTTGCCCTGTCCATCTCCCAGCCGGTTTCCATGGTTTTAGAGTCTTCGGCTACAAGAGTTATGCTGCACCCGCAAGCAGTCCCTGACTGGAAATAGTCAATGCCCAAAGTATTAGCCACAGCCACTTCAAACTCGCTGTCCCAGTATGCACTTTTGTTGCTCTTCGTTATCCTCTTGTCGTATTCCATCCCGCTTCTTTCAAGCAGCCGGGCTGCACCGATTTTCTCTTCCACGGAGACCGATGAGATATCTGAAGGTGAAAGATTATATTCAGGATAACCCTTCTCCTGTTTTTCCGGCAGCAATCGCGCTTTATCTTCCCCTGCAAACGCACTGCTTTGGATTGCATTCTCAATTATCCCTGAGATAAGATCATCTCCGGTCCCTGAGCATGAAGAAAAGCCGACCTTGCGGCCATCGATAACACGCAGCCCTATCCCCCAATCCTCTGACTGTTCGAAAGTTTTTATATTGTCTTTCTCAACTTCAATGGAGAGTCCCCTGTTTCGGCTGATATAAACTTCAGCCTCTACAGCTTTCTTTGCTTTTACCTGCTTTAATATTTTTTGTGCCAGATCTTTCATAAGCCAAACAATAATTGTTTATTCGAGATACTTTACCATTGCTGATTCATCGCAGACAGGAAATTTATGACACCTTATACATTCACCCCATATCTTCTGGGGAAGTTTCGATTTATCTATCTCCTCGAAACCGTTTTCAGCAAAGAAACCGGGGACATAAGTAAGAACAAATACTGTAGTTATCCCCATTTTTTTTGCCTCGGAAAGAGTGTGATTTAAAAGGAGCGTTCCCATCCCCTTTTTTTTTTCGCGGATTCCAACTGCGAGAGAGCAGATTTCTGCAAGATCTTTCCAGTATATCTTCAGACAGCAGGTCCCGACCACCTTCCCCTTTTTTTCATAAACAAAATAGTTCCTGATGTTCTCATAGATCTCGCTTAATGATTTCTGGATCATCAATCCTTTACGGCTGTAATAATTGATGATCTTTTGTATCGGTTCGGCGTCCTGAATTTTCGCCGGTCTTATGTTTTTCAATATATACCCCCTGAAAGTCAGGCTGGAAGCCCTGTTCCTGCGATTGTATAAAAATACTTTAAAGACGATGCAGTGTCAATTTTTTTGAGGTTTATTCTCCCCAAACCCTTATGGTCTGTTTCTTCCAGATTCCGCCCAGTAAGCTGAAGGTATTCATATCAGCATAATATATAGCCGTAAGCCCCGCCTTCTTTGCCGCATCACCTATTGCCCTGCTGTTCCATTCTGCATTCACATTTATTCGCGTAAACGGCTCTTTTATTTTCTTGGTGCTGAGGACAGCGAGCTTGGTACCCACCGGAGTCATGTCCATATTGGTCACAAAGGGCTCTGTGGTGTTGGTATAAATAAGCCCTGTCGTACACCCGGCAAACAAAGGGATGGAAAACAAAAGCAAAATCTTAAACAAAGATTTCTTCATGTTTTTCACTCTCCATATGCAATAGTAGTTACACGGGTATACAATCCGAAAAGAACAACAAAGTATTCTGAGTCAAGGTGCTCAATCATTGTTATCTGTCCGTTTGCTGCTGCTGCCTGAGTCCCTCCATCACCCCAGGAAAACAACCAGAGCGCTGACTGGAAGCTTGCCTTTCCCACTTTATCTCCAAGCTCAGTTTCGCTGACATCACTATCAAGCGGTACTTTTATTTTTGCATACAAACAACCTGAAACTAACGATGAAAGAAAAATACCAATGACAACAGCAAGCAATAATCTTTTCATTTATAATCTCCTTTTGTTATGTGATTTGATAATCATTATTGACAAAAATACACACATTTATTATTTAAAATCAACAAATAAACACCGGCAAAGATTTTTAACCGACCAGATAATTCCTGATCTTAAATCATAAACAGGAGATAGTCTTTGTTTACTGGAATAATTGAATGTACCGGTAAAATAGTTTCTCTCAGAAAAAAAGGAGCTTCTGCTGAGATCTCAGTAGATTTTTCCATAACAGGAGAAGCTTTGAAAATGGGGGAAAGCATTGCAGTTGACGGCGTATGTCTGACTGTGAAGTCCTTTTCATCAGGAGGGTTTTTGGCAGACATATCAAGTGAGACACTGTCTCTTACGACGCTTGCAAGGAAAAAGGCCGGAGAAAACGTCAACATTGAAAGAGCAATGGCATATGGCGGCAGGATCGGAGGGCATTTTGTTACAGGACATGTTGACGGGACAGGAATTATAAAATCAAAAAAAACAGGAGCTGAAGGAGGAGTTATTGTTATACAAGCACCCCGCAATATAGCCAAAGACATCATAAAAAAAGGCTCTGTCGCAGTTGACGGTATAAGCCTTACAGTAACAGAAACAGGAGAAGATGTTTTCTCGGTAGCTCTCATTCCGCATACCATAGAAAACACTGTTCTCAAACAAAAGCATGAAGGTGATGAGGTAAACCTTGAAACCGACATGCTCGGCAAGTATGTAAGGAGAGCTGTTGAATCCTATCTTCCCGGGAGCAGCAAGGAAAAAATAAGTCTTGAATTTTTAAGAGATACGGGGTTTATAGATTAAAATTAATAATTTGGAATAGGTGCATAAATGAAGGAAACTACAAGAGAGAACTATAAATTCAATTCCATAGATGAGGCGTTAAAAGATATAAAAGCAGGGAAGATGATAATTCTCTGCGACGACGAAGACAGGGAAAATGAGGGTGACCTCACTATGGCTGCCGAGAAAGTAACCCCGGAAGCCATAAATTTCATGGCAACATACGGCAGGGGACTTATATGTCTGCCGCTTACCCCGGAACAATGCGATGACCTCAAGCTTCCGCTCATGGTTTCAGACAATACCAACCAGTTCAACACAGCATTCACCATATCGATAGAAGCAAAAGAAGGAGTCACCACAGGAATCTCTGCAAAGGACAGAGCAACAACCATTCTTACAGCCATCAATCCTGAAACAAAACCTGAAGACATAGTCAGACCCGGACATATCTTTCCGTTAAGGTCAGCCACAGGAGGTGTGCTCCAGCGCACAGGACAGACTGAAGGAGCTGTAGACCTTTCAAAGCTTGCAGGGCTTAATCCGGCTGGAGTTATATGCGAAATAATGAATGATGATGGTTCGATGGCAAGACTTCCACAGCTTGTTGAATTTGCAAAAAAACATAATCTGAAAATAGTAACTATCAAGGATTTGATCGAATACCGCCTCCGCAAGGAATCGCTTATCGTAAAGGAAGCAACAACAAGAGTGCCTACACCTTACGGCGAATTCACAGCTATCGCATACCGGAGCATCATTGACAACCACTGCCATGTGGCACTGGTAAAAGGAGATGTAGCTGACGGAAGCGACATACTGGTAAGGGTCCATTCAATGTGCCTTACCGGAGATGTCTTCGGATCCCAGAGATGCGACTGCGGAGAACAGCTTCATGCGGCAATGAAAAAAGTTCAGGAAGAAGGGAAAGGGGTAGTCCTTTATCTTTATCAGGAAGGGAGAGGGATTGGACTCATCAACAAATTAAAAGCCTATGAGCTTCAGGACAAAGGATTAGACACTGTTGAGGCAAACGAACATTTAGGATTCAAGCCTGATTTGCGTGAATATGGGATCGGGGCTCAGATACTTGTTGCCCTTGGTATAAAGAAAATCAAACTTATGACCAATAACCCAAGAAAAATAGTAGGCATAAAAGGATACGGACTAAAAGTAGTTGAACGTATCCCTGTGGAAATAACACCTGACGAAAACAATATAAGGTATCTCAGGACCAAACAGAAAAAACTTGGACACATTTTTGAAAACCTTAAATAATAAAAATTAAACGGAGAAACCGTCATGCCCTCTTATGTCGAAGGTAAGCTTGATGCAACAGGAATGAAATTCGGTATAGTAGTAAGCAGGTTCAATGAGTTTATAACAGAGAAACTTCTTCAGGGATGCCTTGACGGTCTGTTAAGGAACGGGGCAGCTGACCAGAATATCAAGGTAGTGCGCGTTCCCGGATCCTTTGAGATTCCCCTGATTGCCAAGAAGCTTGCATCAGGAAAAGACTATGATGCTATCGTTTGTCTTGGAGCCCTCATACGTGGTCAAACTCCTCATTTTGATTATATAGCGGCAGAGGTCACAAAAGGGCTGGCACAGGCTCAGTTCGAGTCCGGAATTCCTGTAGCATACGGCGTAATAACAGCTGACACCATAGAGCAAGCCATAGAAAGAGCAGGTACAAAGCTTGGGAACAAGGGGCGTGATGCGGCACTTTCTGCCATAGAAATGGCAAACATCCTTAAGGCCTTATGATTTTTTTTATTTTCTCGCAGCCATGCAGTCAACACGGCAAATATGAAATAACAGGATTGATGTAGGTGATATATGGGTTTAAGAAGGGAAGCGAGAGAATATACCCTCCAGTTTCTGCATAAGTTCGATGCTGCAAAGACATTGCCTGACAGAAAGACAATTGAAAGCGAACTTAAAGCTTTCTGGAAAAGCTTTTCACCGAATTTCTACAAAGAGGGAAAAGAATTTTCTGAGCGGCTTATATGGAGCGTGTTTGATCACAGAGAAAGGATAGATTCCTTCATTGAAGGATGCCTTAAAAACTGGAAGATCGGAAGATTGGCAGCAATAGACAGGAACATCATACGAATTGCCATTGCTGAATTCCTTTACTTCGATGATATTGATTTCAATGTGACCATCAATGAAGCAATTGAAATATCCAAAAAATACGGCATGGAAAAATCGCCGCAGTTCATAAACGGGGTTTTAGACAGATTAAAGGGAATAGTGGAAAAAGAAGAAGGCATAAAAAAACAATGCCAGATGTAAATCGTGAAATAAAAATAGTCATCTACACTTTAAACGACTGTCCTTACTGCACCCTTGCAAAAGATCTTTTGAAAAAAAAGGGGGCAAGTTTCGAAGAGCGTAACATTTCAGACAGCGAAGAGCTGGAAAAAGAAATGTCCGAACGCACAGGAAAGAACACTCTTCCTCAAATCTTTATAGACGAAAAACATGTTGGCGGCTTCGATGATTTAAATGCCCTTGACAAGAAGGGAGAGCTTGACAGGCTTTTAGGAATCAAAGGAGAAAAACAATTGGAAAAGCGGACAAGACTACTGATAATAGGCTCCGGTCCGGCTGGACTTACTTCTGCTATTTATGCGGCACGCGCAGATCTTGAACCCCTAGTCCTCTCAGGAAGACAGCCCGGCGGCCAGCTTACAACTACTACAGAAGTTGAAAACTATCCGGGTTTTGTAGGCGGAGTAATGGGTCCTGAGCTTATGGACATAATGAGAAAACAGGCAGAGCGTTTCGGCGCGGCTTTCCTTGATAAAGAGCTAACAGACGTTGATGTAACAGAACGTCCTTTTAAAGTAACAGCTGAAGACACTAAGATATCGGCAGACTGCATAATAATAGCCTCCGGTGCATCTGCACAGTTCATAGGGCTTCCTGCAGAAAAAGAACTCCTGGGACACGGCGTATCGACATGCGCAACATGCGATGCTTTCTTTTTCAGGGGACGTGATGTTGCTGTTGTGGGAGGCGGTGATTCAGCCCTTGAAGAGGCAATGTTCTTAACCAAGTTCGCAACAAGGGTCTATCTGATTCACAGGAGAGACAAATTGCGCGCAAGCAAGATAATGCAGGACAAGGCTTTTAAAAATGAAAAGATAACCTTTGTCTGGGACTCCTTGATTGAGGACATAATGGGAAACAAGACTGATGGAGTAAAAAGCATAAAAGTCAAAAATATTAAGAGCGGTGCATTATCGGAGCTTTCATGCCAGGGTGTCTTTGTTGCCATCGGACATAAGCCTAACACCGCACCCTGGGCAGGGAAGATCGAACTTGATAAGGCAGGCTATATTGTTTCCAGCGGGACAAAAACTTCAGTAGAAGGAATATTCTGCGCCGGAGATGTGCAGGATCATGTTTACAGGCAGGCTATAACAGCCGCAGGCAGCGGATGTATGGCGGCATTGGATGCGGAGAAATATCTCGAATCCCTCGCCGATTAATCCTGGGCTTTGCTCAGGCAATCCCTGCTTTGCACTTCAAAGGTGCTCTCGCAGGGACAGCCTGAGCAAAATATAAATCCTTTCTTGAAACACTCTGACAAACATTCGAAAGTTAACCTTTACCGGATGCAATATTTGGCGTAATATTTCTTAATCAATCTGCTCATAAATTCTTAGATACAAAATAAACTTTTGGTTTGACAGATCCCGCGGCAGGCACCTGCTGTTTAGTGCCAGAGCGGGACTGTCAAACCAATGATCTGATACAATCTTTTACGAAGCATAAATAGGTACTATTTAAATTTGTCTTTGTTCAGATATAAAACCAGGCAGATCAGCCCGCCGCCGATTAATGCAAAAATATCATAACCAAGCTTTGCACGCTTAGTAGCAGTAATATCCATCAATGCCCATGAATGGACGCTCACAAAGGCATAGACCATGTATGCGAAAGGCAGAACGCAGCCAAGAAGTTTATTCATTTTGAAAATCCCATATATCATAAGACCTATGATGATAAGTTGCACTACATCCATTACCTTAGCGTAGGTGCCAAAAACTCTGAAACCTAATATAACGTTAACAACCTGACCGTTCATCTTTGGGCTTGATATTCCGGTAAAATCAAGGAGTACAAGAATTTCCCATACTATGAAGAAAACACCGATGATTGTAATCAAAAGCGGGCGGCTGATTTTCCCCTGAGATTTTGTTTCTTCCATGACAGGCACCTCCATAAAAAAGGTAAAGGAAGACTGAATAAATTCTAAATCTATATCACTACTGTTTCAAGCTTTTTCATTTCTCCTTTATCATCTTCTCGATACCAGATGAGAAATCGTCCTCTTTGTCAGGAAGTTCCCTCTGGTCAAGGAGCATAGTGAAGAAAGCTCGCTGTCCTGAAAGTGGGACATCAAATCCTTCTTTTTTGAAAAGGTGGAATTC
This sequence comes from Candidatus Schekmanbacteria bacterium, assembly GCA_016219965.1. Classification (NCBI taxonomy): domain Bacteria; phylum Candidatus Schekmaniibacteriota; species Candidatus Schekmanbacteria bacterium. The sequence continues at coordinate 84,240 of JACRJM010000003.1, forward strand.
AGTCACTGACTGGTCTCCGACTATCCTTTGAACCCAGTCATTTACAGGGCATTCACAGGGTTCTGATTTTAAGACCTCTTCATAGGCACTGCAAACGATGTCAAGTAAGCTCGGTGCAAGGCTCTCATCAATGACATCCTTTTTCATATAGAGGAATCCGGTCATGTTGATCTTTCTTGCAAGGGTCTTTTCCTTTAGTTCCTTTGAGTGTTTGTCATAATCAATCCCTTTTGCCGCAAGCTTTTCCCTTAGATAGCCGTCGAATATCTTTATATGCGTTTCGCTCTGGACAGTGGGAAGACCGGCAAAGAAAAGAGTAAGGTCTCTGTCAAATACATGCTGGAGCGCTGCATCAGTGGAAAGCGGAGGATAGCCCGGGCATGTCACCCATATACTTGAAGGAAGTTTTACGAAAATATCACCTTTGCGCGTCTCCTTTTTAAGAAGAACCAGCCTTATCTTTCTTTTCTCATCAAAGAACTCATCTATATGGTGGGTGATGTATGTACTTTTGTAGCGGTAGTTGTAATCGTACTCGCCGATTTTTTCCCCTTTTAAATTTTCCATATCATTGCTCCTATTTTAGGTATCGCATATTTTAATTTTACCGAACACCCCGTCATAACCCGGAGTTATATCAACCCTTCCTTCGCGCACTGCAAGTATTGCCAAGGCAATTTCTTCCGCTGCCATACTTTTCAGCTCATCTTCCGCAGCATCAAGAAGAATATGAAACTCAGTTCCCGCTGACTCTATCATCTTCTCATAAATTTTTTTAACATGGAGAGATGTAACTTTTTTGTTAACCACAAAAGCGATTATCTCTTCAAGCGGAATAACATATTTTGGAGGTATTGCATTTACAGGTTTGCTTCCATGCTTCCTGTCAGAAAGCTCTCTTACCCGGTGAAGCACCCCTTTTGTCACCTTGCCGCCACACTCAGGGCATCTGTCGCCATTTGCTTTGGTTTCTTCAGGATCAAATGAAATCCCGCATTTCCTGTGTCCGTCTGTGAAATATTTCCCTTCCTGCGGATAAAATTCTATAGTGTTCAGGAAAAACTCTCTCTTTTCACCCTTCAATATGCTTTTAAGCTCCTTAAAATCCGGCATCTTTGAAAAAACATTCGCCTCCCTTCCTAGCTTTGACGGTGAATGTGCATCGGAATTGGAGATAAGTGTCATCCGGTCAAGCCCGGATATACTCCAATTCATCGGAGGGTCAGATGAAAGCCCTGTCTCTATGGAAAAAATATTGTATGACTCCTCTTCAAAGCACTCCTCAATTGAATCAAACCCGGAGAATGCGCCAAAAACAGAATACCATGGAGTCCATGCATGTGCAGGGACAATAAATGATTCAGGAGAGCAGTCAAGTACACGCTTTAAAAGCTCCTTTACATGGAACTTGAAAATAGGTCTTCCGTTTGAAGATGTCTTACCAAGCTTGCCGAATATCTTTGAAAGCTTCGCACAGTCCCGAAGTGATGGCGTAAATATAAGTGTATGAATTTTTCTCGTCTTACCACCGGTCCTGAAAATATTCGATACTTCAACAGTTGGCATAAAAGCAACTTTACTTTTACCTTTCTTAAGACGGTAAATGCCGTGCTTTTCCTCTTCAAGGCTTTCATTTAGAATATTGAGATATCCAGGGTGGAGGAAATCTCCTGTGCCTACAAGTCCTATCCCTTTTCTCCCGGCTGCCTGAGCAATGGAAACCGGCACCATAAGCGGGCTTGTGGCAAGGCTGAATTTAGAATGAATGTGAAAATCAGCGATTGTAACCATGAGTAAATAATTAGCGGCTGATACTGATTAAAGCAACATAAATAATCAACATTGATTGTTTTCTTCCGGCAATTAGAATAAAATTCTTCCATGAAAAAATACATTCCCATCCTTCTTGTCCTGTGTCTTTTCTCCGTCATGGCCTTTCACTACCCATACCAGGTCTTTATGGACGAGTTCTCATCATACGGCTCAGGGATGAAACTTTACAAGTACTCGCACTTTGCAAACATCTGGGTAACCCATGGAATTATAAATCCCTACATTACCGAAGCCTCGGCTTATATCTTAGGTGAGTCGGAAAGCTTTATGGCTTCGAGGATTGCCAACGGGATAATAGGTCTCTTTACTGTCATTGCAGCTTATTTACTTGCGAGAAAATTATTCGATGAAAAGGTTGCAATACTCTCCGGGGTCTTTCTCATGTCATCCCCTTATTTTATAGTCTCATCTCACAGGGAACTCTCAGATAATCCTGCAACTCTATTTTTTATACTCACTTTGCTTGCTTTTGTCAGGTACTGGGAAAAGCAGGATACAAAAAATCTTTTTATTCTAAGCTTTTTTTTCAGTCTCTCCCTTGCTTCTAAGCTTACCGTAGGCCCTTATTTTGCCATAATAATCTTCTTATTGTTCTTAAAAAACAGATTTAAACTAAAAGAGAGTTTCACCCCATCACTTTTATTCGTGTTATTCACTGGATTACTCTTCTTTATGATTTTCCCTCATACCCTGCTCTACTTCCGGGATTTTTATAATGAATTCATGGGATTCCAGATTTCAAGGACCGGCAATGACATTGATCCCTTCAGGACCGGAGAGATTAAAAATTTTTTATCAGGCTATAAATTCTATTATTCAGAGCTTAAGGAATTTGGATTCCCCTACATTGTCATGGTTCTTTCTTTTCTGGGAATAATCTATTACTCCATCTCTCTTCTGAAGAAGAATTCAAGCTCCGATGATTTGAAGAAACTCATTGTTTTCCTTCCTGCGGCCTTTGGTTTTCTTTTCTACGGAAGCTTTAACAGCTATTATATGAGATATCTGATGCCAATTTTTCCTTTAATAGCAATAAGTGCTGCAGCTTTCACCTTCAGTATGTTACGGGAGAAACTGAAAAAATATATAATCCCTGTTACCCTTTTAAAGATCATTACCTGCGGAATAATAATTTTTTCGCTGCTCTTTAACTTCAGACTGATATGGAAAATAAACGAGGTAAAAAAAAGAAGGACAGAATTCTTTGATCTCGCTCACAAAATAAAACAATATGAAAAAAAAGGAGACATAATAGTTTTTGATTTTCCGCAGGGATTTACATTTGACTCATCAAACTTTGGCCATCCTTATGGCGCTTACCCTCTTATGATGTCAGGGATTGATGAAAAAACTATTTTAGTTTATCCTCCTGCGTCAGCCATCCATCCTGAAAAATTCGATATTCTCATAACCACTAATGAGATTTCTGATGAAAAGTTAATGCTCATTGATGAAGTTTCTCCCCCCGCAGAGATGGAAGACGAGATACTTGCCATAGAATTCGGCTCAAAAGAAAGGTACAAAGAACTTCTGAACACCAATCCCTCCTATGTAGAGAAACAAATTCATTTCATGGAAAAAGAAGGAGGGGGATACCCTACAAGATTTTTTATTTACACTACGAAGGAACAAAGTAAAGTTAAGCGTGAATCTTCTGCATCATCGGGATGAGTGGTTCTTTCTCGATAGCCTTTTCAACTACTTCATCGATGGTAGATATAAAATAGAATTCCATATCCTTCCTGTGGTCAGGTGATATTTCTTCCATATCCTTCTCATTCTGGCTTGGAAGTATTACTTTCCTTATCCCTGCTCTTTTCGCTGCAAGGATTTTCTCTTTTATTCCGCCAACAGGAAGCACTGTGCCGCGAAGCGTGATCTCACCTGTCATGGCAACATCACTTTTAACCTGCTCTCCTGTAAGAAGCGAAAGCAATGCAATGAAAAGTGTTATCCCTGCTGAAGGACCGTCTTTTGGTATAGCCCCTGCAGGAATATGTATATGGATATCGTTTTTGTCGTAAAAATTTTCTTCGATGCCGTAATTCGTTGCCTGCGACCGTATGTATGTGAGCGCAGCCTGGGCAGACTCTTTCATTACATCTCCAAGCTGTCCTGTAAGTATTAGATTCCCTTTCCCCGGCATTTTTGAAGCTTCTATAAAAATAATGTCTCCTCCGGTCATGGTCCATGCAAGCCCTGTGGCAATACCGGGTCTTGTAAGCCTTAGAGCGACTTCAGAGAAAAATTTTCTGGGGCCGAGATATTTATGTATGCTTTCCTGATTTAGCAGAACGTTTTCTGTTTTCCCCTCTGCAGCCTCTTTTGCAATCATACGGCATATTGTTGCAATTTCACGTTCAAGGTTTCTGAGTCCTGATTCCTTTGTATAATTCCCGATGATGTCTATAAGCGCTGAATCTTCAAAACTTACCCATTCCTCTTTTAACCCATGTTCATCAACCTGTTTAGGGATTATATGTTTCTTCGCTATCATCACTTTCTCTTCTTCTGAATATCCGGGGATATTGAGCACTTCCATCCGGTCAAGGAGCACCGGCGGGATCGATTCAAGGACATTGGCTGTCGCTATGAACATAACCTTCGAAAGATCGAAGGGAAGGTTAAGGTAATGGTCTGAAAATGCAAAATTCTGCTCCGGGTCAAGCACTTCTAGCAGTGCGCTTGCAGGGTCTCCCCTGAAATCTGTCCCGAGCTTGTCTATTTCATCAAGCATGAAGACCGGGTTCCTTGCGCCGGCTCTTTTTATTCCCTGTATTATCCTCCCCGGGAGAGCTCCGACATAAGTGCGCCTGTGTCCTCTGATCTCTGCTTCATCCCTTGTACCGCCAAGTGATATCCTTATAAATTTCCTCCCAAGCGCTTTTGCTATGGATTTCCCGAGGCTTGTCTTTCCTACACCCGGAGGGCCGGCAAAGCAGAGGATGGGACCTTTCTTATCAGGTTTAAGTTTTCTTACGGCAAGAAATTCAATTATCCTTTTCTTGAGTTTCTCAAGATCGTAGTGGTCTTCCTCAAGAATACCTGCCACATTCTTCAAGTCCAGATTATCCTCTGTTTCAACTTTCCAGGGCAAGTCTGTGAGCCATTCAATATAAGTTCTTGAAACAGTATATTCAGAGGAAGAGGGATGCATTTTACCAAGTCTTCCAAGCTCCTTCATTGCCTCTTTCTCGACATCTTCCGGCATACCTGCATTCGTTATGCGCGTCTTAAGCTCCTTCATTTCGCTGTTTTCTTCAGCACTCTCCCCAAGCTCCTTTTTTATCGCCTTTAGCTGTTCCTTGAGATAAAATTCTTTTTGTGCCTTTGATACGTTCCCAACTACATCAGAATGAATTTTGTCTGCCAACTCAAGCGCCTGCAATTCCCTGTTTAGGTGGAGCGCGGTATATCTCAGCCTGGTCTTTATATCGAATGTTTCCAGTATCTTTTGTTTTTCAGAGACTTGGATATTGAGGTTGGAAGAAACAAGGTCGCAAAATTTCCCCGACTCGTTAAGGTTCTCTATCATCCGCGCAAATTCGTTAGGGACATTCTTTGACAGGGCAACAGTGCGTCTTGCCATTTCCTTTAAGTTGAGAAAGAGAGCCTCCGCTTCTATGTCGCTTGTCCAGTTGTCTTCTATATAATCAACGCGTGCAAGAAAATAGGGTTCTTCCTTTATCACTTCTCTTATACTAAACCGGCTTAGTCCCTGAAGAATTACACTTATGGTGTTTTCATTAAGTTTTGAAATACGAAGGATTGAAGCTGCAGTGCCGGTTTTGTAAAAATCTTCCGGCCTCGGATTTTCTATTTTTTCGTCTTTCTGGGAAACTACACCGATTATCTCTTTTCTGCTGAAGGCTTCTTCAATCTGCTTAAGAGATTTTTCCCTTCCAACTACTATTGACATTACCGTGCTGGGAAACATCACGCTGTTCCTCAGAGGCAATAATGAGAGCTGCTTGGGAAGTCTTGTCTCGCTGCCTTCGCTTTTCAGGCGCGCTCGTTTTTTCAGTAAAAAATCTAAGATTTTCATATAGTGAGTTCAAGCAACCTCCTGATCCTTTCTTCTGTGGGCGGATGAGTTGAAAAAAGAGTTGCAATGCTCCCTCCCCTTAAGGGGTTGACAATGAACATATGTGCAGTGGAAGGATTTGCATTCATTGGTATGCTGGTGCATCCCTTTTCAAGCTTTCTTAAAGCATTTGCAAGGTATTCAGGATTGCCGGATAACTTTGCTCCCCCCTGATCAGCCCCGTATTCGCGGGACCTTGAGATGGCCATCTGTATTATCATTGCAGCTATGGGAGCAAGGATTATCATGATGATCCCTGCTATCGGGTTGCCCCTTTCCTCGTCATCATTTCTTCCACCGAATATCATAGCCCACTGCGCCATCTGGGCAAGCATGCTTATAGCGCCCGCAACTGTGGCAGCAATAGTTGCTATTAATATGTCCCTGTTTTTAACATGGCTAAGTTCATGGCCAATTACACCCTTAAGTTCTTCCCTTGAAAGGAGACTCATTATGCTTTCGGTAACAGCTACAGCGGCATGTTCAGGGTTCCTGCCTGTTGCAAAGGCATTGGGAGTTTCAGAAGGGATTATATAGACCTTAGGCATAGGAAGCGCCGCTCCCGCGGCAAGTTCTCTTACCATGCTGTAAAGTTCAGGCGCATTTGCCTCATCAACTTCTTTGGCTTTGTACATCCTTAACACGATTTTATCGCTGAACCAGTAGCTTCCCATATTAATCAGGCACGCAAAAAGGAAAGCATATATCATCCCTCCTTTTCCTCCTAAGGCACCTCCTGCAAATACAAGAAGAGCCATCAGGGTTGCCATTAAAACCGCAGTTTTAACGCCATTCATCTTTTCTTCTCCTATTCTTCTACTTCTTCTATTTTTATTTTCCCGTCAGCTATTTCAAGAAGCGAAATGCTTGTTGGCTTTGCAAATTTTTTATCCACAAGAGGAAGATAACCGCTTACTAGCTGCCTTGCTCTTTTTGAGGCAAGAGAAACAAGATAGTATCTATTTTTGCTGGCTTTTATTGCTCTGTCTACAAGGTCTTCTACGTTTTTCATTTATCCTAATTACCTCCTTAGTTACAATATTGATAGTATGCATATAAGCAAAAGCCCTTTAAATATCAATGTTTTTTTACTCTTACAAAAATAGAATCAATTCTTTTCATCTATATTTTCCCTTCCACAACAATAGTTTGAATGATATATAGAGAAACTGATTTTTTAACTGATTTATTTAAAATAAGGAGTAGCCCAGATGAGTATTCTTGATCAGATCGGAAACACACCTCTTGTTGACCTAAGTATATTATCCAAAGGCGGCGGCAAGATTTATGCAAAGAATGAATCTAAAAATCCTTCCGGAAGCATCAAGGACAGGATAGCAAAATTCATGGTTGAGATGGCAGAGATTACCGGAGAATTAAAACCCGGCGACAGGATAGTAGAAGCCACAAGCGGTAATACAGGCATTGCATTCTCAATGGTTGCAAAAGAGAAGGGTTATAAAATGATTGTAGTAATGCCAACAAATATGAGTGAAGAAAGAAAAGAGAGAATAAAGGGTCTTGGCGCAGATCTTATTCTTGTTGGAGAAAGTGATTTCGAAGGAGCCATAAAAAAAGCATTTGAAATCGCCTCTGAACCCAATACCTTTATCCCCAGACAGTTTACAAACTACACAAACACTCTTGCACATATAACAACAACAGGCAGGGAAATAATAAAGCAATACAAGGAAAGAGAAGGGGATAAACCAATTGACGCTTTTGTCGCCGGCACAGGTACTGGCGGAACACTAATGGGAGTACGGGTAAGATTGTTAAGAGAATATCCAAATATCCAAACAGTCGCAGTGGAACCGGAAGAGTCAGCCGTCATGAGCGGCGGGAAGCCAGGTCTTCATAAAATTCAGGGAATAGGCGACGGGTTTATTCCGGAGCTTGTTGACATGTCTTATGTAGATGATGTTGTTGCTGTCCCCTCCGAGGAAGCCATAAAGACAGCGAAAATGCTGGCTGAAAAATTTAATCTTCAAGTTGGCATCTCAAGCGGAGCAAATACATGGGCAGCCATATCAGTATCAAATAAATACAAGAACATTGTAACAGTGCTCCCTGATTCTGTAGACCGCTATGTATCAATGGGACTTTAATATAACCGTAATTGCTGCTCATTGGATTGTCAGACCCGCTCTGGCACTAAACAGCAGGTGCCTGCCGCGGGAACTGCCAATCCAACCATTGTCAAAAACTAATTCACGGTAATAAAAAGGAGAATATGAGAAAAGATGTACAAAACATTTAATGTAAAAAAAACGATTTCAGGAAAGCTGCCCTTTGGAGAAGATATTTTGGAAAGTCTCAAAAAGGTTGCCAAAAGCGAAAACATAAGAGTAGCAAATATTCATATTCTTGGTGCAGTCAGGAATGCTACTATAGGTTTCTATAATCAGAGCATGAAAGAATACACATCTCTCAAGTTCTATGAACCAATGGAGATTGTCTCATCACTGGGCAATGTATCAATCAAAAGCGATGACATTTTTATCCACCTCCATGTTACGCTTTCAGACAAGGAAGGGAAAGCATTAGGAGGGCATCTAATGTCACCTACTGAGATTTTTGCCTGCGAGTTCACAATCCAGGAACTTGAAGGTGATGCCCTTGTCAGGAAATATGATGAGAGGACTGGTTTGTACCTGTGGGACTTATGATACTCTCTAATCATTTAATTAATCATTGTAAGAGATTTTCTTAAGAGGACACTCTTCGCAGGCGGGGGTTTTTCTGCAATAACGGTTACCGGCAAAAACCAAAAGTGCATGGTATTCATTATAGTGGCTCACATTGGGCGATAGATTCTCCACGAAAAACCTCTGCACTTCTTCATAAGAACTATTAAAGGGCAGAATCTCATGCCTCGACAAAATCCTTTTAGTATAAAGATCTACAACAAAAACCGGTTTATTCAGGGCATATAAAAGGATGCTGTCAGCTGTTTCCATTCCTATCCCATTAAGTGAAAGAAGTTCTTCCCTTAATTTGGCGGTATCAGAATCCTCCATCCGTTTTATGGAACCTCCATATTCTGAGTGTATGAAGTCAGTTAAAGTCTTTAACTTTTTAGCCTTTTGATTGTAATAGCCTGAAGGGCGTACAAGCTGAGCAATTTTTTCGATCTTTAGAGATGAGAATTTTTTAAATGATAGAAGTTTTTCTTTTCGAATATTTGCTATTGCTTTTTCGACATTCTTCCATGACGTGTTCTGAGTGAGTATTGCTCCCACCATAACCTCAAATGCAGTTTTTGCAGGCCACCATTGGCGCGGCCCGGCTGCCTTTAACAGGGTATTAAAAATTTTTCCTAATATTGCTTTATTTGCCGGGGAATGGAATGTTCCTGTTGACATTAGTAGAGATATTTTGCCCAGCTTTCAGGAATATCATCCCAGCCGGTAAATTTCTTAAACAAAGCCTTATTTACTGCCAGAACCTCGGAAATCACCTTAGTACAGAGGACTCCTTTTTCATTAAAAAGTTTCCCTTCCACTGTATAGATGTTGCCGCTTTCAGTTATTATTTTACCTTCAAGGGTAAGCTTTTCACCCACATAGGTTGGTTTGTAAAAATGGGCCTTAAGTTCTTTGGTCGCACCCATCTTCCCTCTAAGAACCATCACTGTCCATATAGTCAGGTCATCAAGCACAGTGCACTGAAGTCCGCCATGAAATATCTTTTGAAACCCGCAATAATGCTCTGCCGGAGTAACCTCAGAAATCACCTTGTCTTTCTCCCGAAAGTACCTAAGATGAAATCCCATCGGATTTTTGGGACCACAGACAAAACATCCATTGTTCTCAAGATCATTAGGTATTTCAATTTTCATCTTTTTATCTTTCTGTTCTTGTCGCATTCCACTTCTTTAAATTACCATACAGAGGTTTTGTAGTCCACAAAAAGCTTGTCATCTATTTGTCATTAAATACCAAAAATTATGACCAATTATGACAATAATCGTCAAAATAATGCCTATGTAATTAAACCTCTCAAAAAAAAACTCAATACATTCAAAGAGATTTCATTTTAAATCCTTTTATATAATTTGGCACATAGTTTGCATAAGTATCACATTGTAATCTAACCTGAACCTAATTTAAGAGCTAACTGTTACTAAAGGAGGATGTTATGTTGAAGAAGCGAAGTAAGGTGTCAGCAAAAAGGATGGGGGTTTTTCTGTTAATTTTCTTTTTTGCCTTTTCCTGTCTATTATTGACTGGAAATGAAGCAAGTGCAGCAGCGAAAAAAAATATTGTTGTGAAGATTAAAGCCTCATCAGCGGTAAAGAAAGGGGTAAGTGTTGAGGTTTCAGGAGAAAGTCTTGCAGAGCCGTTAACAAAAATCACTAATAAAGGTGGGACAGCAAAGTTCACGAAACTTGCAGCAGGGGAGTATACTATAACGCCTACCAAAACAGGATATTATTTTGTCCCCACATCAAAAACAATTACACTTGGCAAAAAAACCACAACAACAGTAAGCTTTACTGCTAAAAAATCACCGGCTGTTTCTTCAATATCTATTGACAACAGCGACGTAGAAACAAACGAAAGTCTCTCTGAAGATGTCACGGTTACAGTAAAAGACAGCAAGAGCAATGGGATTCTAAATAAAACCATAACTGCCGAAAGCTCAGACGCACTGGTCGCATCAGTATCTCCTTCTTCAAATACATCAGATTCTGATGGTGAAGCTTCATTCACTATCGAAGGTATTGCAGAAGGAAATGCAGTAATAACTTTCACAAGTGAAACAAAAACAGTAACGACATCTGTATCAGTACTTCCTGCAGACGCATCAATTAAATGGCAAACATCAGGCCATGCTGACTATACTGCAGAAGCTTTTAACCACTGGAACAGTGATGGAGAAGTATCTTCAAGTTGTGCAAAATGCCACTCAAGCAGCGGGTTTCTTGATTACGCAGAAAATGGAGAAGTGACTATTTCTCCGACAGTTGGCGAAGTAATTAACTGCCTTACCTGTCATGATGATGCTGCCATGGATTTGGAAACAGTTACATTTCCATCAGGTATGACAGTTACCAATCTTGGACATGAAGCAATATGCATGACATGCCATCAGGGACGTGAATCAAAGGTTAGCGTTGATGCTGCACTGGAAGGTATAGAAACAGACACAATATCATCAACGATCGGGTTTAAAAATATTCATTATTTCGCCGCTGGTGCAACGCTCTATGGGACACAGAGCAAGGGCGGATACGAATATGACGGAAAGTTGTACCATGGCAAATTCCAGCATGTATCAGATGCTGATACCTGCATTGAATGCCATGACATGCATTCACTTAAGGTAAATGTTAATAAATGCGCAGAATGCCATACAGATGTTACGAATGTTGAGGATCTCAAGGATATCCGCATGGCATCATCATCTCATGACTACGATGGCGATGGAAATATAACAGAAGGTGTATATTATGAAATGGTTGACTTGCAAGAAGCATTGCTCAGTGCAATCCAGGCTTATGCTACAATAACAGGAACTACGGCTATTGCATACGACGCAAACACCTATCCATATTTCATCATAGACACAAACGGTAACGGCATAGTGGATGCGGGCGAAACAAGCAAGTATAATGCATGGACACCAAACCTGATGAGAGCAGCTTACAATTATCAGGTAGCGCAGAAGGACCCGGGCGCATTTGCTCATAACTCAAAGTATATAATCGAGCTTCTCTATGATTCAATAGAAGCCCTCGGAGCAGATGTAAGTACATATACTCGCAATGACAGCGGGCATTTTGACCAGACTGGAATGCCTTTCAGGGATTGGGATCCGGAAGATCCTCTGCTTATCAACACCTCTACAGTTTCAAAATCATGCACACGTTGTCACACTACAGATGGATTCAAGTATTACATTGATCCGGATGGAGCCGACTATAGCGACGGCGCGTTAAAAACACAACCCATATCGTATGGGTTCGCCTGTGAAACCTGCCACACCAGCGATGGCTTCAAAGATGGAAGCTATCAAAGAGTATATGTTGAAAAAATAGTCTGGCCCGGTACAACGACAAACACAATAACAACAAGCAACAATGCTATAGACAGCGATCCAGATGATTCCTTCATCTGTATGAGTTGTCATAGAGGCAGAGAATCAAAAGCGACTATTGACGATGCTATTGAGAAAAATACTCTCTACGGCACAGCACTGTCCTTCAAGAATATTCATTATCTCTCTGCAGGTGCCACAGTATTTGGTACCGAAGCAAAGGTAGGATATGAATATGATAGCAAAGTCTATGCAGATCCCTTTACCCACTGGGGCGGAGATTCAGAGGGTATAGCAGCAAAATGCACATATTGTCATGCTCTGAGTGCTGAAGAACACAGCTTCGAGCCCAAACTTACCACAACATGTACGGGATGTCATACTGAGGTAACTGGAAGCGATATTGAAACAATCCGCAAGAGCCGTACAACAGACTATGATGGCGATAGCAATACAACGGAGGAGCTTAAGGACGAAATAGCAACATTGAGTGCTGCGTTATTTACAGAGATGCAGACAGTAGCTACAACCGCGGGCTTCCCGATAGCCTATGACGGCAGTGCATATCCTTACTTCTTCAATGACACTAACGGAAATGGTGTTGTTGACACAGATGAAGCTACTTCCGGCAACAAATATTCACATTGGACTGCAGCTCTGTTGAAAGCAGCTTTCAACTATCAGTACTCCCAAAAGGAACCGGGAGCATGGGCACACAACACGGATTACATAGCCCAACTTCTTATAGACTCAATTGAAGATCTTGGCGGTAATGTAAGCAGCTACAACCGTCCGTAAGATACACAGCATAAACCAAAAGCCGGGTGCTTAAAAAGCATCCGGCTTTTTTATTTTATAAGAGAAACAGCTTCTTTAGCAAAGTAACTGATAATTATATCTGCTCCTGCTCTTTTGATTGAAAGCAGACTTTCAAGCATGGCTGTTTTTTCATCAATATAGCCAAGGTTGCCTGCGGCTTTAATCATCGAATATTCGCCGCTCACCTGATATGCAGCTATTGGAACATCAAATCTCTCTTTAGCCATTTTGATTATGTCGAGGCAGGGCATGGCTGGTTTCACCATTATGATGTCGGCCCCTTCGCTTATATCAAGTTCAATCTCCCGCATCGCCTCCCTGCTGTTTGCCATGTTCATCTGGTGTGATTTCCTGTCACCTGATTTAGGTGCTGATTTTGCCGCATCCCTGAAAGGACCATAAAAGGCTGTGCTGTATTTTACTGCATAAGACATTATTGGCAGATGATAAAATCCGCCGGAATCAAGCGCCTCCCTAATTTCATGCACCCTGCCATCCATCATATCTGAAGGAGCAACTACATCAGCGCCCGCCTTTGCATGCGAAAGGGCTGTATCTGCAATGAGGGAAGCTGTCTCATCATTTAAAATCTTACCATTTTTTATTATCCCGCAATGACCGTGACTTGTATATCCGCATAGACACACATCAGTTATAACAAGGATATTGGGTACCATGTCCTTTAATTTTTTCACGCATTTTTGAACTACACCATCCTGGGCATAAGCACCGGATCCCAGTTCGTCTTTTCTATCAGGTATCCCGAAAAGTATTACAGCATTGACTCCGGTTTTCTGTAATTCCCTTGCCTCTTTTATTATCAAATCACTCGAAAGACGGAATATTCCAGGCATTGAAGGAATTTTTTCTCTTTTACCCTTTCCGCTAATCACAAAAAGTGGATATATAAAATCTTTTGCTGACAGCCTGTTTTCTTCCAGTATTTCACGAAGAATGGGATTTTCTCTCAGTCTTCTCATCCTTGTCTGTGGAAACATTCTTTATCCTCTCATAAAAAAATAAGACTCTATCGCTGAAATCATGTCAGGTATTGTAAATCTTTGCGGAACAACATTTACATCTATATTAAACCTTTTAAGCTCCCCTGCTGTAACATCTCCTATGGCGGAAATAATGGAGTGACTGCCAAGACTTTCAAACTTTTTCTTACCCGCAAGTTCGGCAAATCCCCTTACAGCGGAAGCTGAAGTGAACGTGATTATATCAACACCCAAGTCAAGTGCAATATTAAGCTTTGCCTTATTCTCTTTAGCCGGAGCTATATCATAAAGAGAAAACTCCTTTACAATAGCGCCAAGCTTTTTAAGCTCTGCAGGAAGAGTTTTCCCTGCTTGCTCTGCGCGAAAGAGAATGATTCTTTTCTTATTAATACCTGACTTTGAAAATCCCTTTAATATTCCCTTCGAAGAATATTCGTTGGGGATAAAATCAACCCTGAGCCCTTCTTTCTTCAGAGATTCAGCAGTGACGATTCCAATAGCACATACCTTAACTTTTGGAGGAATAAATTTGATTCTTTTCCCAAGAAGTTTTTTAAAACATTTTACGCCATTGGTGCTTGAAAATATTAACCAGTCTGTACATTTAAGTTCATTTAATATTTTGCTTTTTAAATACTCATTCTTCCTCTCAACTATTTTTATAACAGGAACCTTTATAGCTATTCCTCCTGCATCTTTTATGAGGCTCGAGAATTTTGCCGCTTTGTCCCCAGAAGATGTAATAAGTACCCTCTTCCCTGAAAGGGGTGAGATACTATTTAATTTATTCATCAGCCTTATAACTTTTCCTGCCATAAATATAGATGGAGAAGATATTTTCATTTTTTCAACAAGGTTCGAAATATTGCCTACTGTTCCTGCTGCAATTCTTTGATGAGCTGTTGTTCCCCTCTCGATTACCACCGCAGACATCGTCTTTGAGATTCCTTCTCCCGCAATGATCTCAGTTATCTCTCTGATTTTTCCTGCCCCCATTAGAATGATAAGAGTTCCGCCGGATTTTTTAAATGCCTGCATTTGTTTTTTTATTTGCGATTTTTGACCTTCTGCCCTTGCTCCAGTTACAATAAGAACAGATGATGAAAAATCCCTGTGAGTTACTGGTATCCCGGCTATGGCCGGAACCGCGAGAGCAGAGCTTACTCCGGGAATAACTTCAAAAGGTATATTACATGAAGCAAGCATTTCTGCTTCTTCGCCACCTCTGCCAAACAAATATGGGTCGCCGCCTTTAAGCCTTACTGTCTGTTTTCCTTTTTCTGCTTCATTGAGAAGAATCCTGTTTATTTCAGACTGGGAATCTTTTCCTGACATTGATTCTTTCCCGCAATATATAAGTCTTGCCTTCTTATTGGCATACCTTAAAAGCTTCTTATTTATCAGCCTGTCATAGACAATAACATCAGCCTTTTTCAGGCACTCTATACCTTTCAGAGTAATGAGCTTATCATCTCCAGGTCCTGCCCCAACCAAAAAAACTTTTCCTTCTTTTTTTGTTTTCATCCATTGGACCCTGTTATTATCTCTCTCGCTCCTTTTCTCATCATTAATTCTGCAAGCCTTCTCCCCAGATTCAGAGAATCAGTCTTTTCACCTTCAAGAGATTCTCGTAAAATTGTTCCGCCATCAGGTGAGAGGATGACAGCGCGGATAAAAACCTTTTCCTTCTTCACTTCTGCATAAACCCCAACAGGAACATCACAATCCGCTTCTATCTGAGATATAAATTCCCGTTCTGCTCCGACAGCACAGGAAGTGTCAGAGTGGTTTAATCTGGAAAACAAATCACCTATCCAGCTTTTACCAGTTGCAGTCTCCACTGCAATAGCCCCCTGCCCTGCTGCAGGTATAAAAATTTCCGTATCAAAGAATTCTGTGACTATACCGAGAAGGCCAAGCCGTTCAAGCCCTGCTGCCGCAAGTATTATTCCATCATATTCACCACTTCGAAGTTTCTTTAATCTTGTATCAACATTCCCGCGGATCTCTTTTACAACTATGCCGTTTCTCAGGTGCTTCAAAAGAGCACTTCTCCGCGGACTTGATGTGCCCACAATAAAACCGCTTTTAAATTCTGCCAATTTTCCCCCATTATTTGCCACAAGCACATCTCTTGGATCATCTCTTTTAAGAACCGCTTTAATTTCAAGCCCTGAAGGGAGATTGACTCCCATATCCTTAAGGCTGTGGACGCCGGCATCGATTTCACCTGATAAAATTTTTTCTTCTATTGTTCTGACAAATCCTCCTTTTGGAAGCAAATCCCCTTCCTGCTTTTTTCTATCTCCCTCTGTAGTTATTCCAACAATCTCAACTTCAACAGAGCTGTCAGTCTGTAAAATTGCGGATTTCACAATCTCGGCCTGCTTAATTGCAAGAAGACTTTTTCTGGTTCCAAGCCTGATTTTCTTCATTTCATAGAGAGATGCTAAGATTACTAAATGAGAGAATGGTGGATTTAAGATTTACCACGAAACTCCTTAGCCTGATGCACAAAAGCTTCGAGACGATTCTCTGAGCCTGACTCATCAATCCCATCGTAGGCTATGTTCAACCATGGAATATTCCCGGAATCTTTGCTCAGCCTCTTAGATATGGCGGTAACCACTGTTCCCGGCAAACATGTGAATGGAATTGCATTTATAATCCCATTCAATCCTTTGTTTATATAATCTATAGCTTTTCCTACACTTAATACTGCTTCACCATCAAATGACGGGTCTATGTATTTGCGGCTTGAATCAATAAGCACATCCGTATCAGGTTCGCATCCGTTTTTTAAAAACCCTTCGAATGTTTTATAAATTTTATGTTCATGCGTTTTTTGAACACGGTCTTTAATTATACGTTTTATATATTCTATCTTTTTTCCTCTTTCCGTATTGCGTACCTTATAGACATAGTTTGCGTAAAGGAACCACTCGCTTAGCGGAGCTACCCATGCCTCAGAGCCTAATGCTTCAATTTTTTTAACAAGTCCCTGATTCGCAAACCTGTTACTTCTTATATATATCTCTCCTACAATTCCAATCTTTGGCTTACTTCCTCTTCCATTGACCTTTATTGCCTCAAATTTTTCCCTGCAGTGATCTAATGCGGCAAGTATATCTCCCTTACATTTCATGACATTGCATACATATTTCAGGCAGTAATCGTACACAGCATCCGTTTCCCCTTTATTTACCTCGTATGGTCTTACCTGCCTTGCTGCCTTCTCAAGTACATCAATGGCTACAACTCCCTTCCATGCAAGAAGGTCAAAACCATTGCCGAACATGCTGTCTCCATAAGAATGCTGTGGCTCAAGGGAATAAATCGGAATATCTTCGTATCCGTTCTCATCGAGGAGAAGCCTCTGGAACTGGTGATACTGGCCGAACCGGCATGGTCCTTCAGCGGATGGCATAAAGAATGCGATCTTTTCAGGAGTCAGCCCGGATTGCCTTATCGCCTTAAAAAGATCTCCTGTAGTAAGTATGCAGGGATAACACTCCTTGCCTGAAGTATATTTTCTTCCAAGCTGGAGAGTTTGTCCGTCTGATTCTTCAACCACCTCAGCATCAACACTGTTGGAATTGAATGCAGCCTTGATAGCATAGGCATGGTCTGTCATATTCGGAATGAAGATAGTACGGTTTCGCGATTTAAGATTTCTTATTATTGTGGTCTTGAGATTCTCTACAGGCAGACTTACAGTCCTGTAATTGTTAAGGCTGTCAAGGAACGCTTCACATCGTGTGATTGCACCCGCATCTGCGCTGTGTTCGTCTATCTCAAGCTGAAGATATGGTTTCCCCTTCATCATATCCGCAAAGAAATGATTTATGAATGAATCAGGTCCGCACCCGAAATTTGTAAGATAAACTGCAAAAAGATTCGGATGTGATTTTATATATTTTGCAGCGGCTAAAATCCTCTGACCGGATTTCCAGTACATATTGGGATGGTAATCAGATATGTCCACGTCATCTAAAGGAAGAAAATCCATGGGAATGGTCTTTACTCCCAAAGCACGGAGTTTCTTGGGAAGCCCCAAATTCACTCCTGAATCAAGACCGTTATAGGAGCGGCTTACAAGAACCAGCGCCTTTTCATCAGGCAAAAGTGATTTTAATAATTCTGCGCCACTTTTTTTTATCATGTAATAGAAGCGCGATTGTATATCTGCCGCGACACGATAAGCTCTTAAAGCGGAACCCGAATCAGCGCCGACACTTCTTCCAATGTCAATAAAAGTATTCTTTATGGATTTTTCGCCGGCCTGGAACCTGAAAATAGGCTGAAGAATCTTTTTCCCCGCAGAATCAATCCCTAGTGAAGCGTTTATTATATAAGGACTCGCCTGAACGTACGGACATGTATGGTTTTCACAGTTCGTAGCCTTGTCTCTGTACATGCTTATAATGCTTGGGAGGAAAAGATAATCCATCTCTTTTTCGAGAAGGTCTATGACATGACCGTGGGCGACCTTTATAGGAAAACATGTTTCTGCCGCGACATTTTCAAGCCCGTTCTGGATAATTTTCTTGTTTGTCTGTGAAGAAAGTACAACCTCAAAACCAAGCTCTTCAAAGAAAGACTGCCACATGGGATAAAGCTCGAATGCATAAAGGATGCGCGGTATCCCGACTTTTTTGCCATTTCCCTTCTTCCCTGAGCCTTTATAAGAATTTAAAAGATGATTTTCCCGTTCTTCAAAGAAATCAGGCATATCATTCTTAACAATTTTTCTCTCTACATCAAACTTTTCACATCTGCTCCCGTAAAACAGGGGCTTTTCCCCATCAATGGTAACACGCCTGATTTCGCAGAGGTTTGAACAGTCAGAGCACTCAAAGGTCTTTGTTTCATAACGTCTCTTTGAAAGGTCAAATCCCTTGAATAAAGTCTTTTCTATATTGCTCTCAGCCGCAAGCATGGCAACACCTATTGCCCCTGTAACATCATGGTGCGGAGGAACTATGATCTTTTTATCTACAACTTTTTCAAAAGCAGAGATAACCCCTTTATTGTAAGCTACACCCCCCTGAAAAAATATCTTGTTCCCTATCTTCCTGTTGCCTACTACGCGGTTCAGATAATTATAAACTATTGAGTAGCAGAGGCCTGCAACAATATCCTCAGTCTTTGTCCCTCTCTGTTGATGGTTTACTATATCGCTCTCGATGAAGACTGTGCAACGTTCCCCCATCTGAACCGGATTCTTGGAATGCAATGCAATCCGGCTGAATTCTTTTTTGATATCAACCTGAAGTTTTTCAGCCTGTTCTTCTATAAATGAGCCTGTCCCGGCCGCACAAACCTTATTCATTTCAAAATCAGAGACAACACCTCCGGAAAGGCTTATATATTTTGAATCCTGACCGCCTATTTCGAAGATTGTATCAACCTCAGGGTCTATTGCTGCAGCTGCACGCGCCTGAGCAGTTATCTCATTCCTTACTACATCTGCCCCGACAAAATCTCCGATGAGATATCTGCCTGAACCTGTAGTACCTGCTCCGATCACTTCAACCTTATCCCCTACCTCGCCCGCAATCTCTGAAAGTCCCTGCCTTACAGCCTCGATAGGCCGGCCGGCAGTCATGAGATACCTTCTTGCCACCACATTAAAGTTCTCATCAATTGCAACAACATTGGTGCTGATTGAGCCAATATCTATACCCAAATAGACCTTTACTTTCTCCCCTTTCCCATATCTGCTGAAATCATACGATTTTGAAGGATCATGGAGATAAACACTTTTTTCCATATCCAGCCGGGGGAGAGTCCCAACAGAAATAACATTTTTGTCCCGGCTGAATGCTTTAATCTTTTCAAGTCCTGTAAAAGAAAACTTTTCTCTCCCCTCTTCAATAAGTGCAAGTGCAGCACCAATAGCACCGGCTACAGAATGATGTTCATGTACTATAAGTTCCCCATCATTTAATCCCAATACATCAGTAAAAGCCTTTATCATCCCTCCATTGCTTGCAACCCCTCCCTGAAATGCAATCGGTTTTACGAACTCCTTGCCGCGGGCGATTGTACTTTTGAAATTCCTTGCGACAGCATAGCAAAGCCCCGCCACGATATCGTAATCAGGAGTTCCTATCTGCTGAAGATGTATCATGTCGCTTTTTGCAAAGACGCTGCATCTTCCGGCAATTCGAGGCGGGCAACTTGATTTCATGGCAAGGCAGGCAAACTCGTCTTCTATGCTAATATTCAGCCGATTTGCCTGCTGGTCAAGAAATGAACCTGTGCCTGCTGCACATATGGTGTTAGTCGCAAAATCTTTTATTCTGGACCTTCCTGACAAATCTTTCTCAATAAGTATGAACTTGGAATCCTGTCCTCCCATTTCAATGACAGTATTTACGTGCGGATAAAGGAACTCAGCCCCTTTTGCCTGGGCAATAATCTCATTTACGAAAAACCCTTCAAGGCAATTGTTTACTAGCCTTCCTCCTGCTCCTGTGGTGGCAATTGCTTTTATTTTTCCGGGTTTAAATTCTTCAACTGCGTCGCTTAGGACTGCGGTAGCTTCTTTTACCGGTTGACCATGAAACCTTCGGTAAACAGTTTTTATCACTCTTCCGGAATTTAAATCAAAGACAGCAAGATTGACACTTATTGAACCTATATCTAGACCTATTACATATTCAGCGGAGCCATGAGCATCAGCCATAAAAATTGCTCCTTCACACAAAGAAAATCCAATACAATCTATTGATCTATCAACGCCATGGTGCTGATATTTTAAAAGGTTTGGAATAAAATGCCAAAATAACCTTTAATTTTGTGAAATATTAATTCTATTTCAGAATCTGTCAAATAAAATAAGCCATCATTTTCAGAATGCTTGACAATATCTTTTCTATTAATAGACTATAGCAATATTTTAGCAAAGGAAATAAGGAGAAGTTGATAGTGATAAATAATAATCATAGACCAATAACAGAAACTATAAAACGGGCATGGGTATTTAAAGGTACCATCAGACGATATTTTATATGCCGTTTCAAGCCCGCATATATTGAGGAACAGTTAAAGAAAAGAACAGGTTCATGCCTTCAATGCGGGAAGTGTTGTGACATGAGCATTAAATGCCCCCTGCTAAAAAAATGCAATGATACTATTTCCTGCCGCATTTATTCCTCCGGCAGACCTAAGAGCTGCATCCTCTTTCCTATTGACAGGCGTGACATTGCTGATGTCGGCAATATCTGTGGATATTCTTTTAATGATTGAACTTCCGGCTTGACAAGGCAACCTGATATATATAATATGTGAGCATATATTCAAATATAACATATATGAAAAACATTAACCTTAAGCAGAATACGTTAATAGAGGCGGGAGAAATATCATGTGAAAATCATGTTATAGACCGCAAACGTGTGGAATCCGTATCAAAACAGCTATTAAATGATACTGCGGCTATTGAGCTTGCGGAACTTTACAGAGCTCTCGGGGATGGAACGAGAGTTAAGATACTTTATACTTTATCTCTTGGAGAGTTCTGTGTCTGCGATATTTCAAGCCTTCTCGGTATGAGTTCATCTGCTATCTCTCACCAGCTCAGGATATTGAGATCCCTGCGTCTTGTTAAAAACAGAAGGGCCGGGAGGGTAATTTATTATTCACTCGATGATGAGCATGTTGTAAGGCTTTTTGAAGAAGGGCTAAAGCACATCGAACACAGATAATAAAATAGATAAAAAAATTTTTCTTTTAAATATGAAAGATTGTTCAATTAAGCACTTTGTTGAATTTTTAAAAACCGAATAAGGATAAGAAAGAATGTCATCCATTAAAACAAATTCAAAACATATAGAAGTAGTTACTAACCCAATTTCTGCATCTGACTGTTCACGCTGCGAAAATCGCTTAAGAGAGAAACTTCATACAATCCGGGGTATCGATGAGCTGAGTTTTCTTAAAGACACCTCCCAGGTAAAAATATCGTATGATCCAAATCTGATTCAGGTGGATACCATAAGAGAGATTGTAAAGAAAGAAGGAGCTCAAATTGACAGCCGTTTCAGGCACGAAGACCTTGAGCTCACTGGTCTTGACTGCCCGGACTGCGCCTCAAAGGTTGAAAAATCCATAAACAACATGAAGGGCATTGAGTGGTGTTCGGTAAATTATGCAACCTCGAAAATGTTCGTCGAATTTATGGGCGACACTGTGTCACTTTCAGAGATAACAAGCGCTGTACATTCCTTCGGTTATGACATACGTGATGCCGGCACTTCAACAACAGACAGGAAGATGGTTTTCAATATAAGAGGCATGGACTGTGCTGATTGTGCGGCAAAGCTTGAAAAGCAGATGAACAATCTTGACGGAGTGCATGAAGTCTGGGTTGATTTCAATCTTTCCAGAATGACGGTAAAATATAAGGAACTGCCTGGAATGATAGACAGGATAATACATCTTGTCGACAAAGCCGGCTATTCGGCAATTCTGCTAAACGAAGACACCGGAAAGAGCCTTTCCATAATCTCATGGATTAAAAAAGACCGGAAAGCAATATCCACCTCAATCTGCGGGCTCTTCATTCTTCTTGGATATATGGGACGGTTCACTCCTTATAATATGCTTGAGTATATTTTCTTCGGCCTTGCAATGCTGGCAGGCGGCTTTTATACCGCAAGGGCAGGATTCACCGCTTTAAGATATAAAACAATTGATATGAACTTTCTGATGTCTATCGCTGTTGCAGGTGCTGTAGCCATAGGTGAATGG
The DNA here is from genome assembly GCA_016219965.1 of Candidatus Schekmanbacteria bacterium. Lineage (NCBI taxonomy): Bacteria > Candidatus Schekmaniibacteriota > Candidatus Schekmanbacteria bacterium. The sequence continues at coordinate 106,776 of JACRJM010000003.1, forward strand.
GAAGAAGCCGCAATGGTAGTTTTTCTCTTCTCTCTTGGTAATGTCCTTCAAAACTACACAATGGATAAGACCAGAAACTCCCTTAAATTCCTGATGGATCTTTCTCCAAAGGAGGCAAGAATCAAAAAGAGAGAAACCATAATCTCTGTTCCGGTTGCGAACGTGAACATAGCGGACATCATGATAGTACTGCCGGGAGAAAAAATCGCCATGGACGGAATAGTAACCTCAGGGGAATCAGAAGTAAATCAAGCCCCAATTACAGGTGAATCCATTCCGGTTGTTAAGATTGAGGGGAACGAGGTTTTTGCAGGAACAATAAACGGCTCTGGAATGATGGAGGTAAGAATTACCAAACTATATGAAGAGACAACTCTTTCAAAAATAATTCACCTTGTAGAAGAGGCACAGGCTCAAAAAGCCCCATCCCAGCTTTTTGTAGATAAATTCGCAAAATATTATACGCCTGCTGTTATAATAACAGCTACCCTCATAGTCGCCTTGCCAGTATTGTTATTTGGTGGTTCATTTAATGACTGGTTTTATAAAGGATTGATGCTGCTTGTCATATCCTGCCCCTGCGCCCTTGTGATTTCAACACCTGTATCCATTGTATCCGCAATAGGAAATGCATCACGCAACGGAGTTCTTATCAAAGGTGGCGCATACCTCGAGGAAGCAGGGAAAATAAATGTCGTGGCTTTTGACAAGACCGGCACCCTTACAAAAGGACATGCCGGGATTACTGATATAATAGGTCTTAACGGATTAAGTGAAACTGAAGTCCTTCAGTATGCTGCATCAATTGAACAGCGCTCAGAGCATCCCATAGGCAGGATAATAAAGATGGAAGCAGATGTAATGGGATTGACACTTTTCCGCGTATCAAAATCAAAGTCGCTCACAGGAAAAGGAGTTGAATCTGAGATAAACGGAAAACTTTACTATGTCGGAAGCCATCGCCTTGCAGACGAGACAGGGATTGAGCACACAAGAAGCGAAGAAGAGCTCATGGAAGAACTTGAATCGAGCGGGAAAACTGTGCTTCTCGTTGCTGACCAGAAAAAACTCATCGGGATAATTGCTCTTCGTGACATGATAAGGGAAGAAAGCAGACATGCGATTGCAGAACTTAAATCAGCAGGGATTAAAAGAATTATAATGCTTACCGGGGATAACCGGAAAACTGCAGAAGTCGTTGCAAAAGATCTCGGCATAGATGAATTCAGGGCACAGCTTCTTCCGGAAGACAAAGTAGATGCTGTAAAAGAGCTTAGAGCCCTGTACGGCAATATTGCTATGGTAGGAGAAGGGATAAATGATGCACCTGCACTTGCCGCATCTGATGTTGCAATAGCTTTGGGCGTTGCTGGGACTGATACTGCACTTGAGACAGCAGACATAGCGCTCATGTCCGATGATATGTCAAACATTCCCTTTACGCTCAAACTCAGCAGAAAAGCTCTTGGTATAATAAAAGGTAACATAGCTTTTTCCCTTATTGTAAAGGCGGCATTCTTTGTTCTTGTATTCTCAGGGCTTTCAAATCTCTGGATGGCCGTGCTTGCAGACACAGGGACATCACTTATAGTTATCGCTAACGGTATGAGGCTTCTGAGATTTGGTTCAAAAAGAAAGAACATCTCCGAGCTTGAACATGCCCATTCACATGAAAGCGAAGAGACTTGCGGATGCGGGCAGGACCACGATCATGAACATGATGAAGATGAACACGAACATATGGAAGCGTCAGCATGCGGTTGCGGACATGACCATCACGAACATCATGAAGAGCATGACCACGAAGATGAACATACTCATAAAGAATATTGGGAAGAGGATGAGCACAAAGATGCTCATTATTCAGAGTGCGGATGTGGACATGACCACGAACACGGGCATAAGCATTAACAGCTAATCAAATATATGCTGCTATTTTGCATACAGTTTTCATATTGAAATTTCTCTTCAGATAAACTTGCTTCCATAAAGAAAAAAATCTGGATATTACTTTTCAACTAAGCTATACAGAAAGCCTTTGGTAAAAGGGAATGTGTCAGCAGTTGAAAGTTCTGCGGCTACTATAAGAAATAACATTCTGATACCGGTAAAATTCCTATGGAAATAAAAAAAGAGCTGATTAAGTGTGCTGATGAATTAGGAAAACAGCTTATTGCATTGAGCGGCAAGATTCATAATGCTCCTGAGCTTGGATTTGAGGAATATAAAGCAGTCGAATGGCTTACAGGTTTTCTTAAAAAAAATGGATTTGCCGTAAAAAAAGGGATCTGCAATCTTCCGACAGCCTTTTCCGCAACATTCGAAACCGGAAAACCGGGAATTAAAAAACCTTCAATAGCATTTATTGCTGAATATGATTCTCTGCCGGGAATAGGTCATGGCTGCGGTCATAACATAATAGGTCCTGCAAGCTGCGGTGCTGCCATCGTATTAAAAAAGATCATCTCAAAACATGGTATCAGCGCAAAGATTCATGTAATAGGAACACCTGCAGAAGAAGGGGGCGGCGGAAAAGTTCATTTGATTAAACGGGGAGCTTTTGCCGGGATTGATGCAGCCATGATGATTCATCCTGATATTAAGACCCGCGTTCGGAGCGATTTTTTAGCCAACAAACAGGTGCGATTCCATTTCTATGGCAAAGCCGCGCATGCTGCGGCATCTCCTCATGAAGGAATAAATGCACTTGATGCAGTTATTCTCACATTTAACAGTATCAATGCAATGAGGCAGCAGCTTACACCGGATATAAGGATTCACGGGGTAATTACAGACGGAGGTGTGAGGCCAAATGTTATCCCTGATTACTGCTCATGCTGGTTTTATGTACGGTCAAAAGAAAAAAAAGATATTTCTGTTATCTTCAATAAGGTAAAAAATTGCGCATCCGCGGCGGCAAAGGCCACTGGATGCCGGTTTAAAGCGGAAGAAGGAGAAGTAACATATTTTCCAATGAAGCATAACCCTGCCATGGAAAACCTCTTCAGGAAAAATCTTGAAATAATAGGAGAACCTGAAAATCTAACAGACATCAGGGGGGCAGGCTCGTCAGACATAGGAAATCTAAGCCATGTAGTCCCCACTATACATGCTGACATCAAAATAGGAGATGGACTTAAGGGAATCCATACGGAGGAGTTTTGCAAAGCTGCCATCTCAAAATCAGGAAATAAAGGTTTAATAAGAGGAGCCTCTCTTCTTGCAATGACAGGATACGACCTTCTGTCAAATCCCCAAAACTTGAATAAAGTAAAATTGGAATTCAGAAAATATTAAATGGGACTTATACACTCCATAATACTGGGAATGATTCAGGGGTTAGGGGAATTCCTGCCTATATCAAGCTCAGGACATCTTGTCGTAATCCCTCAGATATTGAGATGGGAAGACCAGGGATTAGCGTTTGATGTTGCATTACATATTGGGACATTGTTTGCAGTTATTTATTATTTCAGGCAGGAAATAGCAAAATTAATCTTTTCCTTTGCTGAAGGAATATTCAGTTTTAGTCCTTTCTCAGACAAAGACAGCCGCTTTTGCTGGTATATATTAGCTGCCACAGTCCCGGGTGCAGTTGCAGGATACCTTCTCGAAAAGCAGGTTGAGACAGTCTTTAGAAACCCGGCAATTGTCGCAACCACCATGATATTACTTGGAATCATTCTTTTTTACGCTGACAGAAAGACAAAAGTTTCAACCATGCTTAACGAGATTTCCTTTGGAACTGCTATGATAATAGGTTTATCTCAGGCATTAGCTGTAATCCCCGGAGTTTCAAGGTCAGGCATTACTATATCAATGGCACTTCTTCTTAATATGAAAAGAGATGACGCAGCAAGGTTTTCATTTCTTCTTTCTATCCCCATTATTGGAGGAGCAGGTCTGCTTGAAATAAAGGAACTTTTCAGGACAGGATTTTCATCAGACATTTTAACAGGAATGGCTTCTGCTGCAATTTTCGGATTTTTGAGCATCAAATATCTGCTCGCATATGTGCGGACTAAAAACTATCTCCCATTTGTCTGGTACCGTTTTTTGTTTGGAGCAATCGTACTGGGATGGATTTTCCTTTCCAGATGACTAAGTTGACTTTATAAGTAATAATAGCCAGCTTCACTTATTAAACCAGATAAAATCCAAACAACATCAATTTCAATAACAAATAATAATCATTATTTATCAATAAGATTATCTTGACACATACTATAATTTTCTACTAAACTAATCCCTAGTAAGATAATAATATTTAAGAAACAGGAGATTTATATGCTTAACATTAAAGAAAACATAGCCCAGCTCATTGGCAATACTCCATTAGTGAAACTACAGAGAGTCACAAAGGGAATAGACGCAGATGTTATCGTAAAGCTTGAAAGCTTTAATCCCTTTAACAGCGTCAAAGACCGGATTGGCGTCAGCATGATTGAAGCCGCCGAGAAAGCAAACTTAATTGATAAAGATACAGTTATAGTTGAAGGTACTAGCGGGAATACAGGAATCGGACTTGCATTCGTATGCGCAGCAAAAGGATATAAATTGATACTTACGATGCCTGATTCCATGTCGATTGAAAGAAGGATGCTGCTTAAGGCATTGGGGGCTGAGATAATACTTACGCCCGGCGCAGAAGGGATGAGAAGGGCTGTGGCAGAAGCAGAGGAAGTTGCGAAAAGATATAAAAAATCTTTTATTCCACGCCAGTTTGACAACTCTGCAAACCCGGAGATCCATTACAAGACTACCGGCCCTGAAATATGGCGTGATACTGACGGGATGATAGACATACTCGTCGCAGGTGTGGGAACGGGAGGAACACTTACCGGTACAGGGAAATATTTACGGGAAAAAAAGCCGGATATTTATATTGTTGCAGTTGAGCCAAAGGGCTCTCCAGTACTTTCCGGAGGAAAACCAGGTGCACACAAGTTACAGGGGATAGGCGCAGGGTTTGTACCCACAATCCTCGATACCAAGATTTACAATGAAGTTTACACTGCAAGGCTTAAAAGTTCCGTTGATATGGCAAGAAGGCTCGCAAAAGAGGAAGGCATTTTCGTAGGAATATCGTCCGGAGCCATTGCGTGTGCCGCACTTGAAATTGCAGGAAGAAAAGAAAACAGAAAAAAGAGAATAGTGGCAATACTTCCTGATTTCGGAGAAAGATACCTTTCAACGTTCCTGTTCAAAGAGGAAGAACCTCTGCCGCAAGAGTAATAAATATAAAACAACAACTTTATTTTTTGAGGATTAAAATGGCTATACAAGAATTAAAACTAGACAAAGAAGTACAGCAGAAGAAGGCTTTAAGATACATTGAAATTGACAAGAAAATAGGAAATATCTTTGACAACTTTCTGGCTGATCTTGAGTCGAGGATATCCAGGGGAAAAGAAGACCCAAACATAATTTGCAGGGACACTCTCCTGGACCTCTATCTTGGGAAAGAATACAACTACGATGAAATAATAGAAAGCAGCAAAGCCTCTTTAGCTCTTAAAACCTCAGTTGCAAACTTCGATTCAAGAAATATAACATTCGAAGCTGAATATTATGACAATATTGATGAAAAGAAATTCCATGCCGTAAAACCATACATATGGCTATGGATGATGTTTGACCGCTCGCCTGCCGGCAGGAACCTTCATCTCGGATTTCCAATGAGAAGACTGCTTGCAAAAAAGATATTCAAAAAGTGCGGAAAAAACTTTAAAGCCTTTCAGGACATAGAACTTTCCTTTGGATATAACATTTCAGTCGGCGACAACGTAGTAGTACACAGGAAAGTGCTCCTCGATGACAGGGGAGAAATCATAATAGAAGACGGCGCATCAATATCGGATTATGTCAACATCTACTCCCACTCGCATTCCATATTTGATGCAGGCGATGTGACTTTAGGGAAAACCATTATCCACAAGGGATCAAGACTTACATACCACTCCACAGTTTTATCAGGTGTACGTGTCGGGCAGGATTCAATGGTAGGCGCAATGGGTCTTGTGACAAGGGATGTGCGTAACTACCATATCAATGTCGGAATCCCTGCAAAGAGCGTTCGTGTGAAAGAAGGAGTCTGTCTGGATATATGCACTGACAAGACGTGCAAGACAAAGGGAAAACCGCACTCAAAGCATTAATTTACAACTCAAAGATTTTTTTGATTTGTTTTGTGAGGACTTCTGCTCCTTCTTTTTTTATGAGCACCATGTCCTCTATGCGCACACCGAATTTCCCGGGGATATATAAACCTGGTTCTATGGTTAATACCATCCCCTCTTCTATCTTCTGTGTTATCCCTTTTGTTACTGCCGGTTCTTCGTGGATATCAAGACCTACTCCATGACCTAGACCATGCCCGAAGTATTTTCCCATATTTTCTTTTGCGAAAACATCCCTTGCATAAGCATCAAGCTCTCCGCATGTCATACCGCTTTTTGCCCCCCTTAATGCAGCAGACTGAGCTTTGAATACAAGGTTGTAAATCTTAAGTTTTTCGGCTGATGCTTTTCCGAGGCAGAATGTCCTTGTTATATCTGAATGGTAGCCTTTATAGACACAGCCAAAATCTATGGTTATGATATCACCCTGCTTTATTTTTTTGTTTCCCGCTACACCATGAGGAAGAGCCGACCTATATCCTGATGCCACTATAAAGTCGAAAGCCATTTTCTCCGCACCAAGTTTTTTAAGCCTGTACTCTAGCTCAACTGCTACATCCCGCTCACTTATCCCGGCCTTTAAAACAGCCATTGTCTGGGCTAAACTTTTGTTTGAAATAATTATTGCATCCCTGATCAGGTTTATTTCCTCTTCATCCTTTATGGAACGTAATTTTTCAATAATTCCGGAAACAGGCACGAGCTTTACGCTGCTTAGAATTTTTTTAAGATTGTTAAAGAGACTGAGTGTGAGGTTCCCCTCTTCTACTGCTAATTTTTTTATTTTTTCCTTTTTGCAGACATCCGCAGCACCTTCAACAGAAGACCTGAATTCGAGTATTTTTGAACAAGCCACCTCTTTTTCAGACTGTTCGATATACCTGAAATCTGTAATGAAAAACGATTTATTCTGCGTAACTATCATTGAAGCGGTAGTACCTGTAAAACCGGATATATAACGGATGTTAATGAGGTTTGTTACCAGGATTGCCTGAATATTATTTTTTCTTAAGAAATCTTTTACTTTTCTTATTCGTTTAGCTGTATTGTCCTTCACGGCAGGCTGCTTTATCTCTTCTGCTTGCTGTTGCCTTTTAGGTAATCAATGGCTGCCATGAGAGCAAAGATATAGCTTTTGCTTCCGAAGCCTGATATAGTCCCTATCGCTATGTCGGAAAGCATAGATTTGCGGCGGAATTCTTCACGGGCATAGATGTTTGAAAGATGTACTTCTATTACCGGAATGCTTGTTGAAAGGAAAGCATCCCTTATACTTATTGATGTATGCGTAAGCCCGCCCGGATTTATAATGATAAGCTCAACCTTTTTGTATGATCTGTGGATTATATCAATTATTTCGCCTTCATAATTCGACTGGAAAAATTTGATATCGATTCCAGCTTTTTTTGCAATATTTTCCAGGCTCTGGTTTATTGAAGCAAGGGTTGCCTTTCCATAAACTTCAGGCTCGCGTATACCAAGCATGTTGAGATTGGGGCCATTGATTATGAGCACAGTAGGCATAACTCTTACTCCTTAAAAGCAATATTTGTTAGTTTGTTAATACTATCATTGCATTAAGGCTCTGTCAAATAAACTGACTCAACATTGAAAACACCTGAAAATTAGTATTAAAATATTTATAAGAGCAGTAATATTTCTCTAAGGAAAACAAAATATGGATGAATTAATCCCAATAAAAAAGATATTTGGAAATACGGGAAGAGAAGTCACCCGGGTAGGCTTAGGAGGAGAAGGAGTCCTTCGCACACAAGGCAGAAAATCCGAGGCTCGTGATGTTGTAAAAGAAGCGATAGCTCAGGGGATTACATATTTTGATTCAGCCCAGGCTTATGAAGACAGTGAGATTTATCTTGGCTCCGTATGGGGCGCATCGCCGGAAACACGGGTTAATATTTTTCAGGCAAGCAAATCTGCTTCAAGGGATAAAAAGGGTGCGCTAAAAGATCTTGAAAACAGCCTTAAACGACTTCAGACTTCCTACCTTGATCTCTGGCAGATCCATGATGTAAGAACCAAAGAGGATTTGGAGGAAATCTCAGGGAAAGGGGGCGCACTTGAAGCTTTCTTACAGGCAAGGAACGCAGGCAAGGTGCGCTTCATAGGTGTTACAGGACATCATGACCCGGCAATACTTACTAAAGCAGTGACTGACTGGCCTGTAGATGCAGTCATGATGCCTGTTAATCCGGTTGAAGGTATATTGGGCGGTTTTTTGACTTCAACATTGGATGCAGCCAAAACTAAAGGAATTGCTGTAATAGGGATGAAAGTACTTGGGGCATCGCATTACCTCTCTGCCAAGCTTAATGTAACTGCCGAACTTCTTATCAGGTATGCTCTTTCGCATGAAATTACAGTGGTGATTGTGGGATGTTCCAATATCAACGAGGTTAAAACTCTTGCGAAAGAAGGGAGCGCTTCCAATCCGCTGTCAGAGGAAGAAATAGTTCATCTTAATGACATATTTAAGCCTGAAACAAAACGACTCGCCTTCTACCGTGGTATGGTATAATTAATAACCTATAGTTTCAGGAAGATTATAAAGAGAACATATGGAACCGACAAAAATAAAAATGGGAGAAGAGGTAGTAGAGATCCCTAAGATTCCCTATAGCTCTAAGATTGCCGGGAAAGACTACTGCCAGATAGAGATAGAGCTATAAAATCATGGCAAGCCTTAAAAAAACTCAGAAAGATAAAATAATTAAACCGCTAAAGGCTTTCTTCCAGGACCGTGACGAAGTGTCAATGGCATTTCTTTTTGGTTCAAGGGCAAGAGGGACATCATGCAGGGAATCAGATGTCGACATTGCCGTATATTTTACTCCCCGTGAAAAACGTATTGAGATTGAGGAACTTGCTTCCAAGTTCAAGGCTGAAGATGAAATATGGTCAGAGCTTGAAAAAATACTCAAAAAAGATGTTGACCTTGTAGTATTAAACCGCGCTTCGGTTACAGTTGCCGACCTTGCCTTGAAGGGGATTCCAATCCTTATAAAAGACAGAAAGACTTATCTTCATTTCATGCTCCGTGTCAGCAGGCAGGCTTCGGATTTGCGCGAATTGATCAAGGACTACTGGCGTTTGAAGGAGAGTATGCATTCATGAAAAAACTTCGAGAGGAAGACAAGGAGCTTTTTATAAGATATGTAGATTTCATCGAGGGAGAGATGGAAGACTATCCATCTTTTGCCGGGCTTGATTGGGAAACTTATGAGAGCAAAAAAGAGGAAAGAAGAAATGTTGAAAGATGGATAGAGAATATAGTCAACTCCTCAATTGACATAGCAAAGCTTATCCTTGTATTTGAAAAGAAGAGAATCCCCCAGACCTACAGGGAAATTCTTCATGGCCTTGGAAAGACAAAATATTTTGACAGCAAATTCGGCGAGAGGATTTCCAAGTGGTCCAAGCTTAGAAACATCCTGGCACATGAATATCTTGATATAAAATGGGATGTCATAAAGGAATTCATTGATGGAAGCGAACCTGACTACAAACATCTTGTCAGGGTTGTAAAACACAGCCTCCTTGATAATAAGATAGATAATAAAATCGATAATAAGCTTGATAATAAGGATAATAAGCAGGATAAATAATCGTGGGATTGAGAGTCTAAGGCATTAACAGGCACTGTTTAAAGCGTTTTACTGTTGTTTTCCCTTTTTCTTCCTGATAATAAAACACCCTCACAGTTAAAAATTTAAAAAAGAATAATGATATGCATAAGATTGTTGTAAATTTAAAAGACCGAACCTACCCGATTCATGTCGGCACCGGTATATTGAGCCATGCAGGAGAGATAGTTGCCTCCTTTTCACCGCACAAGGTTATGGTAATAACTAATCCTCTGGTGCAGAGTCTTGTCGGAAATAAGCTTCAAGCATCACTGCAGAAAGCAGGATTAAAGTTTTGCAGGACTGTTGTTCCTGATGGCGAGCGCTACAAAACACTTTCCACGGCAAAGCGTCTCTATGATGAAATGATAAAAAACGGAATCGAAAGAGATTCCATGGTAATTGCACTTGGCGGAGGGGTTATCGGAGATCTTGCAGGTTTTGTGGCATCTACATTCATGCGCGGCATACCTTTCATACAGATACCAACAACACTTCTTGCGCAGGTTGATGCAAGTATCGGGGGAAAGGTTGCTGTTGATCATCCGGCAGGGAAAAACCTTATAGGTTCTTTTTACCAGCCAAAGGCTGTAATTATAGACTGCTCTGTTCTTGATACGCTCAATATAAAGGATTTTAAGAACGGGCTTGCAGAAGTTATAAAGACTGCCGCTATCAGGGATGAAGGACTTTTTTCATTAATTGAAAAAAATCTTGCGCTGGTTATTTCAAGAGATTCAGAGATGCTTCAGGACGTGGTAAGGCGTACGTGCAGCCACAAGGCGAAGGTTGTTTCAACTGACGAGAGAGAGGGAGGGATTCGTGCCATATTGAACTACGGGCATACATTCGGACATGCCCTGGAAACTCTGGGCGGCTACAGCCGTCTCAAACATGGTGAGGCTGTGATGGCCGGAATGATACTTGCTGCAAGGTTAGCTTTACAAACCGATGTTTGCAGCCATGAAACTGCATTCAGGCAGGAGAACCTCATAAGGCGCGTGGGATTAAACAGAAAAGTTTTTTCATTCAAAGCCGGTGATGTAATGGGGACAATGTCCACGGACAAAAAGAAGAAATCAGGAAATATCCGGTTTATATTGACAAAGAAAATAGGCTCTGCGATTATCGCCGGAGATATACCGGCAAAGGAAGTCCTTTACGTACTTAAAAATTTCACAAAATGATGAAACCATTACCGATTGCAAGCGACATAAATCTCCAGATTGAAGCCATTAAAAAAGGTTCTGTTGAGATAATTGAAGAGCCTGAATTAATTGAAAAGATAAAAGAGTCCATCCGTACCGGTGTACCTCTCAATGTTAAGGCCGGCTTTGATCCCACATCAGCGGATCTCCATCTTGGGCACACAGTTCTTCTCCATAAGCTTAAAACATTCCAGGACCTTGGCCATGTAGTCACATTCATAATCGGAGATTTTACTGCTACGATAGGTGATCCGTCTGGCAGAAATGAGATGAGAAAGCCCATTACGGCCGAGCAGATAATGGAGAATGCAAAGACTTATAAAGAGCAGGCTTTAAAGATTTTACGGCTCGAAAGTACAAATCTCGTTTATAACAGCTCATGGATGGATAAGCTTACATCAAGAGACCTTATAGAGATTGCGGCAAAGCACACCGTGGCACGCATGCTTGAACGCGATGATTTTTCCAAACGCTTTGCCGAGCAGCGCCCCATAGGGATACATGAGCTGATGTACCCGATAATTCAGGGTTACGACTCGGTGGCAATAAAGTCTGACGTTGAGCTTGGCGGGACAGACCAGAAATTCAATCTCCTCGTGGGCAGGAATCTTCAGCGCTCGTATGCGCTGCGTCCGCAATCGATAATTACCATGCCTATACTTGAAGGGCTTGACGGTGTAAACAAGATGAGCAAAAGCCTCGGCAATTATGTGGGGATCACCGAGAGCCCAAAGCAGATGTTCGGCAAAATCATGTCCATATCAGATGAGCTGATGTTCAGGTACTATGAACTGCTTTCAGACATGAGCATTAAAGACATTGAAAAACTAAAAAATAGTATCTCTTCAGGGAATATACATCCCATGCAGGCAAAACAGGATATTTCCCGCGAAATAGTGAAACGATTCCACGGCGAAGATGCTGCTACTTTTGCAGAACGCGAGTTTATCACCCAGTTCCGTGAAAAGAAAACCCCTGAGGAGGTTCCGAGGGTAATCATATCTTCGGCCGGAAGCGAGGGGATAGGGGTTTGCAAGTTATTAAAAGAATTAAATGCGGTCTCATCCACATCAGAGGCAAGAAGAAAAATACAGGAAGGAGCTGTCAGGATTGGCGGAGAAAAGATAGAGGATGAAAACCTCATACTCCCCTGTAAAAATGAGATACTGATTCAGGTTGGTAAAAAAAGATTTTACATGGCAGTATTTGAGGGATAAAATATCTCTTGCATAAATAGGCAGTTATCAGATATTGGTGAAAAAAAAGCTTAACCTTATTTTCTATGAAAAAAATTGAAGCAATTATAAAACCTTTCAAACTTGATGAAGTTAAAGAAAGCCTCGGAAAGATAGGCGTCAAGGGAATTACTGTTACAGAAGTAAAGGGATTTGGAAGGCAAAAGGGGCACACTGAGCTTTACAGGGGTGCCGAATACGTAGTTGATTTTCTTCCCAAGGTGAAAATGGAGATGGTGGTAAGCGACGATGTAGTTGATAAAGCCGTCGAAGTGATAGTTGCCGCAGCAAAAACCGGAAGAATCGGTGATGGGAAAATATTTATAATGCCTGTTGTTGAAGCTATAAGAATCAGGACAGAAGAAAGAGGGGACGACGCCCTTTAAAGGGGACGCAACCCTTTTTTTCTGTAAGATCAAAAAAACATAAAACTCACTGATATAATTTCATGGCCTAAAAAGGGTTGCGTCCCCTTTTAGTTTTCATCTGAGTAAGTTCGTTAAGAAGTGATGTTCTATTATCTGCACGCATCAGCAGTTCCCCGATCAGAAAACATCTTACTCCGGAATTTTTAAGCCTTTTTATGTCGTTTATTCCCCTTATTCCGCTTTCGCTTATTATTATTTTGTCTCTGGGTATGTAGGGGACAAGTTCTTCAGTTGTTTTTAAATCAACTTCAAGGGTTTTAAGATTACGGTTATTTATTCCAATTATTTTTGCCCCTGAGTGGAGAGCCTTGTTAAGCTCGTCTTTATTGTGAACTTCTACAATTGAGTCCATTCCCATTCTTTCACCTATATTCCTGAATCGCTCAAGTTCCTGCAATGATAGAAGCGCTGCAATAAGAAGGATAGCGTCAGCCCTGTATGACCTTGATTCGTAAACCTGGTATTCGTCTATTATAAAATCCTTTCTAAGTATTGGAAGGGTGATTCCCTTTGCTACAAGATGCATGGTATTTAGGCTGCCCTGAAAATATTTTTCCTCGGTAAGAACAGAAATGGCGGCGGCTCCTCCTTTTTCGTAAGAGCGGGCTATCTCAAGAGGGCGGAATTCCCGTGATATTTCCCCGGCGCTGGGCGATGCCTTTTTTATCTCAGCTATTATCCTTACAGGTGTTTTAGTGGAAGAAAGCGATGCGGAAAAGCCAAAAAGAGGATTACACTTATCGATGAGCCTTTCAATGCCATTAAGAGGGACAGAACGTTTTTTCTCCTCCAGTTCAGCTTTTTTTATTCCCTTTATTTCCTCAAGAAAATCCAAGCAGAAACTCCGTGGTGGTTAATGACAAGTAGAGCAGTTAGATGACGGACATCCTGTGCAGGAAGGGCCTCCTGAAGAGCCTGTAAATTTTCCGCCACATGACATTCCGCATACCGACATCTTTTTATTTATATTACTCCCTTTACAATGGGGGCACTCTATTTTGCTTCCGCTTCCCATTACAAGCTGTTCGAAGTCTCGCTTGCAGTCAAGGCATTCAAATTCATATACAGGCACTTTAATCCACCTCCCATTACTTCTTTGGAATTTTTTTCCAGTCCGACAGGAATTTTTCAATACCAAGATCTGTCAGTGGATGTTTGAAAAGCTGATCTATTACCGCAGGCGGGATTGTAGCAACATCACATCCTGCAAGCGCCACATCTATAACATGGAGGGGATGCCTGATACTTGCTGCTATTATCTGGGTCCTGAAGCCGTAGTTATCGTAGATTGTCCTGATCTGTTCAATGATGTCAGCTCCTACATGGCTTATGTCGTCAAGCCTCCCAATAAAAGGAGAAACATAGGTTGCTCCTGCCTTAGCAGCAAGCAAAGCCTGGGAAGCTGAAAATATAAGGGTCACATTTGTCTTTATTCCCTCTGCAGTAAGTTTTTTAACCGCCTTCATCCCTTCCCGTGTCATAGGAATCTTTACTACGATGTTTTTATGGATTTTTGCGAATTCCCTGCCTTCTTTTATCATTCCCTCAGCATCTTCGCATACAGCTTCTGCGCTTATTGGTCCGTCAACTTCCGCTGAGATTTCTTTTAACACTTCGACATAGTCTCTTCCTTCCTTCGCTACAAGGGACGGATTTGTCGTTACCCCATCAAGAATACCGATGGCATTTGCTTCTCTTATTGCTTTAATATTTGCAGTATCTATGAATATTTTCATTAAATAGTCTCCACTATTTTAGTTTTCTGTTATTGTCTCTACAAAAATTAGTTAAGCCAAACAACACAGCATGTCAAGGATATTTAAAAACACTATTCCTCATCCTTGACTTTCAATTTGAGTGCTCCTATGTTGGTTTAAATTTCACCTTATTTAAAAATGACATCACAATTGAAATTAGTCAATGTAGCAGTGGATTTCCCGGTAAGGCATCTTTATACATATATTGTACCGGATGATTTGAAAGCTAAAATAGGAGAAGGGAGCCGTGTCATGGTTCCTTTCGGGAAGAGGGAGCTTACCGGATATGTGGTTAGCTTTGCTGATAATGAGGCAGCTGTCAAAGAGTTTAATCTGGACCATATCAAAGCTGTTTCTTCTGTCATAGATGAGTTACCGATAGTAAATAACAATCTTATTGCTCTGTGCCGCTGGGTTTCTGATTATTACATTGCACCTCCTGGTTTTGTATACAAGTGCGCTTATCCGGCAGGTACTAATATAGTTTCCCGCATGGAAGTTTGCATAAACCCCGAAGGGCAAGATAACAAATCTACTCTCTCCACTAATGAGAAATATCTACTTTCAACGCTTAAGGCTGATGGGAAGACAACTGTAGCTGCATTGAATAGCAAACTCAATATTAAGGACATATATCCGCTTGTAGCAAGACTTAAAGCAAAAAATCTTATAATAACAAGCTCACGGTTCTCGCATCCTAAAATCTCGGAAAAGCATGAATCTATAGTCCGTCTGAAGAGTACCGGCAGCATTTTCACAAATGAAGAAGAGAGAATCAGACTCACCGGAAAACAGCTTCAATTTATCAAAATGTTGACTGAATATGGTGAAACAGAGCTCAAAGAAGCCTGTAAAAGGTGCAAAGTGCAAAGTGCTACGGTGAAAAAACTGGCAGAAAAGGGGCTAATCGAAATATCAAGTCGTAGAGTTTTTCGTTCCCCACGCATGGAGCATGATCCTGATTATGTAAATGCCCATGAACTTATTCCAGCACAAACATCTGCAGTAAAAACTATAACAGAGGCAATATCTGCCAATTGCAGCAAGGTCTTTCTTCTTCACGGAATTACGGGAAGTGGAAAAACAGAAATATATATAAGATTAATAGAAAACGTCATAAATTCCGGGAAAACCGCTCTAGTCCTTGTTCCAGAGATATCTCTTACACCGCAGATTCTTTCCAGGTTTCATGCACGTTTTCCCGGGAAAGTGGCCGTTCTTCACAGTGCATTATCTTCAGGAGAAAGACTTGATGAGTGGTATAGGCTGAGCGAAGGTGCTGCAAGCATTGCAATAGGAACAAGGTCAGCAGTATTTGCACCTCTTAAAAACCTGGGGCTTATAGTTGTGGATGAAGAACACGACCCTTCGTATAAGCAGGAGGAATCCCCATGTTACAATGGTCGGGATATCGCCATAAAACGGGGTGAAATCGAATCTTGTCCTGTCGTGCTTGGTTCTGCTTCGCCATCAGTTGAGTCTTTTTATAAAGCACAGAGAGGAGAATATATCTATTTGCATCTTCCGGATAGAGCAACCGGATCTCAGCTTCCTTCAGTTGAAATCATAGACATGAGAAAAAAAAGAAAGAGCCTTATCTCCGAGGAGCTTGAGGAAAGAATCCGTAGTGCAGCAGAAAATAGAGAGCAGGTAATTCTTTTTTTAAACAGACGTGGCTTTTACAGAATTTTTCACTGCACCGAGTGCGGAATGGTTTTAATGTGCCCGAACTGTTCTGTCTCGCTTGTACATCATCTTCCAGATAACATGATTAGATGCCATTATTGCAATTACTCTGTCAATGTTCCCGCAACATGTTCTTTCTGCGGTAAAAATGCCATGAAGGGTATTGGTCTCGGAGTACAGATGCTTGAGGAAGAGGTAAAAAGCAAATTTCCAGAATTAAGGATACAGCGTTTTGATAAAGACTCCACAAGAAAGAAAAATTCATTTTCAAATATCTTATCTGCCTTTAAAGCAGGGACTATCGATATTCTCCTTGGAACACAGATGTTGTCAAAAGGACATGACTATCCCCGGGTAACCCTTACAGGGATAATACTTGCAGATCAGGAAATTAACTTCCCTGATTTTCGTTCAAATGAGCGTGCATTTCAAACATTGCTTCAAGTATCGGGACGAAGCGGTAGAAGAGAGCTTCCTGGCAAAAGCATCATTCAGTCCTATAAACCGGAACACTACGTACTTCAGGCGCTAAAGGAACATGATTATAAATGTTTTTTTGAAAAAGAGATAGAATTCAGGGAAAAACTTGGATATCCCCCTTTTTCACATCTGATAAATATAGTTTTCAGCGGCAAAGAAAGGGAAGAGACAAGAAGATTATCAGAAAAATTCTCTAATATTCTTCTGCTTGAAAAAACAAGAGGAGATGTCTTAATAATTGGTCCTGCTGAACCTTTAAGGTGGAAAGTCAGAGGGAAATACAGATGGCAGGTAATTGTAAAATCTCAGGAAAGACTTTCAGGGGTTGAGTCAGTAAAAAGAGCCCTAAATAAATTCCCATTATCTATGAGAAATATTGGAATTTTTATTGATGTTGATCCGGTAAATCTAATTTGATGATCTTTTAAGCAGATAGTTTGTATAGCTCTGAATCAAGCTGCTGGAATTCAAAGGGTTTTAGAATAAAGGGGTTGGAATTATTTTTCAAAAATTCCAATGTTTTTTTGTTAACGCTGTCTCCGGTCATGAATATAATTCTTTGAGCAATTGGAGGAAACATTTCCTTGACTATGGAATAAAATTCTTCCCCTCCTATTCCGGGCATTCTCATATCGCTTATGACAAAATGATATTGGTTTTTCCCCAACATCTTAATTGCTTCCCTCCCATCATGCGCTTCGTCAACATCATAGTTTTTACGTGAAAGGTATTCTTTTACACATAAACGCACATCATCCTCGTCATCAACGACAAGAACTTTTCTCTTGGAATTGTTTTTTATAACTTCGTATGGGGTAGTCTCCTCGCTTGATTCGGCTTCTCCTTCCAGTATAGGGAGTTCCAGCACGAAAGTCGCTCCTTCTTTTTTATCATTCCTTGTGTATATTTTACCATCATGTTCGGATATTATTCCGTAGCTTATTGAAAGTCCAAGTCCTGTTCCTTTCCCTACTTCTTTGGTTGTAAAGAACGGGTCGAACATCCTTCCAGCTATTTCGCTCGAAATTCCAGTCCCGTTATCTGAAACTAATATTCTAATTTTGTTTTTTCCTGATTCCTGTATTACATCTGTACTTATTATAATATTTCCAGAATGACGTTTTGCCTCTGCTATTGAGTGTTCAGAATTAACCATTAGATTAATAAGTACTTGCTGAATCTGTATTGGATCTACTACCGTCATAGGGAGGCTTTTCATAAGTTCAAGATTAACTTTTATATTGTTAGCTTTGAAATCGTATTCACGCAACTCAACTGTCTTTGTAATTATATTATTTATATCTGTAAAAACTCTCTCAGGTTTCTTTTTACGTGCAAAGGTAAGCAGATTGCCTACTATCTTGGCAGATCTTTGTGCCTGATCCAGTATTCTTTCTATTTTCTTTTTGACCACGTTATCCAAGTTTGATTTAAGAAGCAGCTGTGAATACCCTACAATCCCGGCGAGAGGATTATTTAGTTCATGAGCAACCCCTGAAACAAGTTGACCTATGGAGACCATTTTTTCTGATTGTATAAGCTGATTCTTAAGTTTTTTCTCCTCAGTGATATCTCTTGTAATATGAAGAATGGCAGTTGTTTCGCCTTCTGCATTTATAATTGGAGATACGGAAATGAAGAAATTTTTGTCAAGTTTTTCGTTGTATATTTCAACAGTTTCAGTTTGTTTACTTTCCATCATTAAACTTTGTGGACACGATTTATGATAGTTTGAAATTTGATGGAAAACTTCATGGCATTTTTTCCCTATAATTTCTTTAGGGTCTTTCCCAAAGAAATCAGCCAATGATTTATTAACCTTTATAATCACTGAATTTAAACTTATGATAGCAACATGGTCACTTACCGCATCAAAAGTCATTTCCCATTCTTCACGTGATTTTTTTATTTCTTCGAAGAGCATGGAGTTTTCTATTGCTACACCTATCTGTTCAGCAATAGGCTTAAGTTTTTCAAGATCTTTGTTTGTATAAAAATTTGCAGTTCTATGCCCCAGGTCTATAGTACCAACTATTTTACCTTTACTCCTGACAGGATACGTAATGTAAGATCTCACTCCTTTTTTTAAGAGCAGAGAATCTTCAAGGAAAAAATGTTCTTTTTTTGTATCTCTTCTTAAAAAAGGTTGCCCGGTTTCAATGACTACGTCCATAGAAGTATTTTTTCTATCAAATAACTGTTCACTGTTTATTTTGAATGAATTTTCAGTCACTACAGCAAGAACTTTGAGCATGAGTTTTTCTTTTTCAGATGGAATGACTAGCGCCATCCTCTCGAAATCAACTATATTTTTAATTTCCGAAGAAAGTTCACTGAATACATCCCTTACATCGAGACTTGATGCAAGGATTCTTGTTATTTTAAAAATAGATGATATCTGTTTCCTGCTATCGTTAAGCGATTTCATCAATTTGAAATTCTGGATACTGATACTTATATTTTTACACAGAAATTCTATTGATCTTACATCTTCAGTTGTAAAGTCATCTTCATATTCAGATCCAATGGTCAAAACTCCAATGATTTTTGACTCAAACCAGAGAGGAATATATAAAATCTTTTTTACGCCATGCTCAAATAGAAAGCTATCTTCAAGATACAATTTGTTTTCTTCTTCTCTTATGTCCCTTACAAGAAAAGTACCTTTCGATATTACATGTTGCAGAGATGTCTTTTCGATTGGAGTATTTATTTCACTTCCGGTTTCAGGGCTAATTCCAATGCCATTGAGGCAATATACGTCTGATACAATTTCCCCTTCATCATTCAATACCCAAACCGCTCCACCTTTATAATTTATTAAGCGGTTTAAATATTTTCCTAAGTACCCCACTATCTCTGTCAAATCAGTACATCTATTTATGCAACCAAGGAACTCGTTTATGTATTCAAGGCCTTTGTTTTGCTGGAGTATTTTATTTTCTTTACTGATTATATTTTCATTTAATTCCTTAAGTTTTTTTATAATCAGTTTATTTTCCCCAGTAGTTTTAGAATATCCTGATTCCCTGCATTCTCCTTTTTTCATTTTTTCAATGGAATCCAAAACCTCATTTAGTTCACTTGATGAGATTTTTTTCATAACCAAAACAAATATGATATTAAGCATGATGAAGAGGAACATCGTTATGGCTTTTTGAATGGTGAAATATCCTTTTGAGAAAATGCAAATAGCGGCTATTGAAAACATAAGAAGAAAGAAGATTGTCATTCCATATGAGCTAAAGAAAAAATCCCTTAGTTTTTTCCAATTATTTTCCATTATCTCAGTTAATAGTTTGATTATAAAATATAATTTATTTGCCGGAATTTATGGTCAGGTGGCCTTTTTTTCTCGGATGGGAATATATCTGCTTGACTATTATTTTCCTATCAATATGATTTCCAGCGAAAATACATTGAGATAAAGGATAAATGATGAACTCTAAAAAAGATCTTATCATCATAGGAGGCGGACCCTCCGGGCTCATGTCAGCGCTGACAGCTTCAAAGATTGGACTTTCTGCTGTACTTATTGAGAAAAAACATGATATTGGAACATACAAGCGTTCATGTTGTTCAATGCTCCTTACTGAGCCGGGAATGCATGGAGATTATCTTGCATTTAGAGATAATACTATATGTTTTCTAAAAAATGATTTCTCCGTAAAGTATACGGGACGTTATGCTGACCTCTGGCAGAGTATTAGGATTTCTCCATCGGGTAATACATTGAAGCTTGGCAAGCGGGCATATCCAATCGCAAAAGTAATAGACAAAGCGCAACTCCAAAAGGATTTATTCAATGATATTGATACATCAAAAGTAGACATTATTACAGGTACGGTTGCGAGCAATCTTGAACAGGATGATAAAGGGGTAAAAGTAAAAATAACTAATAATGGAAAACAGAGCTGGATTGAAGGGAAAATAGCGCTTGTATGCGATGGTGTTAACTCACCAATTGTCAATAACCTTGGATTAAATAAAGAGAGAAGACACTTCTTTACCTCTAAAGTGGTATCGTATGTCCTTGCTAATACCCACATACCTTATCCAAATTCATGGATAACATTTATGGGAAAATCAGCTTCACCTACTGGTGCAATATATATGCTTCCAAAGCCTATTGGTAATGGTGAGAGCGATGTATATGAGATTAGTCAAGGTTTACCTCTTCTTGGTAAACTTGATTACAGCGCAAAATGGTTATTAGACAATTTTCTTAAGAATAGCAGATTTAAAGAATGGTTTGCTGATGCTAAGATAATTGATGTTCACGGTACAACACATATCATGCGTTCACCTTTAAGTGATCCGAGATATGGTAAAGCACTTTTTGTGGGCGATAGCGCTTCCTTTATGGAGGTTGACAACCAGGGAGCCTTGATGTGCGGATATCGAGCAGCGCATTCAGCATTGTCAGAAATTGAAGGGGGAAACGGCTTTGAGCAATATAAAAAGTTCTGGGAAGCTTCTTTTGAATTTAATAATGAAGCTCTTCTTAGTCCTATAATCAAAGGTTTTGGATTAAGCGCCTTTAGTGATGAAGAAATAAACTATCTCTTTTCTCTAACAGAAGGGGAAAGATACGACGGCTACGTAAATCATTTTACGATTGGTAAACTTATCCTTGGGATTTTTGTTGGGAAAATGAATAAAATAAAAGCTGAACGACCTGATATAGCTGAAAAGTTCAACAAGTTTCTAAAGCAAATAAATGAATGATTAAATTAGTGTTCACTTTGAAAGCATTTTAAGACAAAGATTAGTTGTTAACATAGTAACCTGAGAAAGAGGTTTTAAATTATTCCCTATAAGGCGGCTTCTGCATATTTCCCTTACCATTCCAAACATGGCTCTTATGACAAGCTCATCATCCAGGTCTTCCCGGAAAATCCCTGATTCCTTCCCTTCCCTGATTATTTCTTTTGTTGTTTTGTAGAGTGTTCCTGTTTCACCATATTCAGGCCTCATAAGTATATCTACTTTTTCAGGGAGATCTTGGAACACTATCTTAAATAGAGATTTGTTTGCTTCCAATTCCATAAAATGAAATTCTATAATTTTTTTAATTTTTTCTTCCGTGGTGCGACAATTTTTTAAAGTATTTAGAAACTTCTTGATAAAACTCTGCATTTTTTCTTCAAAAGCCTTAAGAAAAAGTATCTCCTTGCTCTCAAAGTAATGATAGATAGTTCCTTCTCCAACACCTGCTTCAGAAGCAAGATCTGCTGTTCTTGTTTCATGAAACCCTTTTTCAGCAAAAAGCTTTATTGCACTTTCAATAATTTTTTCTCTTTTCGTCTTCACCCTGTTCATCCGCTTAAAATTTCTGAACAAATAATAATTGCTATTCAGACAAAGTCAAGAATTTAACAAATAATACCTAATTCACTCGCTTATTACATGCATATACTCGTTGACATCTCATTTTTAATTGATAAACAAATCGCTAAAAGTATATATGATGAATGGACAAATAAAAAGATTTAAAATGGGAGATGTATAAAATGTACGGATGGACAGGAAATATTTTAAGGGTAAATCTTACCACTGGCACATTGACAGAGGAAAAGCTTGATCCGAAAATTGCGAGAGACTATATTGGCGGCCGCGGGCTTGGAGTATATTACTTGAACAAAGAAATGGATCCTCGTATTGAGCCCTTTTCCCCTGAAAATATGATGATAATGGCTGTTGGGCCCCTGACCGGAACCAAGGCACCAACGGGTGCAAGATATATGATAATGACCAAATCGCCCCTTACCGGTTCTCTAACTTGCTCAAATTCAGGGGGAAAATTCCCTAAGGAGATGAAGAAATCCGGATTTGACGCTTTCATATTTACCGGGCGAGCTGAACAACCGGTATATCTCTGGGTTGATAATGGTAAATATGAGCTTCGCCCTGCAAGCCACCTCTGGGGGAAGACAGTGAACGAGACAACAGACATTTTAAATCGCGAAACAACATCTGATGCTAAGGTTGCCTGTATCGGGCCAGCCGGTGAAAGACTTGTTCTGTTTGCCGCTGTAATGAATGATAAGGACAGGGCAGCTGCGCGTTCTGGAGTGGGAGCCGTAATGGGTTCAAAGAACCTGAAAGCCGTCGTGGTAAGAGGTGAGAATGATATTCCTATCTATGATGAGGTAAAATTCAAGGAGCATCGCGCAGAAGTCCTTCATAAATTTAAAGAAGCCAACAAGGATTCTCCCCCAGTGCTTCGACTGTATGGAACTTCATATGGAGTTGCTTCAAACCAGAAGGTTGGAACTCTTCCTACTAAGAATTTTCAGCAGGGTATATGGGAAAAGTGGGAAAAGGTTAGCGCCCAGACAATGGTTGACAATTTCCTTGAAAAACCAAAATTCTGTGCAGATTGTCCAATTGGATGCGGCAGGGGAACAAGGGTAAAAGATCCTGAATTTGAAGGTGAAGGAGAGGGCCCGGAATACGAAACGATTTATGCTTTCGGACCGGATTGCCTTAATGACAATCTTGCGGCAGTGATTAAAGCAAACTATATCTGCAATGACCTGGGAATGGATACTATTTCTATGGGCGCAACTATTGCCTGCGCTATGGAACTTTATGACAGGGGGTATCTGACTGAAAAGGATATTGGACAGCCGCTGAAATGGGGTGATGCTAAAGCAATTGTTGAATTTACCAGGAGGACAGGATACAGGGAAGGGTTTGGAGATATTCTGGCTCAGGGCAGTTACAGAATGGCAGATAGGTACGGTCATCCCGAACTTGCAATGGTGTCGAAGAAACAGGATTTGGCAGGGTACCATCCAAACGGGATCCAGGGAATGGGACTTGCCTATGCAACCTCACCCATCGGTGCATCCCATATGCGCGCCCAGACAGCCTATTTTGAGGTATTCGGAGTGCCGACCGTTATCGATCCTCAGAAATGGGAAGGCAAACCAAGGCTCGTGAAGATACACCAGGACATGGCATCAGTCCTGGACTCTACAGGAGTATGTTACTTCTTTGCGATTCGCTATTATGTACTGCCTGTACTTGAGGTAACTCCGGAGGGGTTTTGCAATTTCCTGAATGCTGCTACCGGTGCCGGATACACAATAGAAGAAGTTGAAAAAGCAGGCGAACGTATCTTCAACGCCGAGAGGCAGTTCATGGTGAAGGCCGGATTTTCGCGCAAGGATGATTCGCTACCTGACCGGCTCGTCAAGGAACCAATGCCTGAAGGACCAGCCAAGGGGCTCGTGGTTCACCTCGATGAAATGCTTGATGAGTATTACAAGCTTAGAGGATGGGACCAAAACGGCATTCCCACTATTGAAAAGCTAAATGAATTGGGGCTAGCCTGACTCCAAATCCTCAGTTTGGACAGGAATTAACGACATGAAGATAAGGGTTCATCTTTTTGCATATCTTGCAAAGTATGCGCCAGAAGGTGTGAAGGATTTCACTATAGAGCTTAAGCCCGGTGCTTCTGTGGAAGATATTATTAAGTATCTTGGCATACCACCCACAGAAGGCAAGATTATAATCGTAAATGGAAGACATAGTGGTGAAGATACACCTCTGAATGAGAATGATGAGGTTGTGTTCATGACTCCCGTAGAAGGCGGATAACTAAAATATTCAATTAGAATTTAGGATTATAAAACTTAAAAGGAAAGTTCCCATGATTAAAGAAATAGTTCAAACCTACGCCTGTTCGAAATGTGGTTTATGTATTGCCGCTTGTCCTGAAAAAGCTATCTCCCTTAGCGGAGATTATTCTCCCTATGTTGATGAAAAATGCACTAATTGCAGAATTTGTCTTGAAGTCTGCCCTAGGAGTGAACTTCCTTTTAACGAAATAAAGAAAAATCTCAATACTGTAAACTTCCCTAAGTTTGAAGAAGAACTTTTGGGTCCTTATAACCGGATAGTACTTGCAAAGACCTGCAACAATGAAATACTGAAAAGATGTTACAGCGGTGGAGTGACAACAGAGTTCCTGTGTTTCCTTTTAGAAAAGGGATATATTGATTCAGCACTTTTGACTGACCGCGAGCATGATCTTTCCTTTTGCGGACATCCTGTCCCATTCATAGCAAGAACCCGCGAGAATATAATAAAATGCGCAGACACAAAACCCTGTGTTAATCCCATTTTAGCTTCATTGCCAGTTGATGGTGATCGAGTAGCATTTGTCGGAGTATCGTGCCATACGGAGGGGATTAGAAAAGCGCAGTGGCTTGCAGAACATGGAGATAAATCCAAGGAAATATGCAAGCATTTAATCGGGAATATAAGCTACGTCATAGGATTGAACTGTTTTTTCTCCTTCGGTAGAAACGGAGTAGATCGCCTGCTTGCAAAGGTTGGTCTCAAAGAAGAAAATATTGAGAAGTTTTTTAACTGGAAAGGAAAACCTGTTGCAAGAATGCATGGCGGAAAAGAAATAGTTGATTTTGGAGATGAAGGAGATTTTTCAAACTCAAACTTAGGATGTTTTCTCTGTTATCCTTCATATTCTGCAAAGCTTTCTGATATAACTTTTGGGAAATGCATCAGCGAAGAATGGGGCTGGAACGATGTTATAGTAAGAAGCGAAAAATGTGACAGTATTATTTCTGAGATGGAAGAAAAAGGCCTCATTACTATCAAAGCAGCTGGAAATGAAAAAAGTGAGATTTTAGAAGCTCTTCTTGAAGCAAATGTTTTTGAGGTAGATGCAGTTGGTTACGGAGGTTTCTTAGACACCGGAAAATTTGAAGGAAGTCTTCCAGGCACTTCCCCTATGCCTCAGCAGGAAGGAAGCTCTATAAAGGGAATCAATAGAATAAGACTAATCCAGGCAGTAAGGCGAGATTCCTTCTATAAAATAGCAACAACAGAAAGAAAAAAAAGGGGAATTCTAAATCCTATTTTAAAGTAAGCCTAAATCCTCAGGGAGATAACCATGATATTGCTTGCAGGTGCTACGGGACAGCTGGGAAGTGCTGTTTATAACGCTCTAAAAAAAGAATATGGAACTAATTTCAAATGTCTGGATATAAACGCTGACAAACTTGAGGTCTATAAAAATGAAGGAATCCCGGTCTTCTGTAACGATCTTTCTGATATTGAAGAGATCAAAAAGATTCTCCAAGATGTTGACTCCGTAATAAGCGTTGTCGGGCTTCAACGGGAGACTGAAACTCTATCACATATGGATGTAGACTATGGAAGAAATAAAAATTTACTGCAGGCTGCACTAAAAACCGGCGTCAGGCATTTTGCTTATGTAAGCGCGCTGCAAACGCGCGAAGATGCACCGCGGAAAGTACACAAGGCAAAATGGCTTATGGAGGAAGAACTTAAAAAAAACGGGATGGATTATACAATTTTCAGGCCTTCAGGTTTTTTTACAGATTTCATCCATTATTTCGGGAAGAAATGCAAGGATAGTAATTCATTTACTCTTATAGGAAGCGGCAATATGAAAATTCAGCCAATAAGCATTGACGACCTAGCCATGTGTCTTGTCATGTCATCTAAAACCCCTGCTGCAAAAAATAAGATATTTGTTATCGGCGGACCGGAAGTTATGACTCTGAATGAGTTAATAGAATACTATGCTGAATTTTTCAGCAAGAGGATAAAAATCCGACATATCCCGATGGGTCTTATGAGATTTTTTGCAGCTTTGACTTTTGACAAAGTAATTTCAAGAGATTTCTTAAAAAGACTTGAAACTGACAGTATCTGCGATGTAACGGCAGTCAAAGAAGCATTTAAAATAAATTTTACATCGTTACGCGATTATATAAGGAACTTTGACTGGTCAAAAATATGATTTATTGTTTTAATAAAAAGATTGGCTAATGAATCAGTATCGGATTTTTAGGATAACTGCAGTGATCATCATCCCTATAGAATCTATAATGACATCATGATAGTTTCCCTGCCTGCCTTTTATGAAGAGTTGATGAATTTCATCGCTTGTTGCTAACAGTAGAGAGATTATAAATGAAAAACAAATGGTGTGACTAATGCTGTTATTTTTTCTCTTTTCAGGTTGTTGAGATTTGTAAATCGCATTAAAAATGAGGAAAGAAAGAATTGCAAATTCTATCATATGAGCTCCCTTGCGCAGTATAAAATCGTAAGGAAGATCTGATTTCAGGCTGGGCTGATTTGAAAGAAAGAAAATTACTTCGTACCAGATTATCACCGGACCCCAAAGCCTTATAAAATTCCAAAATTTATTTTTCATTAAAGACTTTCTTTATATTGTATGGCATCCACTTTGTCCCAGTGATCCTTCTGTAAGTTTCAATATGAAAGAGAGCCTCGTTTTTCCTGCCACTTTCAATATAAATAAGCGAGAGATTAAAATGAGCAGCTGGGTTGTCCGGAGACAGATAGAGTACTGATTTAAATATTTCTTCACCTTTGATTATATCCCCAGATTTTCTATATGATATACCCAAGGCAATCATACCTTCTAAAGACATTGGAAAAGATTGATGATAATTTTGGAACGCATTGATTGATGCCTTTAAATTTCCAACAGTCTGATAATTCAAGCCGAGATTGAAATAATAGACTGGGTCGTATATAGCTGCTTTTGTGTAATAGGTTACAGCTTTCGTAAAATCAAGTTTACTTTCTTCTATTTCCCCAAGGTGAAAATAACATTCAGCACAGGATGGATTAAATCTTGTTAACTGTAAAAGAATTCTGCTTGCATTATCCCAATCTCCCCTTTGTTTCAGAATCATTGCATTAGCTAATGTTTCATCAGCAGCATATACATTCCAAGAGCTGAGCAGCTGAGCGAGCAGGAATCCCATAATAATCAGTTTTACATTGCTAAGTTTTTTTTCCAGGTTCCCTCCTCCTCATTATTACACATTCCCTGTTTTCTCCTACTTTAACAAGTTTAGACTGTATCAACTCATCAAGATCTCTATCAAAGTCCTTTTTTCTGAAGATATAATATTCATCATAATTATTATTTGTATGATATAGCCTGTATGTAAGCTGAAATTTGTGATCAATCCTTAATATCCTGCGTTGCGAGTAAAATACGAATGAGGGTTTAAAAAACTTAAAAAAAACTATTTCACTTTTCCCAATAGCAGAACTTTTAAGTGTAAGAGCTAATTTCTTGTTAGATTTGAATTTTTCAAAAGCATCAACATTTATAACAGCTCCTAGAAAAATAAATACCACGAGAAAAACCTGCATATAAAATATAGCCACTTTTTTATTCTTGTATGTCAGAAAAACTAAAACAATAAACCAGATATTGAGACTTATCAATGTCCATATCAAAGCGGTTAAACCTATTGCGTCTAAAACAATTACTACTATATTAGGAAAAAATTTAAGGATTATCAAAGCAGATATATCAAAACTTAGAAACAATGCAAAAATGGCATATATTCCCAAGGTTATTCCTTTATCTTCTCTGCGCTGAAAACAATCTTTCCAGCACTTCCCGGCTATCATAGCAAGAGGTGGATAAATGGGAAGTATATAGTTTGGCAGCTTTGACTTTGAAAGAGAATAGAAGACAAATATAGCACAAGCCCATGCAATGAGAAATTTAAGTTGCCTTGAGTCTTCGGTCTGATTACTTATACTTTTTGTTGCCTGAAAAGGCAGAAAAAAAATCCATGGGAAAAAACCACCGATAATTACCGGTATATAGTAAACAATGCTACCGCTTCTTTCATGGACATCTGTAAAATACCTCATGATATTTTCATAAACTATATTTTCATACAAAAAACCCGGAGTTTTAATTGAAGAAGCTACGTACCACGGCAGGATTACTAACAGTGTAATCAGTATCCCTGTTGGTTTAAAAAAAACTTTTATTGATTCGAATTCTTTGAAAATCAGTATATAAAAAAAAATTATAATTCCAGGGACAATAATTCCCAGAGGTCCCTTTGACATAAACCCTAATCCAAGTGAGATAAATAATATTACCCGATGTATTTTACTATATGGAGAATATTTCCCAGTTGTATTAATAAATGAAAAAACAGAAAGGGTAATAAAAAAAGCAAGAGTCATGTCTGTTACTATTGAGTGAGAAAGCGCAATAAACTCTATACTGGTAAGAAGGATGATAAGGGAAAGTAATCCAGTTTCAAAACAGAAAAAATTTTTTCCAAGTGCGAATACAAGATATAGTAATCCGGCTCCAAATAGTGTCGTAACATAACGTGGAGCATAATCAGCCATTCCAGTTAAATTAAAGGCAATTGCAGAAAGCCAGAAATAAAGAGGAGGTTTTTTATTATATGCTTCATAGTTTAGATGCGGAGATATGTAATCCCCTGATTCAATCATTTCCCTAGCTATCTCCGCATATCTCGCTTCATCAGGGTCCCATAAGTCACGGGATGACAATCCAAAAAAAAGGAGAAATATGGCAAATAATATTGTCCCTGATAGGAAAAGTTTTTTTTGTGAAGACGTCATTTATCTTTTTTTCGCTAAGCGATTAATTGTTAATTTTAGAAGTAAAGGTTATTTAAGATTCTGCGAAATCTAAGATAAAATATTATTACCGTCAATGTAAATTAACTTAAAAAGTTTTTCGTCATGACATTGACGTTGTTGTCAAAAGATACCCGTAAAAAATTGCCGCAAACTATCAATATGTTCCTATTAACAATTTGTTATCCAACGAATGGAAGAAGGTCTGGCTGTCAATATATTTTATATCTTTCCACAATATATCTTAGTAAATCAGTAAGTTAAAGATTGCTATTCAAATTTTATTTATCTCGTTGCTAAAAAACTGATTCTCTCTGGCATAGTAATTGCGTAATCAATAAAGATTTTTTTAACAACTATGAACAGGAGGCCATGTAACCATGAAGATTATGATAGTAGACGATTCATCGGTTATGCGAAAAATAGTAACACGAACAATCAGACAAACCGGTTTTGAAATAGAGGAAATAGTTGAAGCATCTGATGGACTGGATGCATTGGAAAAACTGAAATCTTACACAAGCGATTTGATTCTCTGTGACGTTAATATGCCAAACATGAATGGGTTAGAATTTGTAGAGAAGGTAAACGCTGAAAAAATCGCACCTGAGAGTGACATTATTATGGTCACGACTGAAGGAGGAATAGACATCGTAAACAAGGCTGTGGAAAACGGCGCCAAAGGATTCATAATCAAGCCATTTACTCCAGAAGATTTCGTCGCCAAGGTAAAACATTTATGCAAGAGGTGGTAAAATTCACGCTGCCGATGAAACCCTTAAAAGAAAGCGCATAATATATGGAATCAATTATATCGCTTATGTCAGAAACTGCAGTTGAGGTGCTTAAAAAAATGGCTTTTTTAGATGTAGAACACATAAGGAATGATGAACCCATTTCAAAAGCTATAGAAAATGTCCACATGTGTTCAATGATCATGCTCGACGGTACGTTAAAAGGCTCTATCGTTTTTCATTGCTCTGATAAACTTGCGAAACAGGTGACATGCGCTCTTTTAGGGGAAGATATGGCAAATGACATAGCAGATATGGATATAAAAGACGCAATAGGTGAAGTTACAAATGTAATTGCAGGAAATGTTAAAAACAAGATTTCGAATTTAGGTCATAGCTTTTCTCTTTCTTCTCCTAAAGTTTTGGAATGGGGAGAATATGTGATCGAACTTAAGACTAAAGCACGCCAGGGGATTATGGAATTTACCTCGGGAAAAGAAACTTTTTTTATTGAGTTGTTATCAAGTAATGGGTCTCACGATTAGATAAACAAAACATGTGAAAAGTGACATGGCCAATCCTGTTGAGAAAATAAAAGAAACTATTGATGAAATCCTTGACTCTGTTGAGAATGAAATAGTTACTATTTTCAATGCATTGTTTGGAAAGCTTGTCAGTTGTTTTCTAGCAGGTGTGTCAGTTACAACCGCCAAGGAATTCCTCGATCCACGAAAAGGTAAAAAAAGCTTCCTTATAGATCTTAATACTAATGAAGAAATAAAGGGAGATATCTTTATCTGTCTCGACCACAAAGAAGCTTGCTGGGTTTCAGCAATTATGAATGGCCTTGCTGAATCAATGGCAGATGAAAAAGAAAAAAGCGGCCAATTTGATGAAAATGATATTGATGCTGTTTCAGAAGTTGGCAATCAATTAGCTGGAAAATTGAATTTTGTCCTCAAGCCTATTGCCAAGAAAAAACTACATTTTATTAAAACCAGGCATTTTTTGACTGAAGAGATGCAGGGAGAAGACAATAAAATACCTCTTGATGAAGAAGAAACTGTAATTATCCCTAAATTCTCTTTTTCCTCTGAGGGGAAGGAAATAGGATTTATTTATGTAATGTTCCCGGTAAACTTTGCTTCCCTGATGGTTGGGATACCTCTCAGTGGCGACACTCAAGAAAAAGATAATGAAAGTGAATCTGCTAAATTAAGAAAGATAATCCTCCTTTGCCAGCAAATTGATAGCAAGGAAGAAGCACTTTATAATATGGTTGCAGATAAGTTTTCGGCAAGCTTTATTACCTGTAAGCTTAACTCTGCTCTTGAGGAAAACCCAGAAATTAAAGAAGCAGATCTGATTTTCGTCGACTCCTATGATGATCCAAACAGTGGGATAGACATATGTAAACAGCTTATAGCGTTAAAAAGCAGTAAAAAAAAATCAATAATTCTCAGTTCAAAAAATATAACAAAAGATCTTTTGCTCCAGGCTATATCTACCGGAATTTGTGACATCATAGTAAAGCCCGCTTCTACAAAAACAATTATGCAGAAAGTACAAGCGAATATAGGGTGAGGTTATGGCATTAAATATAGAAAAAATAAATGAGATTGTTAATCAGCTTTCAATATCTTTGATTTCTGAAAACGGCAATTTTTTTTCTATTCCGCAAGTTAAAGCAGAAATAATAGAACTTCTAGAGTTACTCAATGCAGGCACTACCCCTGAGCTGTCAAATATATGCAATGAGATTAACGCAGTTATTCAGAAAGCTTCAGAATGTAAGAGTAATAAAAATATAGGTGATCCGACAAAAAGAATTTCAGAACTATTAATAAGTCTTCAGAATCTGATTCTCTCAACTCCACACCGGTCAGACAGCGATATATCTAAAAAGAACACTCAATCATCTGGAGAGCCACATTTTGCCGTTCCAGAACATCAAAAAAAGGATGAAGAGATGCTTAATATACCTGATGACGAAAGAGAAATTTATGGAGATTTTGTTACAGAGAGTCTTGAACATATCCAACAGATAGAAAAAGGAATATTGGAACTTGAGAACAACAGTGCTGATGCAGAGATAATCAACAGTATGTTCCGTTGTTTTCATTCCATTAAGGGAAATTCCGGTTTTTTAAATCTTAAAGTGATGAACAATTTATCTCATAAGTGTGAGGGACTCCTTGACAAGCTCAGAAGCAAAAAAATGAACTATACTGAAGAGATTACAGATATTGTTCTTGAAGCAATTGACATTCTCAAGGGTATGCTCGGTGATATTGGTGCTGCGGTTCGCGATAAGCAACCGCTTAATTGTCACTATGAAATTGAAACATTTCTACAAAAAATAGAAGATGTTAAAAATCCTATCATTACTAAGGATGTCACTAAACCATCAGATGTAAATAAATCTGATTCTGCTGAGATTAAACAACCCCAGGAGGCCACTTGTGATGAATTCAATGTTAACTCTTTAGTTAATAGGGAAGAGGAAGAGTTTATTCATCTTCCAGAGGACTCTGATATTAGCCTGATTGGTGAATTTATAACAGAAAGCAATGATAATATAGCTGGTGCTGAGGCCGCTCTTCTTTCTCTTGAAACTCAACCTGACGACATGGAAGCAGTTAACACATGCTTTCGAGCTTTTCATACAATGAAGGGAACTGCCGGTTTTATTGGCATAAAACCTATGGCAGAATTTGCTCATCACGCTGAATCACTTCTCAGTCGTATCCGTGACCGCAAAATCTCCTATACTCCCGGATATGCAGATCTGGCACTGCGTTCGATAGATATGTTCAAGGAATTAATACAATCCCTACAGACTGTCTTAGGAGGAGAAACTGCAAGTAAACCTTCAGGCTACACTGAATTAATTCATGATTTAATGAACCCTGAATCTGTCACTGCAAAGAATTCTATGCCAGAGATTGTCACTCCAAGGCTCGGAGATATTCTTGTTGCTGATGGAAAGGCTGACCGGAATGAAGTCGAAAAGGCTGCGTCATCTAAGAGCGAAGAACCAATAGGAGTAAAATTGGTAAAAAATGGCGCTGCATCCCTTCAGGATGTTGCAGGTGCCATACGTAAACAACAATCTACTGCTGCTGGTGACAGCAACATTTCGGATACATCTGTACGAGTCAGGACAGACCGTCTTGACCGTCTCATAGATATGGTGGGTGAGCTTGTAATATCTCAGTCTATGGTTTCGCAGGATATAAGTGTAGCAGGCAATGGCTATCATGAGTTGTCAAAGAAAATTTCTCATACAGGAAAAATAGTAAGAGAGTTGCAGGATCTAACTATGTCAATGAGAATGGTGCCTCTTAAACCCACTTTCCAGAAAATGACACGACTCATAAGGGATCTTTCACGTAAGAGCGGAAAGATTGTCAATTTCATTACACAGGGTGATGATACCGAGATAGACAGGAATATGGTTGATGTCATTAACGATCCTCTTGTACATATGCTTCGCAATGCTGCGGACCATGGTGTTGAGTTGCCGGAAATCAGGGAAAAGAATGGGAAAGCAAAAGAAGGGACTATTTCTCTCTCAGCATACCATTCAGGCGGAAATGTTGTGATTGAAATTAAGGATGACGGCAAAGGAATTGACAGGGAAAAGGTAATTAAAAAAGCTGTTGCTGCCGGTCTTATTGACCCGGGGAAAAATCTGTCTGACAGCGAGGTGTTTAACCTTATATTTGAACCAGGCTTTTCTACAGCAGATAAAGTAACGGATATTTCGGGCAGAGGAGTTGGGATGGATGTAGTTAAGCGAGGAGTAGAGTCATTAAGGGGAAAGATTAATCTGACATCAGTTGCAGGCAAGGGAAGTACTTTTTCCATGTATCTGCCGCTCACAATGGCAATAACTGACGGTATGCTTGTTAAAGTAGGAAGCGAACGCTATCTCATTCCTACAGTGAATATTTCCATGAGTTTTAGACCTGATGCCAAACTCCTTTTTACGGTTGGTGAAAAAGGAGAAATTGTAATGCTTCGCGACAATCCTGTTCCAATATTCCGATTGCACAGTCTGTTTGGGATTAAAGGCGCAGTTGAAAATCCTTTAGAAGCATTGCTTGTTATCATAGATGACGGAAATCAACAGAATGCACTTCTTGTTGATGAATTATTGGGTCAGCATCAGGTTGTGGCAAAACCGCTGGGTAACTGGTTAGGACAGATCCCCGGAGTATCTGGTGGCGCAATCCTGGGAGATGGACATGTCGGATTAATTCTTGACTCATCAGATCTTATTGCGGCGGCAAAACAAAATAGTACTGCAAGTGATTGCAGATATGCAGCATAGATACTTTTTAAAATGACAAAATTTAAAGAGGGAAAGAAACATGTTAGGTGGAAATGAAGGGATAAATGAAAACCGAGATAAGGGATTTAATTCCGAAAAGGCTGCTGGCAAGTCTGGCGAAACAAAGAAATTTCTCAGCTTTTTTCTTGGAACAGAAGAATACGGAATAGACATTGTTAGTGTCCACGAGATCATTGGTGTATTACCCATAACTTCAATTCCATACACTTCAAATTTTATCAAGGGTGTAATTAATCTTCGTGGGAAGATAATTCCGGTAATTGACTTAAGGCTCAAGTTTGAAATGAGTGAAGCTGAATATACAGAAGAAACATGCATAATAGTTACCCAGTCGGAAAACTTACAAGTTGGTGTCATCGTAGACAAAGTATCAGAGGTTCTAGATATTTCACCCTCTCAAATTGAGGATGTGCCATCTTTTGGAATAAGAACAAATATTGATTACCTTTTAGGCATCTGTAACATCAGGGGAGGAGTCAAACTTTTGCTTGATATAGATAATGTACTTTCAAGCAAGGCAGCTTCAGCATAAATACATCGAAACATCTATAAAGAATAATTTTGGCAATGAATAAAAATGAATAAAATGGAGGGGAATAGTTATGTTGAATAGAATCAAATCAAGTCTGTCTATTAAAATTTGTACTCTCGTTGCCAGCGTTTTGACCATAGTGCTCGCGACAACCGGTTATTTCCAGATTAAGGACAAGGAAAGTATGTTTATGAACGACTTAATCGAAGAGTCCTCTAACATGACGTCAGTTTTAGATTCATCCCTACATCAGGGAATGATGAAGGCTGATATGGAAGGAATTGACGATGTGTTAAACAAGACAGGCCAGATAAAAAAAATAAAAAGGGCCTACATACTTTCATCCTCAGGCAAAGTTTTCAAATCTTCAGATAAAACACTGGTTGGGAAAACTGAAGGACAGTCAGCGATTGAAAAGATTAAAGGGACAAGGCAGAATTTTTTTGAACTAATGAAAACTTCTGACGGTAATCCTTATGTAATGGGATTAAGCGCAATTTCGACTGAAAAAGGGTGCATCGAGTGTCACGCAGAGTTTAAGGAAGGGGAAACAATCGGCTACCTTGGGCTTGATACATGGGCTATAGATAATTTCAAAGATCTTGAGGCGAGCACAACAAAGACCGTTCTTTCTTATGCGATTGCCGTTATGCTTCTCCTCGCTACAATAATTTTTATTATCAGGAAGTCTGTAAATCCTATTGTCAATATTTCCAGGGCCGCCAGCTTAATTTCAAAAGGTGACTTAAATCAGTCAGTAGATTTTCATTCTGATGATGAGGTAGGAGCTCTTGCAAATTCTTTCCGTGAACTCATCGATTACATCAAGAAAGTGAGCGATGCAGCAGATCAGTTAAGCAAGGGGAAACTGAAGATTGATATTGAGATGAAAAGTGACAAGGATGAATTAAATAAATCCTTTCAGCAATTACAGATAACCATGAATAATCTTGTTACAGAAATTGATCAGATGATCCAATGGGCTAAGGATGGAGAACTTCAAAAACGCGGTGATCCATCTAAGTTTGAAGGAGGTTATCGCAAATTAATAAAGAGCACAAATGAAATGCTTGATGCGGTAATCGAGCCTGTGAACGACGCCTCCAATGTTCTGGAGCGAATAGCAGAAAAGGATCTTACGGCGCAGATAACCGGAGACTATAAAGGTGACCATGCTAAGATCAAAAATTCTCTGAACAGAGCTGTTTTCAATCTAAGCAACGGGCTTGAACAGGTTGCTGTAGGAGCAGACCAGGTTTCATCCGCATCTTCAGAGATAGGAAGCGGAAGCCAGTCGCTGGCTCAGAGTGCGTCTGAACAGGCTGGTTCGCTTCAGGAGATATCGAGTAGTTTGCATGAGATAGCATCAATGACAAGACAAAACAGGGAAAATTCCAAAGAGGCAGAAGCCCTTTCTAGTGCAGCCAAGTCCAGTGCCAATAAGGGTGTAGAAAGCATGAAGCGACTCTCCGATGCCATTAACAAGATTAAGGCATCTTCAGACGAAACTGCAAAGATTGTAAAAACCATTGATGAGATAGCATTTCAGACAAATCTTCTTGCCCTAAATGCTGCAGTTGAGGCTGCCAGAGCTGGAGATGCAGGAAAAGGATTTGCCGTAGTTGCTGAAGAAGTAAGAAATCTTGCAATGAGAAGCGCTGAAGCTGCGAAAAACACTGCTGCCATGATTGAGGGTTCAGTGAAAAAGTCTGAAGATGGCGTTGTGATCAATAAGGAAGTTTTAGCCAATTTAGAAGAAATAAATGGGAACGTGACTAAAGTCAGTGAGGTTATGTCTGAGATATCTGTCGCATCAGAGCAGCAAAGTCAGGGGATAGAGCAGCTAAACACTGCTGTGGAGCAGTTAAACCAGGTTACCCAGCATAATGCGTCATATTCAGAGGAATCTGCAAGTGCAGCACAGGAACTTTCCGGACAGGCATCTGAAATGAAAAATTTAGTTAATAGCTTTAAACTTGGAAAGTTTAGCAACAACGATAGTACTGATATGGAAAATAATAGTAGAAGACTACGCACAACAGGGACAAGAACTGTAAGCGCAATGCCGGAACACCGAAAAACAGGAAGCTCTGCCAGCTCATCTGTTGACTTTTCTTCAGCAAGAACCAAGCACAGACTCTGGATTACAAGACTCAGGTCTTTTTTAGACGGCAAGGAATCGCTTACTGAGCAACAGATTGTCTCACATAAGGACTGTGACCTTGGAAAATGGATCTATGCGGAAGGCATTAAAAAATATGGAAACATTGCCCAGTTCCAGCAGCTTGAAAAAATACATGAGGATTTTCATTCAAAGATAAAGACTGTTAAACAGCATAGAGATTCAGGAGATATTCAGCTTGCTGAACAGGCTTTTGATAAAATGATGCCAATCTCTGAACATGTAATTTCTCTGCTTAATGATATTGAGCAGAAATTAAAATCTCCCAATTCAAGTACTGTTTCTCAACAGGGAGAGATGGAATCAGATGGTTTAGGAAAAATAGTTCCCATGCGTAATGATATGGAAAAAGCTTTCTTGCAGTCTTTTTAATGCTTAACGCTGTGTAACTATTTTGACTGGAATATTTTTCTGGGGACTTTTGGAGGAAAAAAATGAGCAATATTTCCGCAAACGAAACTGCACACAGTATTGCAACTTTTCATCTCAAAGAAGCCGAGTTTAAAAAAATTTGCAGGATCGTATACAGTGTATGCGGAATAGATCTGCACGAAGGGAAGGAAGAACTGGTAAAATCGCGCCTTTCTAAGCGCCTCAGGGCTTTGAATATAAATAGCTTTGAGAATTATCTTACTTTTATTGAAAAAGAGCCTTCAAAAAAAGAATTAAATTATATGGTAGATATATTGACTACCAATAAAACATATTTTTTCCGGGAATCTCAGCACTTTGACCTTCTTAAACAAAAAGTCATTCCAAAACTTGATCATTCAAAAATCAGGTTCTGGAGTGCAGGGTGTTCGTCCGGAGAAGAACCATACACTCTTTCCATTCTTTTAAGGGAAGAAATACCTGATATTGATAAAATTGATGTAAAAATTCTTGCTACAGATATATCCTCAAGGGTTCTCGAAAAAGCAAATTCAGCAGTTTATGAAAAAGAAGCCTTCAATGATCTTCCTCAGGCATATTTAAGAAAATATTTCACCAGCGTTGGATCTAACTCGCATCAGTCTTTCCGTGTAAATGAGAACATAATGAAAACAGTTTATTTTGCACAGCTAAATCTCATGGAACAGTGGCCCATGGCAGGAAAGTTTGATGTCATATTTTGCAGGAATGTTATGATTTATTTTGACAGACCTACCAGAGAAAAACTGATTAACCGTTTTTGGGATTACTTAGTTCCCGGAGGATATCTTTTTGTAGGACATTCTGAAAGCCTCACAGGACTTTCGCATCAATTTGGTTATGTTCAGCCAGCGGTTTATATTAAATCCAATTAAAATAAAGATATGAGGTTTTGTAGTGATATATACTGTTGGCATTGCTGATATGAAGATTTCGACTCAACATTCTGACATTATAATTACCTATGCTCTTGGAAGTTGTCTTGGAATTACAATTCATGACCCTGTGGCCTGCGTAGGTGCTATGCTTCATATCATGCTACCTACTTCTTCAATAGACATACAAAAGGCAGCACAGAATCCCTGCATGTTTGTAGATACAGGAGTGCCCAAACTTTTTAATGATTGTTACAAGTTTGGAGCGCGCAAAGAAAGACTTGTCGTGACAGTTGCCGGAGGCGCAAGTCCATTAAGCGTATCCGGGAATGATCATTTTCAGATTGGCAACAGGAACTTTATAACATTAAGAAAACTTCTCTGGCATAATGGAGCGCTGCTTAAAGCATATGACGTCGGTGGAACAGTTGCTCGTACCATGTCTCTTGAGATAGGGACGGGCAAAGTAGTTGTGAAACATAGTGGCGGCGAAACAAAAGTAATTAACATTGACGTCGAAGATTGCAACGTCGGAAGGAGAAATTAACCTTTATGCTAAACATACTGATTGTAGACGACAGCGCAGTTATGCGTGCAATGATAATCAAGACATTTAAGCTTTGTGGTATTCCCTTTGGTGAAATAATGGAAGCTTCAAACGGAAAAGAAGGGATAGATGTTATTGACACCAAGTGGGTTGACCTCATTCTTGCTGATATCAATATGCCGGTTATGAATGGCATAGAGATGATAGATAAAATACAAAAAAATCCTCAAACTGCAGATACTCCCATAATAGTGATATCAACGGAAAGCAGCCAACCCAGGATAGAAGCCCTCAAAAACAAGGGCGTACACTTTGTAAAAAAACCATTTACTCCTGAAATTCTGAGAGAAACCATTACAAATATTATAGGAATAAAATTCAATGGAAAAGATTGAAAATATATTACTGAATGCGGCTACTAATGCTTTTGAACAGTTATGCTTCATGTTTAGTTCTCCTGATGATGAAGATACTGAAAAAAATTTACGTACCTGGGTAGCGTCGATTGTGAATTTTTCCGGCCCATTTTCTGGTAAATTAATTGTAAGAGCGCACAAAGGGTTGCTTAATGTAATTGCTTCAAACATGCTGGGGGAAGAGGCATCAACAGCCAAACAACAGATAGATGCGCTTGGGGAAGTTTCAAATGTCATATGCGGAAGCGTTCTCCCTCAGATTGCCGGAGTAGCAGAGGTTTTTAATCTTGAAGCTCCGAAAATTCTTCAAAATTCTGAACCTGTATCACCTCAAAATGGAGAAAAAATGGTCTTTGTCAGCATGACTTTGGATGAGGGACGAGTTGAATTACAACTTTTCATTAAAGAGGGATTAGAGCTTTTAAAGGAGGTCTAATGTGATCCGTGTACTGGTCGTAGACGATTCAGCGGTTGTAAGGAAAGTATTGACTGAAGAACTTTCCAAATATGAAGGGATTGAAGTTGTCGGAAGTGCAATAGATCCATATATTGCTCGTGAAAAAATCATCAGCCTTCGTCCTGATGTCATAACCCTTGATTTGGAAATGCCAAGGATGGATGGCTTATCGTTTCTTTCAAAGTTAATGAAATTTTATCCATTACCTGTCATAGTTGTAAGTTCTCTTACACCTGAAAACAGCGCTACCGCGATTAAGGCTCTTGAACTTGGAGCAATTGATGTAATATGTAAACCTGGTTCTGCTTATTCCATACCCAATGTATCTCATCGTTTAGTAACTGCCATACGTGCTGCCGCAACTGCCAAAGTTGTCAAAATGCAGGATGTTAGCGAGAGCCAATCTTCTGTTGCATCGATAAGCGGATTTCAGCTTCAAACTACACATAGAATTATAGCTATTGGAGCATCAACTGGAGGAACAAAGGCAATAGAAGCTGTTCTGACTAAATTGCCTCCTACAACGCCAGGTATAGTTATAGTGCAACACATGCCTGAATATTTTACCGCAGGATTCGCAGAAAGACTTAACCAGATATGCAGAATGGAGGTAAGGGAGGCCAAGAACAATGACCCTGTTGTACCGGGCGTTGTTCTGATTGCACCGGGTAATTACCATATGGTTTTGGAAAAATCAGGTGCTCGTTATTTCGTAAAGATAAAAGATGGCCCCTATGTCCACTATCAGCGTCCAAGCGTGGATGTACTGTTCCATTCTGTTGCAGCTAATGCCGGAAGAAATGCAGTCGGCGCCATTTTAACAGGAATGGGGGCTGATGGAGCTCAGGGACTTTTGAAAATGAGAGAAAACGGAGCACATACTATTGCTCAAGATGAACAATCATGTGTTGTCTTTGGAATGCCAAAAGAAGCTATAAATCTTGGGGCAGCTGATGAAATAGTTCCACTGCAGGACGTAGCACAGGCATTACTAAATGCCCTGGTTGATAACGATAATATAAGACAGGTTAAGACAGCCTGAGAAGTAAAATATGTTTAAAAACTACAATAATGCGGAATGTAGCATGTATACCACTATATTCAAAGGAGGTAAAAAACCATGAGCAGACTTGATGAAATCATGGAGAAAGTAGATAAGTTACCTCCTTTTTCGAATGTTGTTGGCAGGGCAGCAGCCTTATTCAGCAACCCTGAAATAGAGCCAGAAGAAATAGTAGATGTAATTAAATTTGAACCTGCCATTACTGCAAACGTCCTGAAAATATGTAATTCTGCTTATTATGGCCTTATGAGAAAAGTAAGTTCCCTCAAGGAAGCAGCAACATATCTCGGGACCGAAGAACTCCTGAAAATTGCACTGGCAAACGGCATGGCTGATGTATTGAAAGACAATATAAAGGGCTATGATCTT
This sequence comes from Candidatus Schekmanbacteria bacterium, assembly GCA_016219965.1. Taxonomy (NCBI): domain Bacteria; phylum Candidatus Schekmaniibacteriota; species Candidatus Schekmanbacteria bacterium. The sequence goes on from JACRJM010000003.1 coordinate 147,801, forward strand.
AAAGAAGGGGAACTCTTTAAACATTCTATCGGATGTGCAATAGCATCCCAGTTGTTATCAAAAAAACTTTTTGTTCAGAATTCGAATATACTTTTTACAGGATCTCTTTTGCATGATATCGGCAAGCTCATCTTAAGTGAATTTGTAAATGAGGAATACAATAATATACATAGGATGGTTGTTGAAAAACAATGTTCATTCATAGAGGCTGAACGAGAGATACTTAACACAGATCATGCGGAGATAGGTGGTTTTTTAGCTGATGAGTGGAAATTTCCTGAGGAGCTCAAGGCAATAATAAAATATCATCATGAGCCTGCAAAAGGCCCTGAATCGCAGCAACAGAATATCGAAATAGTTCATGTAAGCGATCTGTTGTGTCTTATATCCGGGATAGGGATAGGATCTGATGGTATGGCTTACAGGGCATCGCTCCAGCAAATTAACATTATAAAGCTTATTGACAGTAGCCTTGAATCACTTATATGCGACCTTATTACAGAACTTGAGAAAGTGAGTACTTCATACAATCTCAGCAATTGAGCTGTTAACCGGATTTTTTTACTCTGGAAATCCCTCTACTTCTCTGCAGAACTCGTTGGCTCTTAGTCCCTGGGTCCTTACTAAATTTATCATATCAATTCTTTTTTGCGTAAACCATGCTTCACGCAAAGGCCTGTCGGATATGTTTGAGACCGGATCCACCCATGCTCCAGCTTCACAAGGACAAAGTATAATATTCCCGTCAGTGGTAATTGACATTTCGTTTTCTATGAAATAACAACTTCTGGAATCAGGTACGCAGGGAATTGCCTCTTTGTCTAAATCACCGCCTCTTAAACGATATGAAGGGAACTGTACCTTTTTTATCCCCAGCTCGTTAAAGAACTTTTTAAATTCCTCCCATCCTTCTGAAACCGTAATGGGAAGCTGTATTTTGGAAATCCAGACCTCTGCCGTTGAACCGGTCTTATGTTTGATATCCATAAACCTTTCTACATTCTCCAATACCACACTTAACGGCAGGCCTCTTATGTATTTATATAACTCGTGGTTTAACGTATCAATGGAAAAAACTATTATGTCTGTATTACTTTCGAGGAGCCTGTAAGCTCTTTCCTCGTTGAGCAGATAACCTGTTGTTGTTATCCAGTTTGCAATCCCTTTGCTATTAGCCCTTTTCATAAAGCCGTATATCCTGTCGTCACAAAGGGGATCGTTAATCCACTCCCAGTTTATAAAACACTCCCAGTCAATCTCGTCCAGGATCTTATCGATCATCCAGTCAGGCATCAGCTTGTTCTTGCGTGTTTGAAGAACCTTGCTTCTGGGGCACATTATGCAGTTAGCCGGACACTGAGTTGTCGTCTCAATGGAAAAGTATGCCGGAAGATGAAGTCCTTCCCATACGTCCTGACCTGGGTAACGGAGAATAGCGTTCTCAGCCAAAGCAAACTCCCTTTTCCAGTATTCTGTTCATGTCTGCTAACTCTTCATGCCTGTTAACCTGCTTATGCCCCTCATACCAGTATCCAAGCGTATTCCCTATCTCGGAAGCAACAATCTTAAACAATGCTTCTGAAAAATCTTTTTTTCCTATTTTTAATGAGTTATGATTTTCAAGAATATATTTCATGAGATTTTTCATTTGCTCATTAAAGTTAGAAAACATGTGGTTGTATTTGAATGGGTTGCCGCTGCCTTTATGTCCATTGGTACAATTAATTTCAAGGAGCAGATTTTTTAGACTTGCTTCATCACAGGCAGTACCATTGAATTTTCTTACCTTGTCATAGAAATTTTCTGTTGATTCATTTAACAGTTGAAGAAATGCCTTGAAATCATTGGGTGTTATGTTTGCCTGCGGTTCCCACTCAGAAATTGACATCTTTATTGTGTCATAGAGAACCCATGATTTATGGGCTATATCCCTAAGTGAAGATATATGGAGAGTTTCAAAATTGGGCACCTCATTTCCGAGAAGCTCTGTAAATGCCTTCATGCCATTGTAATTCCTCTTAAGGAAATAATCAGCATTCTTGTAGTGCCAGTGATATACCCCGCAGGAATAAAGAAATCCAAGGTGCTCTCCGTTCCGTGCCATTCTCATCCCTGCCTCGATGTCCTCGGCGTTTGATATTTTTTTAAATCCATATTTAAGGAGAGATTTCTTTGAATAACATGCACAAACATTGTCAATAAATGAGACTTTTCTCTTTAATTGCTCCGGCAGACAGTCAAAAGATTCTTTGTCCTGTAAATAGTATTCTACGTCCCTGTCAAATCCGTAGGAGTTATATGTTATATCGGTAATCCATCTGCTGTAAAGGTCGGCATCAGAATTTACCATCTGCCTTATTGAGAGAGCTGCAAGCTCAGGAGATGCCTTAAAAGTTTGAGCTATCTTGTATAACAGATAATCGCTGGCAGGAAGGGCATCATGTACCGTATAGAGGACATAATCGCCGCTTGCGTGTTCCGCTGCCAGCTGCCTCGTCGCACCATGATTAAAAGATTCCCTTGGTATCTGAACAATCTTTGCTCCATTCTTTGCAGCAACTTCCAATGTGCCGTCAGTGGAACCTGAATCTATAATAACTATCTCAACATCCTTCACCTTCTTTTGTTTTTTTATTTTATCCATAAGAGCTATAAATTGCTGCCCACCGTTCAATACTGGGATTACTATTGAAAATTTAGCATCAGCACAGCTGGCATCAGATATATTGCTTTTTATGGGATTGAATGTCATCAACTTGCTTAATGTCTTATTCAAAGTGGCACTTCTATTGAGGAATTTCTGATTTGTATGGTCCAAAAGATTATTCAATTCCCTGTTCTTTTCAAGCTCGCTCTGATAGCGTTTATGCATCATATCTATTATGCTTACAGTCCCATCAAATGCTTTAGCTTTAAAGATATAGTCGTCACTGTCCGCAGTTGACTGGCCATTTGCAGGTTCAACAGAATTAGATGTTTCTTTTTTATCCATTTTATCATCAGCGGCAAAAACAGAATCATCTACCATGATTTTTTCAAGAAATGAGTAGTCGACACCTTTTACCTTTGCAGCCATTTTCCCGCGGTTTGACATATCTTCCACAGAACCATCGCACATGATAAGGTTGTTTTTCTTATAGAAGTCAAAAAGAGTACTTCCCGGGACAGGAGTGTAAAGGGCCGGCGAATAATGGATAGGCTTGACTTTTAATACTCCAGCCACTGTCATTATATCATCTTCTTTATGCCAGCCTGTATCAGTGGGGATGCCTAAAATATAATTTGCCCAGATCTTTACACCATACTTGTGTAATATTTCTGTAGCCCTGAAATTGTCCTCGGGAGTTGCCTTCTTGTTAAACCATTTTAATATCCTTGGGCTGAAAGACTCAAAGCCAATAATAAGAAATGCAAGGCCAGAGCCTGCCATTTTTTCTATTAAATCCTCGTTCTTGCAAATTACATCTGCCTTAGAAGATGTAACCCATTTGAAACCGCTCTTTACAAAGCCTTTATCATGAAGAGCCTGCGTGAATTCTTCCACCCACTCGCGGGACATTATAAACTGGTCATCATGAAACATGGCAGACCTGATACCATACTTATCCCTAAGCATCTCTAACTCTGCAATCACATTTTCAACACTTCTTCCCCTGATATAGGAAATGCGTTTGCCATCCTTATCAAGCCTTGTGTAAAGTTGATGTTCTCCGGGTCCGCAGCAGAATGTGCAGTTAAAGGGACAACCTCTGGTATTCATAAGTTCAGCCATAGGGAGAGGGAAATGAAATTTTTTCAAGCCAAAGGGCTCGCAGTTCATTCTTACATCATAATCCGACCAGATCTCCCTGTCAGGAAACGGGATCTGGTTTAAATCAGGAGTTTTCCCCCAGGAATATTTCGGGAACTTTGATGGGTTTTCAATAAGCTCTGGAAAACTTATTTCACCTTCTCCCTGTATTACATAGTCAAAGGCGCCTGTCTTAAGACATTCCTCGGGAAACATAGTAGGGTGAATGCCACCCGCAACCCTCATAGCTTTTGGGAGGATGGCAGAGGCTATTTTTCCTGCTTCTACAGCTATTGAAAATTCCACAGAATGGATTGAAAATCCTATTACGTCAGGAGAATTTTTCTTTAACAAAGTCTTATATTCATCCCAGCCGGAAAGCATCCTGAAGTCCACAAGGAAAACCTCATGTCCTTTAGATTTAAGCGCTCCCGCCAGATAAGCTAGTCCAAGACGTATGAAAATACTGTCAGGAGATGGTTTTTTTAAATCAGCATCCCACGAACTATAGGCTAAGGCTGGATTGACTAAAAGAACTTTTGCCATTTTCCTCTCCAATATTTATAAAAAATTATTTTATCTGCGCGACGCTCACAGGAAGCATACGTGTTCTTTGGGTCTTGTGATATTCCATAATACCTGATTAAATGTGTTGCACCTGCACAATGGGATACAGTCATCAAAATCTATTTTTTCGCAGGCCTCTTTCCGTTCTTCCGAATTCCAAACCTCTGCAAGACTTTTTTCCTTGAGATCCCCGATACAATACTTTTCATAACCTCTGAGATGGCAGCAGATGTACATCTTGCCGGTTGCGGCAATAACCGTAGCAAACTGGTGGCCATAGCATTCCTTGTAATTCCTTCCATAATCTTTCGAGTTCATCATGTCGTATTTATGTTTTGAATGGAGGACATCAAAGGCATTGCCGCTGTATTTTATACATTTCGCAATTTCCCTCGTAACATCTTCCCAGTTGTATTCAAAATTTCCGCCGCGATGTATCTGCATTGGACGAAACTGGATATAGTCAACTCCCATATCTCTGCAAAGGATAGTTGCTTTTTCCAAATCACCGCTTGTCTCCCTGCTGGTCAGGTATCCTACTCCCACTGTGGCGTTGCTTTGTAATTCCTTTTTCATTCTTGTCAGCATTCGTATATTCTCTACAACCTTGTTAAAAGCATTTCCGTCCCTTCCATGCGTTTTCAAGAATACTTCAGGGGTTGCAGCATCAAGAGAAACCCTTATCCATGTGCAATTTTTCAGAAGCTTCTCTGCTGACTCTTCTTTTAGAAGCTGGCCATTTGTGATAAAACCGACATCTATACCTCTTGATTTTGCACGCTCGACTATATCAGGAGTATCAGGATGGCATAATGGTTCTCCGCCGCCGGTAAAAATCAATCCCCTTGCTCCTTCTTCGCCTAATTGATCTATAATTGATTCTGCCCTTTCCCTTGAAAGGGAATTACTGTCTGTAAGCTGGTAATAACTTACAACGCACTCCGGGCACTTGTGATTGCATACATTTGTCATATCTATTTCAACAGTAATAGGTGGAGGATTATCTCCATCTATCCATGCGCTGACCCTGTCCAAATGTTGCAGAATTTTCTCAGAACTGAACTGTTTTACATCATTAAGCTTTTCCTTAAGGTCGGGGATAAATTCTATGATGTTTTCTTTTTTTGGTGCTGCAGCGCCCTTCATAAAAAATCCTCCTTTTAATAAATAAAAATGCTCATAGATAAAAAATACCAAGCCTCTTTAAGCAATAATCCTGCCAAAGGTTTATTAGAAGGAGAAGGGATTATTATCAGACAATAACCATTTGATATTTATATTTTTTTTGAAGCGGTGCCTTTTTTCTCAATAGAGCATTCTTAAACAATTATTGTGGAAAAGATTGCCCATTGAGGAGAAAAATTAGCCTGGTGAAATGATTATCAGGAAATTGATTTCATGCTGAGTACTTCTTAAGATAGGGGAGCAAATTTACTTCTTCAGGATTTATCAACAAGGTACTGAAAAGAGTATATTTGAAGGTTTTTTATAAGGTTTTGCTCGACCTCCTTGCATACGGTATGTATGGGGCATGTTGCCTTCCTTTTGCATACATCTTCCCCGTTTACGCATATATTTATAAGTGGTAATGCTTCCATTGCTTTAACAACATCAAAAACAGTCAACTGACTAGGTGTTACGGCCAATGAATAACCGCCGCCTTTACCCCTCTGGGATTGCACGATTCCTTGTTTGTTCAGACGGTGCATTATTTTGGCAACAAATGGGCGAGGTATTTCTTCGTCGGCAGACAGGGCATCTATCCTGGAAAACCCTTTTTCCTGTTTTGACAGGTTTAAAACGCACCTTATTGCATAATCTGTATCACGCTTAATACGTAACATATATTATCTGTAAATAGCTAAAAAAACACAAAGTCAATATTTTTTTTAAAATATTTATTATTTTAGCCATTAATTCTTTTTGCCATACGGTCAAGATACCCGGAAAGCTTTAACTTTATAGACTGAAGAGTATCGAACTCATTTACAACTATGCGCTTAAGCATTAACCTGCTGTCACTGAAAGTATTCAGACCGAAAACTGTGGAACAGGTATTTTCATAGCCTGATGATGAAAAAACCTGTGCGTTAATATTTCTGAAGTATTTTTCTCCTCCAAAAGGCATGGCGAAGGACAATACTTTTTTTGATGTGACAGATTCGAGGTATTCCCTTGAATGAGTTAATTCTTTTTTGATCTCATCCTTTCCGAGCATGCTGAAATCAGCATGGGAATGACTGTGTGAGGCAACTTCAATAAAAGGAGAGGAAATATGTCTGACATCCTCTGCGGAAAGAAAATTCCTTTCAATATAACCGAATAGCATATTTACATTAAGAATCTTTTCAACAAGACTTCTTGTTTTTCCCTGATTATTAGAGGCAAGTATTGAAGTAATTGATCTTTTTAGCAGGAGATGATTTTTACTTTTAGTGATATGCAATTCATTAAGAAGCATTTCGAATGAATCTTTGTTGTTTAATGCAGCCTCAATATATATATATAATGGAATCGCATCCCCTGAAAGTATTCCCGTAGGAAGAAAAAATGTGCAGGGTATATTGCTTTTATCAACTAGAGGTATCACATTGCTGATTAATGATTTGTAGCCATCATCAAAGGTAATGGCAACAAAGGGTTTCCCCCCTTCTGAAATTTTGCAATTGGCAATATGATCTGCCACTTCAGAAAGCGGAACTATCCGGAAATATTTTTTAAGGAAAAAGATATGCGATTCAAAATCTTTTACCGTGCAGCTTACAGTCCCATCGTAATAAAAATTTTCATTTGAATCCTCGTCATTTTCATCAATTATCCTGTGGTAGGCAAGTATAGGAAAACAGCTCTTCTTGAGCTTTGAGAGAGAAGAATCAAGCATTTTCTGCTGCGTTTTCCCTTTGAGAAGGAAAGATAGTGCAGATGTAAGAATCCGTTCATTGTCTCTTAAGAATTTTGAAAATATCTCAATAGTATGTCCTTCCCATTAATTTATTTATTTTTTTTATGGTTTCAGCGCTTAAGACATTGTCATCTTTCCTGACAGCCTGTATTTTTTTTATACCATGAACCAATCCCTTTAAGTAATGCTTTAATGATGATGTACGCATACTTTCCAAAAATACAAAAACGCTCCATAAAAGACTATGGATAATGGCATAGCGGAGAGGCAGATATTTAAAAGCAACGTTAATTCTATTTTTTATGAGATAATATGAACGCTGACCCTCTGATTTTCCTGATGGCGACATAAAGTGTTTTATTTTTACGTCCGGTATAAAGAAAATATCTATTCCCTTTTCCATCAGTCTGAACGAGAAATCAAGCTCTTCGCAACCAAAGAAATATTCTTCAGGGAGTAGGCCTATATCTTCAAATATTTTTTTTCTGAAAGCGCAGGCTCCCCCGAAAAAATAGGAGCATGCTGTATCTGAATCAAGTCTTTTCCCGCGCCGGACAGGATAACCACCATGGTCTATATTCTTCCCTCTGCTCTCAGGTTTTATATCTTCAATCTTGAAACTAAGAGCACCGGCAGAAGGGTATCTGTCAAAAGATCTGATGATGTTTTGTATATCTTCATTAGAAGAAAAGCATGCATCATCATCAATAAAAATGACAAACTTTCCTGAAGAGTTTTTTATACCAATATTTCTTCCACCTGCAACCCCGGTGTTTATTTCAGATTTTACCTGTTTGAGATCCATTCCATTGAAAAGTGCAATCTGTTCATTGCTGCAATTAACACCGTTTTCAACAAGGATTATTTCAAAATCCTTAAATGTCTGGATTTTGAGGCTGTCTGCAAGGGAGTGGAGTTCTTTTTCCCGTTCCATAGAAGATATCACAACGACTATACTGATTAAAGGCATGGTATTCTTCTTTAAAAAAGTGAATAAAATACTAATAAAAGATTTTTATTTAGATTGCCAGTCCAAAGAGACATGGTAAACTTGTTTTTATTATTAATTAATAGCAATAGATATTGGCATCTTTAACATTTTATTGAAATGAAAACACAGACTAAAATTATTATCTTATTGTCCTTTCTAATATTTATCTTTATTTGCGGTCTGGTATCGCTGCAGTATTTTCAACTTCAGAAGGCAGAGCACATTTCTAATGAAAGTAAAATCTACAGAGAGAAGATGTTTGATAAAATCATCGATATTAAAGGCAAGACACTGGAAGGCTTTACCAATGATTATAGCTACTGGGATGGGATGGTAAGTCTGGTTTCACAGCCTTTGGATAAAAAATGGGCGTATGAAAATATAGATATTGTAATTCATAATTACAATGTTCAGGTGGTCTGGGTTTATACGAAAAATTTTTCCAATGTATATTCTACGAACAGTTTTAATGATGAAAAACTGAAGGGAAACCTCCTGTCTGAAGAAGCGCTGAAGAAAATCTTTAAAACAAATCTTTTCCCACATTTCTTTGTTAACACAAGCCGCGGACTAATGGAAATCAGGGGAGCCCCGATTCAGGCTACTGCCGACAGCAAAAGGGAAACAACTCCATCAGGATTTCTTATTGCCGGACGTTTATGGGATAGCATTTATATTAATGAAATTTCGGAGTTGGTGGACGGTTCTATAATACTCTCTGATTTTGCAGGTAATAAGAAGCAGGATGCTGACCATCCCAATGAACAGGATGTTATCGAATTTTCAAAAATATACAATGGATGGGATGGTAAACCCCTGGTATTCGTTAATGTATCTGCTAATTCCCATATAATGACAGAGATCAACCAATGGTCCAAAAATGTGTTTTTCATATTCATGGTCTTTTCTCTGGCTATTTTAATTATTATCCCTGCATTTATTATCCGCTGGGTTACAACCCCTTTGAATAAAATATCGCAGAGCTTGAATCAAGATGCCCCTGATGCAATTGAGAGTCTGAGGGAAGAAAAATCAGAATTTGGCAATATAGCAAAACTGATTGCAGAGTTTTTCAGACAAAGAAGCGAACTGAAGGCAGTTGTTAACGAGATGGAAATAAGAGTTCAGGAGAGAACATCTGAGATAGCGAAGGTAAATGAAAATCTCCGTTCTGAGATCATTGAGCGGGAAAAAGCAGAAGAGTTCATTAAAAATATCCTTGAAACCGTTGACGAAGGCTTCATCGTTGTAGACCGCGAGTACAGGATAATATCTGCAAACAATGCTTATATAAAACAGGCAAATATACCTTTGAAAGATATAATAGGCAGGCACTGTTATGAAGTATCCCATAATGTAAGCAGACCATGTTATGAGGAAGGTGAGGATTGTGCCGTCAGGCATACTTTTTCTTCGGGCAACCCACATACTTCCATCCATACCCACCGGGACAATGATAACCGCCCTGTTTATGTGGAAACAAAAACTTATCCAATGAAAAACGAGTCAGGAGAAATAATTTCTGCAATAGAAATTGTTAATAATATTACTGAAAAAAAGAAGCTTGAGGCTCAGTTGCGTCATTCTCAAAAGATGGAAGCAGTGGGCCAGCTTGCAGGAGGTGTGGCGCATGATTTTAACAACATACTTACTGCCATAATCGGTTACGGCACTATGCTGCAGAGGAAAGTTGGAGATAACAACACGTTAAGAACATATGTAGATACCATTCTTTCCTCAGCTGAAAGAGCAGGTAATCTTACCAAGAGCCTTCTTGCATTCAGCAGAAAACAGATAATGGAGCCAAAACCTGTAAACCTCAATCAATTAATAAATGAAGCAAAGAAACTTCTTTCAAAGCTCGTAAACGAAAAAATAGAGTTTAAGGTGACGCTTTCAGATCAGGATATGGTTGTCATGGCAGATAGCGGCCAGATAGAGCAGGTGCTGATGAACCTTGTAACGAATGCAAAGGATGCGATGCCTGACGGAGGCACTTTACAGATTACTACAGAGATTGCAGAAACTGAAGATGAGTATATTAAGTTCCCAGCCTTTATGAAACCCGGCAGATATGTTCTAATTTCTATTTCGGATACAGGTATTGGAATGGATGATGATACAAAGGAAAAAATATTTGAACCATTTTTTACTACAAAAGACCCAGGGAAAGGCACTGGACTCGGGCTGGCGATAGTTTATGGCATAGTAAAACAGCATAACGGTTATATAGAAGTTAACAGCGAATTTTCGCAGGGGACTACTTTTAAAATATATCTTCCGCTCATTGAATCCATTGCTGAAAAAAAAGGAGACAGTGCAGCATTATTACTGCCTAAAGGGAATGAAACAATATTGGTAGCAGAAGATGAACTCTCTGTAAGGGAAATTGTAAGAATGCTCCTCGAAGAACAGGGATATAAGGTAATAGAAGCTGTTAACGGCGAAGATGCGGTGAAAAAGTTCACTGCTAATAAAGACAGCATCGAGCTTATTCTCCTTGACCTTATGATGCCTCAGAAAGATGGCAGGACTGTTTATGAGGAAATAAAGAAGATAAGGCCGGGAATTAAGGCGATTTTTATGAGCGGTTATTCTGAAGAGACTGTCAGTATATCAGGGATTATTAAGGATAAACTGCACTTCATCCCGAAGCCGATTTCGCCGGAAAAACTTTTATTTAAGATACGAGAGGCAATTTCTGGTGATGGTCACCCTGCCTGATAGGTTTGCAGTTTCCCGGGCATAGCTTATCATTTCCTGACACTTCGGTTTAGTTTTTTACAGGTACGAAGAATCTTGGTTTTACAGGACCTTTTTCCCCTTCAGGAGTCTGCCAGACAAGCATGAATCTGGCGCTTCCGGACTTTTTTATTGATATATCGATCAGGTGGAATCCGGCATCAGCCTGTACGCTGTAAGTGCTGATACTATTTTCACTGCTTAAAGGATGTATCTTGGATTTGTCTATTGAAAATTCAATGTTGCCTTTGGACAAGAGAGCGAATCTGTATGTCCCGCTGGCAGGGAACAACAACATGGTATCTATGGATATTGATCTTATTTTTTCCGGTACAATCGGATTATCCCAGTAGCCTGTCATGGCAAGCCATATTTTTTCCGGATTATCGCTGTATTCTCGCTGTATTGACATTAATACTGATTTGCGTGAAGGTACGATTCTCCTCTCTTCGTCACGGATAATGTTCTCAATTGATTTGTAAACAGAAATAAGCTGTACCCCTTCGGATGAAACTGTGTAGTCAGGAATCATGTAATCATAGCAGAACCATTCAAGGCTTTTAAAAACTCCCTGTCTGCTGTTGAGCACCAGATAATCATAAGACTTGTTGAATGAATAGGCATCAGTCGTGCTGTATCCGTTTTCTATGAACGAACTGTCAATATATCCATTTTTATTATAAAATTTGAGCTGTCTTAATTCATCAGGCAATGCGCAATAAAGGATCTTCTTCCCTTTGTAACGCTCTTTGAGAACATAAAGAAAATCCTTATTGAAGGTATCTCCCCAGTAAGTAGTTTCAAGCTTTATCTTCTGCGCGCCACTTAACCCTCCGATCAAAATGTTATAGTATGAAAGTTCGTAGGGATGTATCATCAAGAGCGAGACAAAAGGGAATATGAGGAATAAAGAACATGCTGCTATTCTGTGCCATACTTTTTTCCCATAGCGGTCAACAATCATAGCGGCACCTATTCCGCTTAGTCCTGCAATAAAAGTAAATGCCGGAAGGAAAAGCCGCACACTATCATATTTTGGAATACCCGGAGACGATGCTGCGCCGAGCATCACTGCTGCATTGACGAGGAAAAGCAACATCATACTCATTTTCTGATCTGTAATTTTTCCTGATCTTTTCCCTTCTTTTATTATGTTTATAATACTTGCAATTGCCGCTATAAGCATTAATGGCGGAACAGTAAAAATGACCATGACAGGTACATAGTGCCACGGGATATCCCAGGATTTTAATTCGCCGAGATAATAGGTGAATTTAAAATTTGTTGAAAGATCTCCTATCTGGTCTTGCTCAAAACCCATGGCACGATTAAATGTATTGTGCCAGAGCCATGGCCATGAAATAATGAATACAGGGAACGTAAAAAAAGTCATTGAGAGGAAATTCATCTTTGCCCGTCTGTCGCGGGTAAGTATATACCAGATTACTAAAGCTGCCGGTATAAGAAGTGCATGGATCTTTGTAGAAAGAGAAAGCCCAAGCAGTATCCCTGTTGCAAGCGCCCACCGCCTGCTTTGAAGTCCGTAAACAAATGAGAAAACCGTTAGAAACCACATAGCTGAGATTGGGGTATCCAGGGCAAAGATATGCGCGTGCCCGAAGACATGAGGCATAAGTATTAAAGAGACGCTTGAAAGAAGGCCTGCCATTGCGCCAAAATATTTTGAAACAAGGAGAAAAAGCAGCATGCTCTCGATGGCAAAAAAAACTGCGGAAGGGAGTCGATATGCCCTGTATTCACCAATTACGTCTTTGAGGGAATACCATGAAAGCCCCCCCATGAACCTGGCAAGAGGAGGGTGCCAGTTTACCCTGTCTCCACCTTCTACAAGTGCGCCAAAATATTTGTCAGCAACCTCCTTAGAAGCAAAACTTAAATCTCCTCTTTTAATATCGTGCACTGCAAGTTTTAGCCAGTCTGTATAAAGCTTAGCCGCATCATCATTAATGTAGACCTCATCCCAGGATATTCCTATGTCAGTCAGGGTAAAAAGCACCGGCAGAAAGGAAAAAATAAAAACCAACAGTCCCGATATTTTCCTGTTTTCCCTTAACATGGCAGCAAGACTCTTCATTTCAATTTTATAATAGCGCCGTAGGGTGTAGCCTCAATCTCTTTATAGTTTTTGTCTCTTCTAATCTTCTCTGCTTCTATTGAGGCAACAAGCACTGCTCCTTTTTTTTGGAGGACACCGATGTTGCCAGATGTTACATCCTCTATATCAACATACCAGCCTCTTCTGCCTGAAAGGTAAAAAAGCGACGGTACTGGGGTGACAGCTTCTGTTCCTGCAACTATGATAAGATCATTTTGGCTGGTCGCTCCGGCTATCTGTTCAGAAGTTTTGAGCAGCCTTTTGTCAACCTTGTAAAATCCATTTTCCATGTACATTTTCCCTTCGAGTGTATAATAGCCTGAAAAAAGAATGGCAGAGGCAAATATTAAAACAACCGCTGCTTTTGCAATCACAGATGTTCCACTGGATTGCAAAACAGGCATCATCCCCTTTCCTGCAATTATTGAGAATGGTACAAGAAAGGGCAAAAGATAATAATCATGGGAGTAAAATCCTTTAGCAACAAGGATTGCAACAGCAGGAAGGAGAGTGAGCCAGATATAAATCCAGTTTCTCTTTGAATCTTTTTCTTCGATTAGCAAACCTGCACAAAATGTAATCAGTCCTACAGGAGTTATCATAAGCGTAAAAAGCCGTTTAAAAATTTTTTCATAAAATAAAACACTTCTCCAGTCATAACCTGATGTGAATTTAAGAAACCCGCCGGAGAGTATTCCGAAGGTGAGGCCTGTTTTCTGATAAATAAAATATGCATACACATACCAGAAAATCGGAGGAAGCAATGCTATAGAACTGAAGACCGAGATATCTTTCCCAAATTTTTTTAAATTGGACGAGTTCCGGTATATGATGAATGCAAAGACAACCATCAGATAAAGTACAAGGACCTTGACAAGCAGGGCAAGGGCAAAGAATAGCGCCGAGAGATGAATATAATATTTTCTCCCTCCTTCCTTCCACAGCAGCAGCATATAAAGTGACAACACAATAAAAAAGATGAGAAGCATTTCAGGCATGAAAGTCCTCGAATAATAGATAGAGAGAGGAGAGAATGTGAAAAAGAAAAGGGAAGCACAGGCACAATCTTCCCCATATAGTATCCGGACTATCAGGTAGAATACAACCGCAGACAAAGAAAACAGAAAGACAGAGAATAATCTTCCTAAAATGTCATATTCCCCTGCTATCCTGTACAATAAAGAAACTGAATACTGAAAAAGCGGGAATTCGGATTCAACAAGACCGGAAGAATCTCCTCCCCAGTCTATCTGGGGTGAAAGGATAGAAGTTCCGTTAAGATAAAAATTCCTTGCCATTGACGCGGTGTCGCACTGTCTCCAGTTCTGATGGTCGGCAAGAGGAGAATCTATTTTATAGAGTCTTACAGCTATGCCGGAGCCAATTATTATGGCAGCTAATAAAAAATATATCCGGACTTTTTTCAGATTAGTTTTACTTTTCATAAAAAGTTAAAAAAGATATAGTCAATCTACTTATACTACAAATCATTGAAGTGATATTACATAAAATTTAAATGAAGATTGCCTATATAACCCACGAGACTTTCTTTCCTCCAAAAGGAGGCGGTGCCGTACGGGTACTGAATATAGCAAAGGCTTTTGCAAAAAAAGGGCATGAGGTAAAATTATTTGCGCCCTATGGGGATTTATATAGCGGAGAAAAGGAAATAATCCCGGATGTAGCTTTCATCCCTGTCTCTAAGATTGAAAGGTTTAAAACAAAAAACAAGGAAACTGCTTATATAAAATTTCTGTTCAGTTTGACTTCTCTTCTTATTAAAGAGAAGTTTGACCTTCTCTTTTCTCATATTGCAGTAGCAGGAACCTCCGGAGCCCTTGTTAAGACCATAAAGAGGAAACCCGCAGTAATAGACCTTGACGATATAATATCAGGACTTTCCGGAATATCTTTTGTCCAGAGATATGGACCTCCTTTTGAATTTTTTATTCCGGTTTTTTATGACAGAGTCATATGCATGTCTGAGTCTCTCGCCAAAAGGGTCTCCATGGTAAAAAAAGACCATGTCTTTGTAGTCCCTCATGGCGCAGACTTTGGGCTATTTTATCCGGGGGGAGAAAGCAGGAAAGAAAGACACTTTGTTTTTTCAGGCGGCATAGAAAAACATGACGGAGTTGATTTGATTCTCATGGCAGCAAAGGAGCTGATTGATAAATATCCTGATATGAAGATCACTATTTTAGGCGATGGGAGCGAACTTTCACGAAATATGGAATTAAGCAGGGAGCTTGGACTGTCCAGCATTGTAGAGTTTAAAGGCTGGATAGAGCATGAGCGAGTCCCTGAATATCTGAGGCACGCGTGTGCCGGGATTGTTTCTGACAGAAGGCGGGCGGCGACTGAAGTAGCCCTTGTAGTAAGAGGCGTCGAATATATGGCATCAGGTATCCCTGTAATAGCTCCTGACCACGGCGGAACACGCGAGCTGCTGGGTGATGACGGTGAAAGAGGCATTATATTCAGGAGCGGTGATTATCCGGACCTTGCTTCCAAAATGGCATGGGTTATGGATAATCCTGACGAAGCTTATAATATTGGAATAAAAGGACGCAAGTATGCAGAAGTCAATTATTGCTGGGAAAATAATGCGGAGCGCATAGTTAAGATATGCGAAGCAGTATATAGAGAGAAAAGCTCTTAGAAAATGTATATCCTTATCACCATTGATTGTGAAAATACTTACCGGCAATTCCCATTCAATGACTTCACATTAGTAAATATGGATGGGAAATCATATGGCATCCCCATGATAATGGAAGCTCTTGACAAAAGGGGAATAAAGGGGAATTTTTTTCTCGATACCTGCGCGGCAGAATATTACGGAAATGATACTGTTGCCTCTGTAGCTTCTCTTATTTCTGAACAAGGACATGAAGTTGAACTTCATACACACCCTCTTGACGGGGATTTCTGCCGGATAGGCCGGGAAAAGCAAAAAGAGATAATCGAGAGAGGAATTGCCCTTATAAAATCTGTTGCCCGAAAACCGCCATACGCATTCAGAGCAGGAAGCTATATGATGGATGAATCAGGGCTGGCAATATTGAAAGAATATGGAATAACGGCAGACTGCAGCAACTATTATGGCGTTTCACCCTTGTCAGTTACCAGGAATGCAGTAAAAAAAATAAACGGGATTTATGAGTTCCCTGTTTCCTTCTTCAGACTACATATTTCCCCGGCAATAAGCACTTTCAATAGAATTGCAGGCACACATTTGTTGTATAACGGGAACTGCAAACTCGACATAAACTGGATGAACATTTCAGGGCTTAAAAGAGTTATAGATACTTTTGCACTTAATGGAACAGCTGTCCTTGTAATATTCCTGCACAGTTACAGCTTTGCAGATGAAAAAAAACTGGCTCAGGGGAAACGCGGCAAAGATGTAATCAAAGGCGAAGTAATAAAAAGGTTTAACGGTCTTCTGGATTATTTTAGTTCAGAAAATGAATTCGAAGTTGTTACGATAAAATGGCTTCTTGAAAAAATGAATGAGGATAACAACTTTAGCGAAAAAATCCTCTCTGCCCCTGATTATGTTCCCCATGATATCTGGGGAATTGATGTCAGTCATCTAAGGTTAAAAAGATAGCATTGAGCGGGAAATTATTTCTCTTTCTTCTCTGAAAAGTACTCAACCACCATTTCTCCCAAAAATCCAAGCGAGATTACCTGCACCCCAAGTATCATCAAGGCAACACCTAAAATGAGCATCGGAATATGTTCCTTGATGTCGTAAACGCTGAGCATGTAATCAGATATTACCTGGAGCATATTGATAAGAAACCCAAATGAGAAAATAGTTCCTCCGGTGGCACCGAAAAAATACATTGGCTTCTTCATGAATGACAGGCGGAATTTCACGACGACCAGATCTATTATGCCTTCAAAAAGCCTCCTTGCACCAAACTTAGATTTGCCTGAGTTTCTCTCATACCAGTTTGTTTCAACTTCTTTGACTTTGAAACCTTCGTGGTAAGCAATTGGAATAATATAACGGTGCCAGTTTGCCCGGAGAGGCAGTTCATTTATTACCTCTTTCCGGAAAGCTTTTATCCAGTTCTGGTCCTTTGCTTTTACTCCGAAAAGAAGGTAACAGACAAAATTATAAAGCCTTGATGCCAGTACCTTGAATTCTTTTCTCCCTACCCGGCAGCCAACTGCTAAATCATAACCTTCATTTATAACACTTAACAGTTTCGGAATGTCTTCCACCGGGTCAGACTGCATGTCGGACGGTAAAAATATAATAATGTCTCCGTCTGCATGACTGAATCCTGTAACAAGGGCACTTGTAAGTCCTGTTCTTTTTCTGTGGTGAAATACTCTAATATTTTCATTTTTTCTCTTTAGCGATTCTGCTATCTCTCCGGTCTTATCACTGCTCCCGTCATTGATTATTATTATATTCCCCTTGAGGGATTCCTGGTGGAATGACTCATTAATCCTGCCTACAACCTTTTCAAGATTTCCTTCTTCATTGCATGCCGGAAGTACAACGCTTATTAGTGTGTCCATCACCTGTATTCCACTTCTATCAGATGTTTCCCTTGTTCAAGTATTATAAGCCCTTTTTCCCTGTAAGAATCAGAACTTAGAGAATTGCCATCAACTTTTATCTCTACTATATCACTGCTCTGCTGTAATTTCAAAGTTTGCCCCTGAGCTAATGCTTCTGCATCAATTTTAAGGCTCTTGCCTGTCCTGTATGAGAATACCCTGCTTTTTTTCCGTATATTGAAATAATCGACGAGATTGTTTATCCCTGTTTTCCATATCCTGTCATCCCCTGATATAAAAGCAGTTATTCTTTCCAGTTTTTCCTTTGATTTTGCATTTGTAACACAGTAGTGAGGATGGAAGAGAAGGACTACCGGAGAATTGAATTTTTCCGCTGAATCCCTGATTATAGATTCAATCTGCTCAACTGAAAGCTTCCCGTGCGGTTCATGAACCTGAAACGGCAGTTCGTAAATCTGTGCGGGTGTCCCGTTATCATTTTCCGGGTTATATGGGAACCCTGTGCCAAATATATATCCACCCATATTTCTGCCGGGGCCGAATGAAGAGTCTATCTTGATCCCTGCCTGTTGAAGAATCAGAAATATCTTTGCTGGATCACTTTCTGCAACAAGGTAGTGTATGCGCGAAACAGAGGCTGGTTCTGATCCGCTTATTTCACTGAGCTTCTTTATTTGTGATGATAAAGACTTCTCTTTCTCCATGTGCATCCCTGTAACAGTTGCATGTAAATGAAAGCGGTTCCAATGAATACCTGTTCCAAGTCTGCGGTTTCTTAAAAGTTCAAATGTTGAATGTCTGGCAGGAGTGGAAGACATCATAAAGAACATAGGATTCAGTTTTGATACATCTCCCATTGAAAGAACGTCTGCTGCCTCGTCACCGCAGTAATCCTCATCAAATGTAAGAATAGCTGCGGAAGATTTTCCATCAGGGTAATACCACCATGTAGGCACTTTTTCACATTCTGCCGCAGTCAAAATTATGGAGCGTTCGAAAATATCGAGGAACGGCATTGCCTCATATCTTTTATTATTGAGACAACTGGAATCACTAGTCTGCCTGTGGCTTAGACTGATAAGGGAAATCGCTTTCGATATAATTTGTTTTTTACTCTTTTCCCCGCCCTGAGAAAGCAGAAAGCGCCAATCTGAGATTTTGAAAAATATGCTTACCACTATTCCTTTCCCGGACCGGCATCTCAGGATTATGGGAAGGCCATCAACCTCTGATATTATTTCTTCATTTTCAACCTGCGATGTAATCTGTCTGCATAAGAGCTTGGGCAGTCCAGTAGGAAAGAGGCTCTTGTCGCTGCCGCGGCTGGAGAACCTAATCCCGTTCAGATTTATGTTAATTAAAGGACCTGTTGAAACCCCTGTTAAAAGCTCGATCCTGTTATCAGGACATTCGAGAAGAACAGTTCTCCCTGTTTCCCTCACCAAACCCAGGAGTTTATTGATTCTTTTTGAAGAAGAGGATATTTCTTCAACTGCTTCAGCAGTAAATATTATGACCCGGCCATTCTGAGGGATAAAGTTTTCATCAGAAGTAAGCCTGTACATACCAAAAAACCCGCATTCTTTTGAAAGTATGTTGAGCCACTCCATTTCATGGCTATCTTTCCTGCTCCCTGTAAACGAAGAAATAACCAATATGAAATCTGCCTCTGTGTTTTGAACTTCCTCGATATTTGAGGCTGTCATCTGAGCCGGATTCTCTTTGATCAAAAGGGGAAGAAGAATAAAAGCAATAATAGCAACAATTACAGCAAATGCGACCGGCACAATTATCGGTAAAACTTTAAGGAATGGAGAAATGACTGCAATAAACAAAAAAAGGTAAAAAAAGATTTTAAGTATATTTCTTCCCATTTTGCCCAGTCAATCTTGATATAAGAAATTGAATTTAGTATTTAGAAGTATAATGTATTAAAATAAGTTTTGTTAAATAAAAATAAAGGAATTTATATGAATTGTTATCAAGAGACCTTATATGGATGATGTTGTACAACAAAGGACAAAATGTCCTGACTGTGATTATTGCCTTAATTGCCCTGTCAGCAGGTGCAATTTGTGCAGAGCGCAGAAGAAGAAAAGCGAGATGAAAAAATGCTGCAAGAAAGAACAACCCGAAACACCTGAGGTTAGCGAGCCTTAAATATGAAAGAGGCATACCTTTATGAAAAACTTGATGATCTGATTGTCGGCTGTTTTCTGTGCGAACACCGCTGTAAGATAAACGAAGGGAAGAAAGGAATATGCGGAGTCCGTGAAAACAGAGGTGGGATTCTCTATTCCATTGTATATGGCATTGCATCTGCGCTTAACATAGACCCTATAGAAAAAAAACCTCTCTATCATTTCTATCCCGGATCACAGGCACTCTCTATCGCAACAATCGGCTGTAACTTTGTGTGCCGGTTCTGTCAGAACCATGATATCTCTCAGGCATCAAGGGGTGAATTTAAAAGTAAATCTGACAAAAAAATTCTTCCTGAAGATATAGTACGGATTGCAGCTGATGCCGGATGTAAAAGCATATCCTATACATACACTGAACCTACAATTTTTTTCGAATATGCCTATGATACGTCGGTGCTTGCCGTAAAGAGGGGGATAAAGAATAATTTTGTGACTAACGGTTTTATGACTCCTGAGATGCTGAACATGATTAAACCATATCTTCATGCTGCAAATGTGGATATCAAGTGCTTCAATGACAGGACTTACAGAAAACTCATGGGAGGGAGGCTGGAGCCGGTTTTAGATTCCATAAAACTGATGAAGGAGATGGGAATTTGGGTTGAGGTGACGACTCTCATAATCCCCGGAGTAAACGACTCTGATGAAGAGCTTGAGCAAATCGCTGATTTCATAGTTTCAGTGGGAAATGAAATCCCCTGGCACGTGAGCCGCTTCCACCCTGACTATAATTTTAATGATTCACCTGCAACTCCTGAAGAACGAATCATCTCAGCCAGAGAGATCGGTATTACAGCCGGACTAAAGTATGTCTATACTGGAAACATATTCCATAATGAAGGTAACACCACGTACTGCCATGCCTGCGGAGAAACCCTTATCGAACGGGTCGGTTTGTCAGTAACCCGGTACAATGTAGTCAACGGAAAATGTCCCAAATGTAATGCTCCTCTTTCAGGAATAGGAGTATAATTTTACTTTCCGAACTTTTCCACCACCTGCTTCATCATATCAGGGATGGGCAGATCATAAGGACACCTTGTTACGCACTCTCCGCATGCTACACATTCTGAAGCCGGGACAAGTAATCCTTTTTCCACCCCGTCAGAGTAAGCTTTTTTCTTTTTCTCAAAGCTCAACACGCCTGCGTTCAGGAGATCTATAAGCCCGTAAATCCTTATATTCTGAGGGCATGGGAGACAATAGCCGCATCTGTGGCAGTAAAGTTTTCCCATTCTTTGTGCAAACTCGCTCAACTGTTCCTTTTCAGCCTCTGAGAGCTCTTCATTCCTTCTCGCAATGTTGATGTTCATTTTCAGCTCATCAATGGTTTTTGTTCCGGGTATTATGGTAGAAACTGGTTTATGGAGAAGCCATTTAAGCTGGGCCTCAGCTATGTCTCCGAATTGCCCTCCGCCTAAAGGCTTCATTACGATCGTCCCGATGTCCATTTTATTTGCGAGAGGAACCAATTCTGTATCAACATCCCGCTCTATCACATTGAAAGGGAATTCCACTATGTCAAAAGCACCTGTCTTTATTGCTTCTGCAAGAATCGGATAGTTATGCCCTGCTACAAGAGTATAGTCTATCAATCCCTGCTTCTTTGCCTCAAGGATTGCCTCGATTCCCCCGTCAGGCTCGCTTACCTCCTTTAAAACATCATCGTAGTCGATAAATGCAAGCTGGAATATGTCAATCACTTCCCTTGAAGTGCCTTTGAATATTAAGTTTAGCGCCTTATCTATGTCTTCCAGCACTTCTGACTTTTTTCTTCTCATGGTTTTTACACCCACATACACTTCGCTTCTCCGCTCTTTAAGAACTTCCCCTATTTTTTCCTGGCTGTCTTTGTATACAGCTTCCTGGTAAAATTGTTTTGGGCCTTCGTCGAGATCAAAATAGTTTACTCCTTCATCTATTGCGGCATTGATAAGCTCTATGGCATCTTTTGTAGGTATGAATGTACTCGGAAGACCTCCGAATGATATAGAAGAAACTTTAAGCCCGGTTCTTCCAAGTCGTCTGTATTCCATCTTATCTCCTTTCTATTGCTGTTTTGTCTACCTGCAATCAGATGTTGTTAAAATATTTTCAATCCTTTTTTGTCTAAATTATTTTTTAGCACACTTCAATATGAAAATAGGTGTATAATTTTGTAGACTATGCAATAATATGTAATAGAATATGAACATAAGAATATGCAAGAAAACTACAATCCTCTATCATGATAAAAAGGTATGGTAAGGGAAATTGAGCTTTTAAAGAATGTTCCTATTTTCTCTGGTATTTCAGACAAAGAAATAGGCTTGGTTACAAGTATCCTCCGTAAGAGGTCTTTTCCGAAGAGCAGTGTCGTTATTCATAAAGGTGATGAAGGAGAAGCTCTCTATATTATTCTTTCCGGTAAAGTAAAGGTCACCTTAATAAGTGATGCAGGAAAGGAGATAATACTCGCAATATTAAGAGAAGGAAATTTCTTCGGAGAGATGTCTCTTCTAAACAACGAGCCAACGTCCGCAAATGTAGTAACTGCAGAGGATTCTGTTTTTTTAACTATCTACAGGGATGACTTCAACTACATTTTGAGAAAGGACCCGGGGATAGCCCTTAATCTTCTTAAGCATATGTCCCTGAGACTGAAGATTGCCGACAAGAAGATAGGAAGTCTTGCCCTGCTTGATGTTTGCGGCAGAATAGCAAACCTTTTCATCGATATGGCAAAAGAAGAAAAACATGAGATATATATAGTTGAAAAGATTACTCACGCAGAGATTGCCCACATGATAGGCTCCACAAGAGAAGTGGTAAGCCGTGCCATAAAATGCCTTAAGGATAGCGGTTATATCAAAGTGCTAAGAGACAAAATTATCTTAGATAAGGATCTGAAGCTCAAGATAGATGATTTTTAACCGCAAGTGATAAATAATACAGCATCATAGTGTGTTAAGTCCTATCTTTTGATTAATGAATTACTATAATTAATATATGCCAATATTGGGTTTTCGAAAAAGGCAAACTCCGTGTAAGCGGAAGACGCAAAGCCAACGGATCCTAAAAAGTTAGGATGGCCGGGTCGCCGAAGAAACCGGGAGAATATGATAACCTGTTTCTTCATAAACCGAGAAATGGGTTATATTTTTTTGATAAGGAGGTGATTAAGTTCAAAAGAAAATTTAGTATTAACAAAAAAATTTAATAAATTTTTTTATAATTTGGAGGAAAAATATATGAAGCAAAGAATTACAATAATGGCAATAATAGCGGTTTTTGTAATGGCTTTTTGCCTTGGAGAGATTATCAATGCCAAACAGCCGGGAGGACAACCTTCAATAAAGTCCGTAAAAGTTACGCCTGTAAAAGTTAAAGTTAAAACAGATAAAACTAAGAAATTTAAAGCTGTAGTAAAAGCAAAAGGAGGTGCGGATAAAAGTGTCAGTTGGTATGTCAATGACGTACTCGGCGGAGATAGTTCCGTAGGAACTATAACACAAAGCAATCCGGCTGTTTACACTGCTCCGGCAGCACCCCCAAATCCAGCGACAGTAACTATTAAGGCTGTTAGCACTTCAGACACTTTAAAATATGCGACATCAAAGGTTAAAATAGAACTTTCAACTAAGAAGAAGGCAAAAATAAAAGGAGTCGCAGCAACGGGTGCTCCTATAGCCAACGGAACAGTTGTAATAACTGATGCGACAGGAAAGGAAGTAGGAACAGATGAGACATCTGCCGATGGTTCCTATTCCGTAAACTATCAAAAAAAATACCAGCTTCCATTTCTTATTAAAGTTACCAGTGAAGATGGTACTGTTACCCTTTACAGTGTAACCAATGATCCAACACAACCTGCAAACATAACACCTTTTACGGACAAGGCTGTTGAAACACTGGTTGTACAAAATGGAGGAGATGTCAGCGACGGCGAAGTTGAAGACGATATTGAAGAACTAGCGGGCCAGACTGCAGACATGGACAGCGCCATATCCAAAGCGCTTGAAACAATCAAAAATGCGTTGGGGCTTTCAACTGTAGATATCAATTTTGTAACTTCCAAACTTGATACTGAAGATCCCGATGATTTTTATGATGATCTGCTTGATGCTGTTGAATCCTCGATTGAAGACGCAGGAAAAGATGACATTGACGATCTGATCGAAGTAGATGACGATTATATCAAAGTCGATAAGACAATAACTTTAAAATATGGCGAATACGGGGTTAAAACAGATGATGGTGAAGAACTCGAGGACGAATCTCCGGAAGACCTATCTGAAGATGAGCAACCTGAGATAGAGGGAACTATCAGCGCTGTTGATCCAATCAGCATGACCATAACAGTAAACAGCAATACAATAGGGGTTACAGACACAACCGTGATAAAAATGGAAGATATTGACGGCAATGATACGGTTGTAACTTTT
Source organism: Candidatus Schekmanbacteria bacterium (assembly GCA_016219965.1). Lineage (NCBI taxonomy): Bacteria > Candidatus Schekmaniibacteriota > Candidatus Schekmanbacteria bacterium. Next base: position 172,082 of record JACRJM010000003.1, read on the forward strand.
AGCGCATTGGCAGAAGGCCAATTTGTAAAGATTGAGGCAAAATTTGAAGGAGATTTATTGGTTGCAGCAAAGATCAAGATAAAAAATGAATCAGAAGATGATGATGAGGATGAATTCGAGGCGGCAATAACACAGAAGAACGATGAAGCTTCGACCATTGTTGTCGACAATGCCCTGATATATGTGACTGTTGACACAGTGATAGATATCAATGATACCAGCGGGGCTTTTTCTGACCTCGCTGTGGGACAGGAGGTTGAAGTTAAAACCCAGCTTGTAGATTTTAAACTTGTCGCTGTTAAAATAGAAGTAAAAGATGAAGACAGCAACTAATTTTTAAATTTTTTCAATTGTAGAAAAAGGGGCTCAAATCGAGCCCCTTTTTTTGTCCGTTGACCTTCTTAGCATATCTTTATTATAATAATATTATAAAGATGTTTTTCCCCAGATGAGAGAATGAAGAGAATATGGATATTGCAATAGCTCACAACTTGGGTTCAGAAGACTATAGGGTCCCCCTTACCCCAGGCGCAGTCGGAAGCATCACAAAAGCAGGAAATAATGTCTATCTTCTTCAGGGAGCAGGAGCTGCAAGCGGTTATAGCGACCGTGAATATGAGCTGAAAGGTGCAAACATAGTTTATTCTTCTGAAGAAATCTATAAGCGGGGAGATCTGTTAGTTTCAGTATCTTCGCCATCCCTGGAAGCCCTGAGCGTTATTAACAACAAAACAGTAGTTATGTCTTTTCTCCATTTAGCTGTGGCTGGTGAAAAATACCTTGACCTTCTTATTGAAAAAGAAATTACGTCAATAGGCTTTGAAGTTATATCGGATGAGAATTGTGAGCTTCCTCTTGAAGTATCTACCGGAGAAATAGCCGGAGCTCTGAGCGTGCAGATAGCAGCTAACTATCTTCAGAGCAACATGGGAGGAAAGGGGATACTTCTCGGAGGGGCCCCGGGTATTGAACCCGCGAAAGTTCTTATCATAGGAGCAGGCTCAGTCGGAAGAACTGCGGCGAAAATAGCAGCGGCAATCGGAGCGGAGGTCCTCATTGTTGACAGAAATGTCAGAAAGCTCCGGCAGATTGAAGATACGATAGGAATGGGTATATCAACAGGGTTTTCAAGCATACATGGACTTTCAGACTGGATAAAAGATGCGGACGTTGTGATCGGGGCAGTTTACCTTAAAGGGGCAAAAAGCCCGGTTGTCGTAACCGAGGAGATGGTAAGCTCTATGAAGAAAGGTTCCATCATTATTGATCTTTCCATCGACCAGGGGGGATGCGTTGAAACAAGCAGAAGGACTACGCTCAGCTCGCCTGTCTTTGAGTATAAAGGAATAATCCATTATTGCGTTCCGAACATACCATCGCTTGCGGCAAAGGCATCTTCTCAGGCATTAAGCCATGCTCTTTATCAATATATTATCCAGATGTCGCATCATGGGAGTGATTTCCTTAAAAACATCCCGGACATTGCACGGGGCACGTACACCCATAAGGGGAAAATCACCATGAAGGTCCTCGCAGAGCTTTTCAGGAAAGAATACTTCCCCATAGAGGGACTTCTCTGATGGAGTGGCCGCTTGTTTATCGCGAAAAGGTGACAACTCCTGAGAAAGCAGTCAGATATATAAAATCCGGGAACAGGATAATTATAGGTTCCGGCTGCGCAGAACCGCAGTCGCTTGTCAAAGCCTTAAACAGCGTTGCTCCGGAACTTCACGAAGTCGAGGTTGTCAGCATGCTCACTACCGGCATTGCAGACTATACCGGACCAGAATTTAAAGGTTCCTTCAGACATAACGCATTCTTTGTAGGTGCAAATGTAAGGGATGCAGTAAACGCTGGCAGGGCTGACTTCATTCCCATATTTCTCTCCGAAATTCCGAGGCTTTTTAAAAAAAAGATCCTCCCCATAGATGTTGCCCTTATACAGGTTTCACCCCCTGACACGCACGGCTTTTGCTCATTCGGCGTCTCTGTTGATATCATAAAACCGGCTGCGGAGAATGCATCAATAATCCTTGCTGAAGTGAACGATAAAATGCCCAGGACTTTGGGAAACAGTTTCATCCATGTAAGCAAGCTTACGGCAATAGTTGAAAGCTCATCTCCAATACTCACACTTGCACGTCCTGAGATATCTGAGACTAACATGAAGATAGGAAAGCATGTTGCCGAGCTTATAGAAGACGGCTCAACTCTTCAGATGGGCATCGGAGGAATCCCTGATGCAACGCTGGCGCAGTTGAAGGATAAAAAAGATCTCGGTGTTCACACGGAAATGTTCTCCGACGGTGTCATAGACCTTGTGGAACTTGGGGTTATAAACAACGAAAAAAAAACCCTTCATCCGGGCAAGATTATTTCAAGCTTCATCATGGGGAGCGAAAGCCTTTATCGCTTTGTTGACAACAATCCCATCATAGAGCTTCACCCTTCGGACCACACTAATGATCCATTTATTGTCTCACAGAACAAAAAAATGGTTGCCATAAACTCAGCCATTCAGGTTGATATCACCGGGCAAGTCTGCTCTGACAGCATGGGGACTTTACAGTTTAGCGGCATTGGCGGTCAGGTAGATTTTATCCGCGGCGCGGCAAAATCTGAAGGGGGAAAACCAATAATAGCTTTACCGGCCACAGCCAAAGGCGGACGCATATCAAGAATAGTCCCCAAGCTAGACGCAGGTTCAGGGGTTGTAACGTCAAGGGGCGATGTACACTGGATTGCGACTGAGTTCGGCGCAGTTGACCTTCATGGTAAAAATCTCCGTCAGCGTGCAAAATCCCTGATCAGCATTTCCCACCCTGATTTCAGGGAAGCCCTCGAATGCGAAGCACGGGAGAGAAAGTTCTGGTGAAGAGCAAAGCAGTCCTTGTCTTCAGCACCACCCATATGACCCTGAAGGCAGAAGAAATCCTCAAAAATAGAAAAATCCCCAACATGGTAATCCCTAAGCCTGAAAGCGCAAAATCAAAATGCGGGATGGCGCTGAGAATCTACGAAGAAGATTTAACGCGGGTTAAGGATTTGCTGCGGAAAGAAAACATAAAAACATTTACTGTCTTGAACAACGAAATATAAAAGGCTTGGCAGTCCCGCTTAGGCTTAAAACTTCATGCGCCTGCCGCGGGAACTGCCAAGCCTTTTTAGAAATTAAATGGTATTCTAATAGGTTTGGGTTACTGATTGAACAATTAAGAAAAAACATTTAGAAAGCGGAGGCAGCCTGCATAGGAGCGCATGTAGTTTTAAGCGAAATGCAGGTTGCCTCCTCTTTTCAACATAAGTATTTTATCTCCACGCTCACTAAGCAACTTCAGATAGCATTGAAATTGAATAAGAGAATAACTGGCTTGGCTGCTTCCGCGGCAGGCACCTGCTTTTTAGTGCCAGAGCGGGAGCTGCCAAGCCAGCCCAGGAACACAATTAATTTGTATTTAATTTTTAACTTCGCTATCGGGTCTTGGCATTAATGGAGGCCTGGTTTTCTTCTCGGGTTTTCTCTGCAGTTCTATTTCTTCAATCAACACGCTTGGTGCTACTGTAGAAACAGGCACTGAGCCGGATTCTGCCGAGCAGTAACCGTTAAACACATCATAATCTTTTCCGGTGGCTATTATCCTGTTTATGCTGATAAGGGGAGTCCCTACTATTTCAACCCCACGGACAAGCTCTTCCTTCCCTGTTTCAACATCAACCCTGTAAACAAACTTGGGTGTACTCCTGAAAGCCTGGAAATTAAGCTTTGCTGTTGAAGTTTCTCCTCCCCCTTCGATATCTTTAACTATGAATCCGAAAGTCTTTCCTCTTTTTTTTGCCTCTGCGATAAGCATCTCTTTGAGTTTGTCTTCGCTAAATTCTCTGGAAGACCTGACTATGATGTTTCCCATTCTCCCCATAGGCTTCTGGAGCCCGCTTGATCTGCCGTGGCCATTTGATTTTGAAAACCCCTCAACAGGAGTTCTTGACATGAGATAGTTTTGAAGTATCCCATTGCTGATAAGCGTTACCTTCTGTGACTTTACTCCTTCATCATCATATTCATAGAAGCCGTTCAGCTCGGTTCCGTTATATTCCTTTAATGTCGGGTCATCTTCAACGGTTATAAAATCAGGAATTACCTTAGCGCCTATTTTCCCCTTGAAAGTCTGCCCTTCCTTTTCAAGCCGTTGCCGTTCTCCCTCAAGCCTGTGTCCCACTGCCTCGTGGAAAAAAACTCCGGTAACCGTTGGGGAAAGTATAGCGGGAGCAGTATAGGGATCACTACGCGGAACTGCTTTAAGCAGTTTTAGCTCTTCCATAACTTTTGACACGCTTTTTGAAAGCGCACTTTCGCTGAATATATCTTCCGGTGTCCTTGCATAGATGTAGTCAGCGTTCCCTATTTCTTCTCCAGTATCAAGGACAAGGCTTGCCGAAGCAGAAGCAAGATAAATGGGATAGGATGTAAATATCAATGAGCCATCGGAGTTTACAAAATACTTTGATTCTATCCTTCCCTCTATCTCAACTTCGCTTGTAGTTATACCCGGAAGCTCCTTAAAAAGCAGGCTTGCTTTGCGAATGCTCTCTTTCCATTTCTCTTCATCCATCTTAAAAGTAAAAGTGTTCGATGTGTGGATCTGTTTTTCTTCAACAGAAAAATCATCAACATCATTCTTTTTTTCAACATTGAACACTTTGTCGCCCTTCTTCTTAAGATATGAAGAAAGCGCTTCTTTGTATTTGTAATCCGTTAATAGCCATAGGGCGCTCTTTAATGCCGGCACATTATCCTCAAGGGGAGCGACAGAGAGCATATAGGAATCCATGAAAGAATAACGGCTGTCGAGCTGGAATCCGGGCGATTCTATATTAGAGCTGTCCAAGTGGTGATTCCCGACTCTCGTCTCGCAGTATATACTCCTCGCCTTGTCTTTGTTATCCGAATAGAGAGCTCCGTCGCGTGCCGAAAAAGAGAAGGTATCTTTCTCTCTCATAAGATAGCTTATAAAATATGGAGATTCAAAATCAGGAAGCTTCAATTTCTCCATGGAGCGGTCGACCTCGCTTTTCATGGCATTTAAAATATTCCCCGCATTGTCATTGCTGCTTCCTTTGTCACTCTTTTCATCAGTTGAAAACCATCCAACCAGGAAAAAAATAAAAATGACAGGAAAGATCTGCCATAACCTTATTCTTTGGCCATATCTCATTAAAATCCTCCATTTATATTAAGGAAACAAAAATATCCCATTAGACCATAAAATGCAAATATGCTTTTCTCTTGAATTAATAATTGGATTAATAATTGACATCATAGGTATTATTATAATTAAATTAATGAGATATACTTTTTTTCAGCTCATAGTTTTTGAGTTTATGATTTAATGGTGTCGGTGCAGAACTTTATTTAGAGGGGGGAATATAAAAATGCTCGGTAAAGAAGAGCTCAAGACAGTTATTTCAAAGCAGAAAACCATATTAAAAGAAAAGATGAAGGAAGAAGGGGACATAGACCTCACAGAACTGAGAAAATGTAAAAAAGACCTCAAACGTTCCCAGAGAAAACTTCGCTCAATTCTTGCAGTAGAAGAAAGAGAAAAAATTAAAAAGGAAAAAAAGAAAAAAGAAGCAGAACAGACAGCTTAACTTCTCTCCATATCTGCTATAGCTGAATTAATAAGACTTTCAGCGCTTTCGCCGTCAGTTGGATAAGTAGCAACTCCTATCTTTATGTCTGGCCATTTTTTCTCTTCTGCAATCTTGAGGAGCCTGTCTTTGATAATATTTGCCGAATTGTCTGCAGTTATATGTGAAAGCACGACTTTGTATCTTCTGTAATCAACCTGCAAAAATTGATCTGATTTCCTTATCTCCTTTTCAACATGCTCAACATTCACAGTTCTGCCCGGGAGGAAATAATGTATTCCTCTTCCCACAGAGTCTTCAATATCCATTATCATTATGCCTGTCCTGTGACCGTGCCTTTTTGCACGTTCAATCTCAGAGACAAGCAAATTCTTTGTCATAGTTTTTTGCGCTGAATAGAAAGTTTCCCTCTGTCTTATCATGAGGAGATAGAGAAGTATTCCAACTACGGCTATTGCGCCAATGGCCGGCAGTAAAATGATAGCAAATGGGGTATCATTCAAATCATTTTGGGTACAGCTGGATATAATTGCCGGTGTTAATAAGGATAAACCAAAGAAACATTTCGTTGCTGATTTCATTGCTTTCCTCCTTTTTCAGGAAGCTTTAGCGGTTTTAACTTCTCTTTTCATTGACGCTATAGTTTCAACTATATGGTCCTGTGCAAGTTTTGCCGCGATTACATCCCTGCAATTGTTTATAATAATGGAAAACACAATCGGTTCTTTTTCATCTGTCATTACATATCCTGATAAAGCTGATGTTCCGTTTACATATCCTGTCTTTGCACGTATGTGTCTTTTAAGCGGCGATTTTTGAAGGCGTCTGTGTAATGTTCCATCAACTCCCATGATTGGCAAAGAGGCAATAAACTCAGGTCCCTGCCCCAAATCTGTATAAAGGTCTTCAAGCACTTTTGTTATAAAATGTGCTGTGAGCCTGTTCTCCTTGGAAAGTCCTGAGCCATCCTTGATCTTAATTCCCTCACTGTATATCTTGTCCTTTTTAAACAGTTCGATCTCGGTACTGATACTTTTTTCAGCAGTTGCCGGCATTCCCAGGGCCTTGGCGCCGACTGCTACAAACAGGTGGTCGGCTATGAAATTATTGCTGTACTTGTTCATATCTACTATTATCTGCGACAGAGGTTTAGAGCCGTGCCTGTAAACGAGAACAGACTTTTCAGGGATTGTGCCCTCTTTTACTTTCCCTGCAACCTTCACCCCGTCAGACAGAAGTAATTTTCTGAAGCTCTCTCCTGTAAAGAGACAGGGGCTATTAACGCGGCTGTAGCCGGTCACAGGAAGTTTACCGTTGAATTTTCCGTTGAAGACTACTTTTTCACCTTTATCATTATTTTTATAGGTTGTTACCTGTGTAGTATTTTCCTCGGTCGGTTCTCCGGGTTTCACGTTGTTTGAAAGGGAAAGATATGATGAAAACGGATCAGCTGAAATGAAAGGTGAGCTTCCGTTCGGAGACTTGTTGTAAGGAGACACTGTATATCTGACTGAGTTAAAATTCAGAGGCAGAGCCGAGAGAACAGTCGAATCTGAGGTGCTGCCGAGTTTTTGCTCTGCTAATGATTTGGCAAGGTAACTGCCGTCTACAACTATATCGCCCTTTACCTCATTGATACCGAGAAGAGAAATCTCTTTTGCCATTATCCATATGTCTTCAGGATAAAGGACAGGATTCCCAAAGCCTTTGATATAAAGATCCCCGTCAATCTTTCCCCCTGAAGGGGTGGACTGCGAGTAAATATCGGTATTAAAAGTATATTCAGGGCCAAGTATATCAAGAGCAACAGCGCTTGTTATTATTTTCATGTTTGAAGCAGGAATAAGCAGCAGGTTTTCATTTGCGCTGTAAATGATTTCGCCTGTCTTTAAAGACTTGATGTAAATGCCATACATTGTATTGCTCAGCAATCCTGATGTGACAACCCGCTTTATCTCATTTTTTATCCCTTCAGGAGAATAGTCTTTTAATACTGCGGGTGCCGGCTTTGGCTTGGCCTTGGGTTTGGCTTTAAGCCTCTGTGCTGAAGAATCAAAGACGCAGGGAAGCAGAAGCATCTGAATAATAAAAACAACAATAGTTCTTTTAAATATTTTTTTTATATTCATTTATTATTCCTGAAAAACTGTATGATGTTTGTTTTGGACTGTCGGTTATTCATCTTCGCTTTCATCTGGTGCTGTTTCATTTTGAGGCTCTGTTTCACCGCTATCAGGCTCGGCAACCGGTGCTTCATCATTTGAGCCAGGTTCTGTCAAGGCCGGAGCATTTTCATCTTCTGTTGAACCAGGCTCCTCTGCATTATCCTCTCCCTGTTGATCTGTGCTTTCCCCGTTTTCTTCGCCTTGTACTTCCGTAGCAGTATCATCAGCATAGTTCTGCGCTATGAGCCTCTTTCCATTGCCTCCCGGCAGGAACACAGCTCCCAATATTAAGAGCAAAACTGCAAAGAGAGACATAGCCCAAAAAAGATACTTCCCGCGGGAATTGTCTTTTTTATTGCTATCCATTCCATTGAGCTTGAATATCCTGCCGCAGGACGGGCAAGCTCTGGCATCAGAATCTGCTTTCTCCCCGCAAAACGGACAGTTTTTTAATTCTTTTTTTTTGGATTTCATTTTTCTGATTTCTTTTCCTTTATTTTTGTAGAGCGTTCATCAGTTCTTTTCAGTTCATCATCTATAAAACTTTTCATTGCCATAAGAAGTTCTTTTTTTGAATTGCAAAGATGTTTTGCAACGTCTTCAGGCATCTTTGAAAGCATGGAATCAACCACCATTTCCCCCATCTCACGCAGGCTTTTCCTGTTGTCTTTTTTCTTTTCTTCTTTATCACAGGTATCAGACATTTTTTTCACCTCCTTTTCACTATAGTCTCATCTGAAAGGATAATCCCTTCCCATCTCCCTTTCAACTCTTTTTGCATGTCTTGACCTATAGTCAAAGAGCCTCCTTGCAGGAAGAAGGAAGGTAAGCGTCATCAGCAGAACGGAAAACCCAAGGAACAGGCATAGAACTATGAGATTCCCGTTCCTGATATATATCATTGAACCTACAACTGCATTTGTCAAAGAAGATATCCCCACAATCACTCTTCTCAGTATATAACCAAGATAACCTTCAATTCTCAAAATATCTACCGGATGAAGCCTTACCCGGAAAAGCTCTCTTTCCGCCCGCTTTAAAATAGTTTCAAGATTTTCTGTCATTTTATACGTATCTTTCATTTTTTGAAACAGAAAATCTATAATGTCAGTTTTTGGTTCGCTCATCGCTTCCCTAAACATCTCTTTCACTATGGGGGTACCGTCCTTAATTCCGTTGAAGGAGGGATCGAATTTCATTCCTATCCCTTCTATCATTACAGCAGACTTGAAGAGATATACGAGGTTGGACGGCAGATTGAGAGGGAACTGATAAAAGGTATTGAAGATCTCATTAGTGAGTTCCTTGATACGTTTTTTGTTTACCTTCTTTTTATCGAATATATCTGTCATCACTGAGATAGCATCCTTCATTACCGAGACATTTATTTCAGGGCCGATTATGTTAAGCTTTATAAGCGCATCAACAAGCCCGTCATAGTCCCGTTTTGCCCCTGATATCGCGGCTTTTACGAGTTCCCTTTTGGTCTCATCATCGATTGGCACCACCATTCCGAAATCAAGAAGTATTATTTTCCCCTCTTCGTTTACAAGGATATTGCCGGGATGCGGGTCTGCATGGAATATACCGTCCACAAGGACCTGATGAGAATAAAGCAGGATGAGTTTTTTAATGAGATCCTCTACGCTTATTCCCATTCCCTTAAGAGCTTCCACATCATCAACCTTTACCCCCTTGTAATATCTGAGCACCAGCACTTTCCTGGAAGTAAGCGCGGTAAAGATTTCGGGGATTATGATATCAGGGTGTCCCTTGAAGTTTTCGCTGAAAATGGAGATGTTCTCAGCCTCTTTGCGAAAATCCATCTCTTCTCTTATTATCTTGGAAAATTCGCTGACTACGGTTGAAAGAATGTCAGCCTCATGGGAAGGATAGAAAAAATTAAATGCATCTGTAAGCCTCATCATGATGTCTAAATCCATCTCGACAAGTTCTGGTACTCCGGGTTTCAGCACTTTCACTATCACCTCTTCCCCGCTATAAAGCGCCCTGTGAACCTGCCCGAGCGATGCTGCCGCTATCGCCTCTTTGTCAAAGCGTTCAAAAATATCATCTATCTTTTTTCCAAACTCATTTTCTATGGCCTCAATTATATATTTGCCGTCTATGGGAGGAACCTGGTCCTGCAGTTTGCTCAACTCCAGCAGATAATGAGGAGGAAGGATGTCCGCCCTGCTGCTTAGAATCTGTGTAAGCTTTATGAAAGTGGCACCGAGGGATGAGATGGTTTCACGAAGTTCTACAGCCCTTTTCTTGTGTACCTTGTCAGTTACATCCCTTGGCCTTCCAAACAGTATGAACCTTTTCCTGTCGCGCAGAAGGTCTGTGAGATGCGGGATTAACGCCAATATTACTTTTAGAGTTCGTGAAAACATTTGTATTGTCCCTTTAAAAGCACGTCATTGCGAGGAGCAACTGCAACGAAGAAATCATCAATATATTTAATGATAGCAATATAACCGCGGTGCTTTCAAGAAAAAAGGGATAGAAGAGAAACTCTGAAGAAATGTTAAACTGTGAGCACTGATATGACAATAGCAAGGAGTATGCTGACCCCTACCAGTCCTGAGAATATATATGCCCCGCTTTTTAAAGCTTCAGGCTTGTCTTCCTTTTCTCCATTAAATGAAAGTATCCCCCATATAACGGAGATACCCAAAACAAGAAACAGGAAGCTTAAAATAAATCCAAAACTGTTCAACTTTTTTTCCCTTTTACTATGTCGTAGTTATCAAAAATTATGAGTATATTCAAAATGCCTGCCACAAGGATATAAGTGCCGCCTATTTCATCAAACTCAGGCGGCGCCTGGAAACCTGAAAAAAGAAATACAGAGAGCCAGAACACGAGTCCATTGAAAGCCTCTATGAAAACAGAAAGTATCTTTAACGCTCCGAAAAGCTCTGGATTGCTTAGTTCTCCGCGTGGCACAAAATAGGAGCCGAGGAGCATGAATCCGATCAGCGAAAATGTTGTGACTATAATAAATGAAATTATTCCCCTGTACTTTTTCCCCAAATAAAGATAACCGCCTCCGGGAATAATAATCCCCGCAAGAAATGCCATCGCTAAATTATTTATGCCACTCTTTTGTTCCTGCATCTGTTTTGCCTTCATGGTTTAAAATACTACGTATAAAAGTTATATTTATTTATCACCTATAACAATAATTAGCAAGTGACATCAAAAGAGGAATTTGTGGGGTTTGGTTAAGAAAAAACTGAACTGGAAGAGAAAAAGTGATAATGTAAAAATTGATAATAATTTTTTTCATTCAATATTAAAAACATAAAGGATGAGCATGACAATCAACAAACTCAGGGAAGATATTATCAAGGAAATATCCCTTCATAAAAAAAAGTCTGTCCCCCTTTCCGAGCTTGCAGAAAGTGTTGGATTAAACCGGAAGGACCGCGATTTTAAAGAGCTGTGCAGGGAACTTGAACTCGAGGGGTTTCTTTATCTTGAAGGGGGAACAGCAGTAAAGCCTTCTGCATGGAACCTCGTGCTAGGGAAAATAAAGATTGGCAGGACGGGTGATGCCAGAGTTGCCCCTAAAGACGATCCATCAAACTCCATATATATAGATTCCCGCGATACCGGTGATGCCTTAAACGGCGACATAGTCTTTGTTAAGATAGCTCAGTGGGGAAGAAACAGAAGGCCTGCCGGAAAAGTGGTAAAGGTTGTCAAAAAAGGTTTCCCCAGAATCGTTGGTGAAGTAGAAAAAAAATCAGGGCGGACTTATGTGATTCCGCTTCCTGACTACCGTATGCCTGATATTCATTTATCACCGGTTGATGCAGAGAGTTTAAAAAGAGGAGAGCTTGTTGTAGTAGAGCCGCTCGGATTCAAACAAAAACAGGGGATAATCGAAGCTAAGCTTCTCAAAGTAATAGGCAAAAAAGGGGAGGATTTCATAGACACCCGCATTGTCGTGGAAAAATACGGACTTCCGGAAGAATTCACCCCTTCCGTCCTTGAAGAAGCAGACCGCCTCTTTGAGCCATCCGAGGGAAATATAGCCGGGAGAAAAGATTTCAGGAAACTTCGCACTGTCACGGTTGACGGCGAGAAGGCACGCGATTTCGATGATGCTATTTCAATCGAAAGATTTAAAGAAGATGGATACCGCCTTTATGTCCATATTGCAGATGTTTCCCACTTTGTAAGGGAAGAGTCGGCAATTGACCGCGAAGCGCTGCGGCGCGGCACAAGCGTTTATTTTCCCGATTATTGGATCCCCATGCTCCCCATGAGGCTTTCAAGCGGGCTTTGCAGTTTAAACCCGCATGAAGACAGGCTTACATTGACAGTTGTAATGAATTTTGACCGCATCGGAAACATAGTGAAGTATGAGCTTTTTGAATCTGTCATAAACAGCAATGAGCGCATGACCTATACAGACCTTCACACACTCCTTGATGGGGATGACCAGTATCTTCAAAAACGTTACAAGGATAATATGGATGATTTCAAGCTCATGAAAGAGCTTTGCCTGATCCTCAAAGATAAGAGGAATAAAAGAGGAAGCCTTGACTTTGACTTGCCTGAACCTGAATTCGTCCTTGATGCTACGGGTGACATAGTTGATATAATGGCTGCTGAGCGGAACATTGCGCACAAATTGATCGAGGAGTTCATGATCGCCGCCAACGAAACCGTAGCTTCCCATTTAAATAAGAATCAGGTCCCTTCAATATACAGGATACACGAAACCCCGGACAGAGACCGTATAAAAGAATTCAATGAATTTTTAAAAGACCTTGATATTGGGATAAAAGGGGTCGGGAAGATAACTCCAAAGGCATTCCAGACTGTCCTTGATGCAGTGAAGGGGCTGGAGATGGAGCATCTTATCTCAACGGTTCTTCTCCGCTCTCTAAAACATGCCTCCTATTCCACATCCACTTTGGGACACTTCGGGCTTGCATCAAAATATTACACACATTTTACTTCGCCCATCAGGCGCTATCCTGACCTTATGGTTCACAGGATTTTGAAAAAATTTCTTAAAGGAGAAAGCGGCCAAACAGGGCGAAAAGCAGCCGGCAAGGCGCTTGACAATATTGCCCTCTCCTGCTCCGTGACAGAAAAGACTGCTGAGAATGCTGAAAGGGAAGTGCTTGACCTAAAGAAGCTTGAATATCTTAAGAGCCGGATAGGTGATGTGCTTGAAGGAGTAATAGCAGGTGTTGCTGATTTCGGATTTTTCGTTGAGATCAGCGGATATTATGTTGACGGACTTGTAAGGATGGCATCAATGAAAGATGACTACTATATACTTGAGCCAGAAAAACACCGCATAAGAGGAAAACGCCGCGGCAAAATCTTCCGCATCGGCGACAAGGTTAAAGTCGTTCTCGATGATGTTCACCCCGACCGCGGAGAGATGGATCTGAGGATGATAGTGGATTAAATTTTATTGAAATGCTGTCATTCCGCACTTGATGCGGAATCCAGTTTTGTTCATTATTTCTGGATCCCCGCTTTCGCGAGGATGACAAAAAAATGATAACAAAAATTAATGGGCGTTGTCGCTATTTTCCCCACCTTGAATTGACACATCTTCCATGCTTTGGTAGAGTTAGCTCAAGCTAACGGAAGGAAACTACATGTCCATATTTATACGAAACATTCTTATAGACCTCGATGAAGCACAGGAAAACGTCATGCGCGTTTCAGCCCACATGAAAGACGTTGTCCATGATATCAGGGTGAGCCTTTTCGTGTCGCTTCCTGATTACACCATAATAGATGTTTCCCTTGAAATGAGGGAAACCCCTGAGAAGGCATGCCAGAAGCTTAACGATGTGATAGGGAGTATAAAGGGGATTAAGATCGAAGCAGGGTTTAATACAAAGATCAAAAGGCTTCTCTCAGGGAAAACAGGGTGTACTAACGTGCTAAGCCTTCTTACAGTTGCCGCTCCTCTTGTCATAAATATATCATGGTTTCTCTACCGCAAAAAAAACAAGATGAGCGACGAGGAATACCAGAAGATGAAGCGGGCTGACATGATAGACAAATGCATAGCCTTCAGCGAGACGTCAGATGCCGAGGCTGCAAGAACATCGCTTTCTTCCGGTGAAGAGGCTATTGTGCGTGACTGCGCAAGGTGCTCTTCAGTGACAAAAGGGGACAACATAAAAAAAAGGCTTACCAATAACATTATGTCCCTTTCAAAGCTCTTTGATATTCCTGAAGCAACCGTTGAAGAACTTATAAAAGATGTGGAGCTTCTGGAGAAAAAAAACGCCTAACCTTTTAAGCTGTGTTCTATGAGCCGTGAAAACTGGATAGCACTTAATCTTATTGCCGGTATCGAAGGGCGTGTTTTCACCTCGCTGATTTCGCATTTTGGTTCTCCTTCGAATGTACTTGCCGCTTCAAAAGATGAACTCCTTAAGGTAAATGGAATAAGCAGGAAAGAAGCTGATGCAGTAGTTTCCATGAAAGGAGGAGAAAGGCTCGATGCAGAGCTTGCGGCTATTAACAAAAACAATATAAAGGTAACAACGCTTGAAGATGAGGATTATCCTGCACTTTTAAAGGAAATAGATACGCCTCCTCCGGTCATTTATGTAAAAGGCAGCCTGCCATCTCAATTTCTCGGGATTGCCGTAGTGGGAACAAGAAAACCGTCAAGCTACGGTCTTCTAATGGCAGAGAGGCTGGTATCTGAAATTGCAGGGGCAGGGATAGTAACAGTGAGCGGTATGGCGCGAGGTATTGATACGGCAGCGCACAAGTCTGCCCTTTCCAAAGGAGGATTCACCGTAGCAGTGCTCGGTTGCGGCGTTGACAGGGTTTACCCGCCGGAGAATAAAAAACTTTATGATGAGATCGCAGATAAGGGAGCAGTTATTTCCGAATTCCCGATGGGAACCTTTCCCCATAAAGCCAATTTCCCGAGACGTAACCGCATAATAAGCGGCATGAGCAAGGCTGCCCTTATTATAGAAGCCGGAGAAAAGAGCGGCACCCTTATCACTGCCCGCTTTGCCCTTGAGCAGGGACGCGATGTTTTAGCTGTACCGGGAAGAGTGACATCTTCAGAGAGCAGGGGAACAAACGACCTCATAAGAAAAGGCGCAAGACTTGTTGAGACTTTCAGTGATATCTGTGAAGAGCTTGATCTCAAAATCAAGACAGACAAAAAAAATTCAACGAAAAATACAGAGAAAAACAATCTGACAACTGTTCCGCAAAACCTCAGCGATGAAGAAAGAAGACTGCTCGGTGTTTTAAGCGATGAACCGCTTCATATAGATAAGATTGTCCGTAATTCAGGTTTGCCAGCCGGGAAAGCATCATCTATACTTATGAAGCTTGAAATAGAAGGGCTTATCCGGCAAACAGCCGGGAAACTTTTTTTAAGATTGTGAGGTCGGATTGACTAAGCAGACAGAGACTACACCGAAGAAGAGAAGGACTATCATAGCGATAGTAAGCTTCGTCCTCCTCTTTGTTGTTCTCCTTACAATGGAGATTTCAACGCAGAACATAGCGACGTCATCTCCCATCGCCAACTATGTAATCTTTTATTCCTTTTACAACATTAATTTTATCCTTCTTCTTGTGCTCTTCTATCTTGTCATAAGAAACCTCGTAAAACTGTATTTTGAGCGGCAGCGGCGTGTACCCGGAGCCAAGTTCAGGACAAAGCTGATAGTTTCCTTTTTCCTTCTTACCATAATCCCATCGGTGCTGCTCTTCCTGTTTGCCCGGGTCCTGATAGCCCAGACAATAGAATACTGGTTCAGTGTCCCCATAGAGCAGTCATTGAAAGGGGCAATAGATGTTTCAGACCAGTACAACAAAACCCGCCTTGAGAAGTCGCTGCATTTTTCTTCGCTTATAGGAAAAACCGTAGTACGCAGGAACCTTCTTGCTCCGCGCAACAACACCCATCTGAAGAATTATCTTAATGCAAAACTCAGGGAGTATGACCTTGACTCTATTTTTATCTACAATGATAAAGGAAATGAGATAATCCATATAGACACCGGAAAGAAAGGGGAACCCAAACCTGACAAGAAACTCATAGCGCAGTCATTGCTAGGGAAGAAATATACCAAGGTTGAATCTGACGTTGAAGATGATTCGATTTTTGGGACTTTCACAATGAAGGAGGGGGGGAATAAAACAATCGGCGTGGTGGCTGTAGGCTACTACCTGCCCAAAAGCACATCACAGGATATAAGGTCTGTTGCCCTTGCTTTCAAAGATTACAGGCAGAAAGAGATATTTAAAAAGCCTATCATGGACAACTACATTGCCATGTTCGCCATCGTGACTGTGCTCGTCATATTTGCAGCAATGTGGTTCGGGTTCCAGCTTGCAAAGGAGATAACAGTACCCATACAGCAGCTTGCCGAAGGAACGCATGCGGTCGCAGAAGGGAACCTTGATTTCCATATAGATATCAAAGTCAAGGACAGAAGCCAGGATGAGATAGGAATACTTGTCGATTCCTTCAATAAGATGACGCATGATTTAAAGATCCACAAGCTTGAGCTTGAAGACAAGAACATGAGCCTTGAGAATACCAACAGGGAACTTGACAGGAGGAGAAGCTACATTGAAACCGTTCTTGAAACAGTAAGCACCGGAGTTATATCACTTGACGCATGGGGAAAGATAACAACCATCAATGATGCGGCAGAAGACATGCTCCAGATAAGAGGGGAGGATTATGCCGGCAAACATTACCAGCAGGCTTTCGGGAAATCCCAGCTTGAGCCGCTGAAAAAAGTCATAAACGAGCTTGAGGAAAAAAGGGACCGAAGCATTCAGCAGGAGATTAACCTTAACATCAATGGCGAAGTTTTCACCTTAATGACAAATATCAGGGAACTTTACGACGGGAATGGCACGCTGATGGGAATGGTCATGGTGCTCGATAACGTTACTGAACTAGTCCGTGCACAAAGAGTGGCTGCATGGAGGGAGGTCGCAAGGATGATCGCCCATGAGATAAAGAACCCACTCACCCCGATAAAACTTTCTGCCCAGAGGCTCAAAAAACGTTATTTTCAGAAGATCAGCGGAGACGATGCGGTCTTTGAAGAATGTGTTGATACTATCATACAGGAGGTGGATGATTTAAAGGGCATGATTAATGAATTTTCAAATTTTGCACGCATGCCGGTTTTCGACCCTGTAGATACCAATATCGAGAATGTCATAAATGAAACTATTTCTCTTTACAAAACAAGCATGAAAGATGTTAAAATAGACCTTGTTTCGGGCGGGGAGATGCCTTCGCTGAAACTTGACCCTGATCAGATAAAACGTGTATTCATCAACCTTGTCGATAATGCGATTGAGGCAATGGGGGGCAAGGGAGAGATAAAAGTAGCGCTTGAATATTTAAAAGATTTGCAGACTGTTAAAATAGAGTTTTCCGACAATGGAGCCGGCATTGCTCCAAACATCAAGGAAAAGATGTTTATGCCCTATTTTTCGACCAAGAAAAAGGGAACGGGGCTGGGGCTGGCCATAGTGAACACCATAATCTCGGAACACCGGGGTTACATAAGGGTAAAAGACAACAATCCGCGGGGGACGACTTTTGTAATTGAGCTCCCCGTGAGAGTAGCTTAATAGCGGAGAAAAAAGTGAGAAAAGGACACATATTAGTTGTTGATGATGAAAACAACATAGGCACAACCCTTGAAGGGATTCTTACTGACGAAGGGTATGAAGTGTCGAAGGCTGAAAACGGGCTTCAGGCACTTGACATGATAAAGCGGGTCCCTCCGGATGTGGTATTGCTTGATATCTGGATGCCGGGAATGGACGGGATAGAAGTCTTAAAAAGCATAAAAGAACATGAGAGCGATACTGAGGTGGTTATAATGTCAGGGCATGGCTCTATTGATACCGCCGTAAGGGCCATCAAGCTGGGTGCATTTGATTTCATCGAGAAACCTCTTTCGCTTGACTCCCTGCTTTCTACAATCAACCATGCCCTTGAAAGACAGAGGACAGCAAAAGAAAGCCAGGAACTTAAAAGAGAACTTCTTCAGCGGTATGAGCTTATAGGTGAGAATCCGAAAATACAGGAGGCACGAAAGCTTATCAGCGCAGCCGCAATCTCAAATGCAGGGGTATTGATAGAAGGGGAACATGGCACAGGCAAAGAACTTGTGGCAAGGACCATTCATATCAACAGCATCAGACGCAACAGGCCTTTTGTAAAAGTAAATTGTGCTGCTCTTCCTGATGATATAATAGGGAATGAAATGTTCGGCTGCGACTCAAACAACGGAGGAGGAATAAGCAAAAGGGGAAAATTTGAGCTTGCAGAAGACGGCACTCTCTTCCTCGACGGCATAGAAAAGCTGGACATCAATGTTCAGGAGACAATCCTGAAAGTTCTTCAGACAGGAAAATTCATGCGGATTAACGGGAAGAGGCTTCTCCCTGTCAACTTCAGGATAATAGCTGCAAGCGAAAAGGACATTCAGAAACTGATTGAAGAGAACAAATTTTCCAGTGAGCTCTATTCATTCATATCTACCTTTGTCATATATCTGCCCCCCCTGCGCGACAGAAAGGATGACATCCCGTCACTTGTAAATTACTTTAGCCGCGAGCTTACACAGGATTACGGCAGAGGTGTTAAGGAAATCGACGACAATGCCATGGCAGCCCTTGTGACTTTTGACTGGCCCGGCAATGTGAAAGAAATCAAGAATATTATCGAGCGTCTGGCAATATCTGTTCCCACAGGGAGGATATCTGCCGACGATATCCCTGTTTCGATCCGCGGAATAACGCCAAAGACTTCCCAGTACCAGTACAACGGCTACTCATTGAAAGACGCGAGACAGAAATGGGAAAAGGAATACCTCATTCACTGTCTGACCATGACAGGATGGGACCTCAAGAAGACCGCAAAGGAAATGGGAATAACCTGCAAGACCCTTGAGAAGCACATAAAATCCTTCGGTCTTAAAAAACCTAAGAAAGAGACAAGCACTGCTGCAAGAATCCAGCGCACACTAAAGACAAGCGTAGTCCTCTGCGGTCAGGGGCTCCATTCCGGACTTAAGACAGGTCTGATACTTGTCCCCCAGAATCCAAACGCCGGTATCGTATTTGCTAATGTTTCTACCGGAGAAACCATGACAGCAGTTCTTGATAACGTGGAATCAACAGACTATGCCACATCGTTAAAGTGCGGCAAGTCCCATGTAAAAACAATAGAACATATCATGGCTGTGCTTAATATTTACGGGATAAACAACCTTCTCATAAAGATAACCGACGAGGTTCCCATAATGGATGGTTCATCCCTTGATTTCTGTGAACTTATTGAGGATGGGGGCATTCTTGAGCAGGATGAGTTTATAGAGGAAATAGTCATAGACAAGGTCATAGTTCACGGCAAGGAAAGTCCCAAGGAAAAGTATATTAAAATAGAGCCCTGCGATAAGTTTTCCGTGAAGTATATAATGGATTATCCTCCGCCCATCGGCAAACAGGAAATGGATTATGTTTTCAAGGGGGCCGAGGATTTTAAAAAGAACATTGCCCCTGCCAGAACCTTCGGTTTCCTCAAGGACGTAGAATACCTTGAGAAGAAGGGGCTGATCAGCGGAGGAAAGCTTCACAATGTCATCCTCCTTGATAACGAGAAGGTAATAAACACTGAGCTGAGGTTCAAGAATGAGTTTGCAAGGCACAAGGTGCTCGACATTATCGGCGATTTCTATCTCCTCGGCAGACCGCTAAGGGGCAAAATTACCGCGCACCTTACAGGCCATTCAGAAAACATAGCTCTTCTTAATAAGATACGTTCTATCTACTGATACCTTTTATTTTTACTAAGAGTTGGAGTGTAAATGGATAACAAAAAAATAGATTACAGATCGTCAGGAGTGAACATAGATGCCGGCAATGAGTTCGTGCGGCGAATAAAGCCGCTTACGAAATCGACTTTTATAGAAGGCGTTGTTTCAGATATCGGGGGGTTCGGCGGATTTTTCAGGCTCCCCCAGGGATTGAAGAATCCCCTCCTTGTGGCGACTACGGACGGAGTCGGCACAAAGCTCAAGGTTGCCTTTGATGCAGGAATACATACCACCATCGGAATAGACCTTGTCGCCATGTGCGCAAATGACCTTATAGCCACAGGTGCTACACCTCTTTTCTTCCTTGATTACTTTGCAACAGGGGCGCTCACAATAGAGCAGGGAGTCGATGTAGTAAAAGGGATTACCGAGGGGTGCCGCGAAGCCGAGATGGCTCTCATAGGCGGCGAGACCGCTGAAATGCCGGGTTTTTATAAAAATGGCGAATATGATATTGCAGGATTTGCGGTAGGTGTCGTTGAAGAAGGTAAAGCCCTCCCATCCAAGGACATAAGGACAGATGACTGTCTTATTGGAATCGCATCCAACGGACTTCACAGCAACGGCTATTCCCTTGCAAGGAAGTTGTTTTTTGATGAGCTTTTAATGTCTGTAGAAGACGATTTCCCCGGAGGTCAGGGGCAGTCGGTGGGCAATGTGCTTTTAAGACCTACCCGCATATACGTCAAGCTTATGAAATCCCTTTTAAAATCTTACCATATAAAGGCTGTCGCACATATAACAGGCGGAGGATTCATTGACAACATACCGCGCGTGCTTCCGGATATGGCTACTGCCATAATCGAAGAGGGAAGCTGGGAGATGCCCGATGTTTTCCGCTTCATAGTCGAGACAGGAAAAATAGAGAGGAATGAACTCTACAGGACATTCAATATGGGAATAGGACTTGTCCTTGTGGTAAGCCGGGAATCCTGTGATGATGTTCTTTCCCTTGTCAAGGCTTGCGGCGACAAGGGGTGGAAAATCGGAAGAATAGAACGAGGGGAAAAAGAAGTAGTGATAAGATGACATTATGAAAAACATCGGCATACTTGTTTCAGGACGCGGGAGCAACCTCCAGGCATTGATTGACTCAATCTCAAAGAGAGAGATAAATGGCACCATTGCCATAGTTGTCAGCAATATTGAAGATGCGCAGGCCTTGAACCGTGCAGCCTCCGCCGGTATCAGGACAGCCGTAGTTGACCACAGGAAGTTTAAATCGCGCGAAGATTTTGAGAAGGAACTTATAAGGGTTCTCGATGATTCAAAAGTCGACCTTGTATGCCTTGCAGGTTTCATGCGTGTCCTTACATCCTTTTTTATAAGGAACTACAGGAACAGAATCATAAATATCCATCCTGCGCTTCTCCCGTCATTCCCAGGTATCCATGCACAGAAGCAGGCTCTGGATTATGGGGTGAAGGTCAGCGGATGTACTGTCCATTTTGTTGACGAAGGGACCGACACTGGCCCTATCATACTTCAGAAGACTGTACCTGTTTACGATGCGGACGATGAAGAGAGCCTTTCAGAGAGGATACTTGCCGAAGAGCATAAACTCTACGTTGAAGCAGTCAAACTTTTCTGCAGTGACAGAATCATTGTGAACGGCCGGAAAGTTTTCATAAAACAGGATTATGAAGAGGATAAAACCACGAGATAAAAGGTACTGCAAAGTTATTGCAGGGCAAATCCGAAGCACTCCCGTTTTCTGGATATTACTTTTTATTGCAGCCTTTCCCATAAATTCCTTCTGCGGGGAAACTGCGCCCTCTAAAAACGTCCTTGCTGTTATTGATGGAAAGAATATCAGCGTATCTGAAGCTGAAAAATACCTGATGCTTCTTCCTGAAGCAGATAGAGTTAAATTCCAGAACAGCAAGATGAAGAATATATTCATCCGTGATTTTATCGATACTGAACTTCTCTTCAGGGAAGGGGTTGCTAGGGGAGTTTCAAATGACGAGAGAGTGCGTCTAAGGCTTCAAAGTCTTGAGAGGATACTGGTAAGGGATCTTTATATAAACAACTTCATCATGCCAAAGGTGAAAGTGACAGAAGACGATGCTTTTAATTATTATAAATCGCACAAGAATGATTTCGTTGACAGAGGCTATGCATTGGCTGAACATATTGCCGTGCTGTCTAAAGAAGAGGCTGAGAGGATTAAAGAGGAAATAAATTCAGGGAAGATTTCATTTGAGGATGCGGTAAAAAAATATTCCATAGACAAATATACTTCAGGCAATAAAGGGGCACTCCCGCTTATATTAAACGGAAGACCTATTGAGGGATACAGAGATAGCGGCGAGATAATAAAACTTGCTTTCTCGGCAAAGGTCGGGACTGTGGCAGGTCCTGTAAAGAGCCTGATGGGGTGGCATATTCTACGCATAAAATCTAGGAAGGATGATATGCCTCGTGCTTATGATACAGTAAAAGGGGAAGTGAAAAATATGGTAACCAAAGAAAAACTGGTAAAGGCTCTGGATGAGGAAATAGATAAGCTCAAAAAAAATTATAAAGTGAAAGTATTTCCGGAAAACATGAAGTAAGTTGCGAAGTCAAAATCCCCCGGCAAGCCGGGGGATTTTCAATGTCTATTATTTTTTGCTTACGAACTTCCAGATCGATGTGATTTTTGATTTTGGAATATAATAAAAAGACTGCATTGCACCGGTACCTACCTTGAAAGCAGCTTTGAATTCCTTCAAAGTTAATTTTTTTATGTTTGGACCGGCAAGAGTCCCCTGCCCCCTGCTCCCATGACATGACTTGCAGTGATCCTTGTAAATTACCTTCCATGGATTAGCCGACGCATTTCTTTCGGCAATCTGGCTAAAGACAATTGTAAAGCTGAATAATACTGCAATAATTACCACAATTCTTTTCATCTTTTACCCCTTTCATAATCCAAGTGATTTTGACCATCATTATACAGAAAAAATACAGAAACAAAATATCAAGTTGTAATTCTTTCCTTTAACAGCGTATATCGTTCCTGCACACGATTGTTGCTGATTGCCATGCCGATGGCTTTCTTGGTACCGACCATTATCACAAGCTGTTTTCCCCGTGTCACTGCCGTATAGATGAGATTTCTCTGGAGAAGGAAATAATGCTGGACAAGGATAGGTACTATCACCGCCTTATATTCCGAACCCTGCGATTTATGAATTGATATGGCATAGGCAAGGGCAAGCTCGTCAAGCTCGGAAAAATCATAATGCACATATGATGAATCAAAATCAACGACTACAGTCTGCTCCTCAAAATCAATCGATGTTATCCTTCCCATATCGCCGTTGAAAACATCCTTCTCGTAGTTGTTCTTTATCTGCATCACCTTGTCGTTTACCCTGAAAATGCGGCTTCCCCTTACAAGCTCCTGCTTCTGGGGGTTAAGAATATTCTGAAGCACGCTGTTTAAATTCATGGCTCCGACAGTTCCCTTGTGCATCGGGGTGAGCACCTGTATATCTGTAAACGGGTTAAACCCGAATTTATCAGGAATCTGTTTACAGTAAAGGTTTTCTATGATTTTTAAAACCTTATCCGGCTCCTCTTCCTGAAAGAAATAGAAATCCCCTCTCCTTGACTGCTCAAACTTAGGAATAAATGGAAACTCTCCGCTGTTTATCCTGTGTGCATTGGTTATGATGTTGCTGTTTCCCTCCTGCCTGAAAATCTTTTCAAGCCTTACGACGGGAATCCTTTTCGATTCAATCAGGTCGCGAAGCAGATTGCCGGGTCCAACAGAAGGAAGCTGGTAGATGTCTCCCACCATAAGGAGCCTCATATTTTGAGGCAAAGCCTCTAAAAACTCGCTGAAAAGTGGGATGTCGATCATTGATGCCTCGTCTAAGATTATAATGTCTGCCTTCAACTGAGAACCGCCGTTCTTTTGAAATCCTCCGAGATTGGGATTGTACTCAAGCAAGCGGTGGATCGTCTTTGCCTCCATCCCTGTCACCTCAGAGAGCCTTTTTGCAGCCCTTCCGGTAGGCGCAGCAAGGAGCGCCTTCAACTGTCTTCTTTTGCAGAGCCTTGTAATGAATTTAAGGATAGTGGTCTTTCCTGTTCCGGGTCCGCCTGTGATTATCGCAAGACGGTTTTTAAGCGCGCAGTTTATTGCCTCCTTCTGCTCATGTGCGAGCCTTATCTTAAGGACCGTCTCCATCTCAGCAAGCTCAAGCTCGATTGACTCCGCAGGTAAAAGCGTGCCATCCAGGCAGACAGAAGAAATATAATCTGCGATCTTCTGCTCTGCTTCATACATACTTCTAAGATATATAAGAGAGCGGCGGTCAGGCGATATATTTTCCTCGCGTATGGCGAGACCTTCAAGGATAAGCGACTGTAAAGCCCCGGAAATCACTTCTTTTTCCTCATGCTCAAGGAGCTTTACACATTCATCTATAAGCAGATCTTCCGGATAGCACACATGGCCGTCTTCTAAAATGGCTCCAAGCTGATAGAGAAGCGCAGCCTTTGCACGCTCAGGAGAGCTCTTGTCAAACCCGCTTGCAAGGGCAATCTTATCCGCAGTCTTGAATCCGATTCCAATTATGTCGTATGCAAGGCGGTAGGGATTCTCCTTTAATATGGGAATACATCCGCTCCCGTAAGTCTTGTATATCCTCGATGCATAGGCAGGACTTATCCCGAAGGATTGAAGGAAAATCATTACATCTCTTATCCCCTTCTGCTCAGACCAGGATTTTGTAATGACAGCAAGTTTTTTCTCGCCTATGCCTTCGATATCTTTTAAAAGCTGGGGGGAATTGTCGAGGACATCTATCACCTTGTCACCGTAGGCATCAACAAGGCGTTTTGCAAGGACAGGCCCAACTCCTTTTATCAATCCTGAGGCAAGGTACTTCTCTATGCCGCTCCTTGTCTTGGGGAAGACCCACTTGTATAAATCAACCCTGAACTGTTCGCCGAATTTCTTATGTGTTATCCATTCCCCTTCAAGACGGAGCGTCTCGCCGGCACTTATCCCCTGCATATTACCAACAGCGGTCACGCCTGACTTGTCGTCAACGAGGATTTTGAGAACAGTGTAGCCGTTCTCCTCATTGTTGTAGATTATGCGGTCAATCATTCCCTGTATTACAGCCATAGTGCTGCTAATGTATTTTATATGTTAGCTTGATGTCAAACAGTTTAGCTTTCAGATATCTGTTTATTCGTAGTTTTTTAATGGAAATACCGGATGGTTTTTGTTAAAAAGATTATAATCTTAAAATTAGATTTAAGTTCAGTGCGTTGGTTTACATTTATTAAAAAATTGATTTTTTATAACAACAGATAAATGGCAAAAAATATATTAAATATAGTTCTGTCTGGACTTTGTGATAAGAATATTAGATTTGAAGAGTTAAAGAAGCTGATTTTGAGTTTTAGTTTTGACTGTCGTGTTAGAGGAGACCATCATATATTCTCAAAGAGCGGCATTGCTGAAATTATTAATCTTCAGCCACTCCGTGATGGTAAAGCAAAACCATATCAGGTTAAACAGGTGAGAAATATTATCCTGAGATATAAACTCCATAAGGAGGATAAAAATGTATAAATATGAAGTGATTGTTTACTGGAGCAATGAAGATAAAGCATACATAGCTGAAGTGCCGGAACTGCCAGGATGCATGGCAGATGGTACAACCTATGAAGATGCCATCCGGAATGCGCAAGTAGTTATTTCCGAGTGGATAGAAACTTCAAAAAGACTAAAAAGAGAAATACCTAAACCAAAAGGCAAGCTGGCATACGCGTAATCTAAAGGAAGGGACTGACTCCTGGTAAAAAATTGATGAGCCGGAAAAAATATTATGAAGATACTTGACCGATATGTTTTAAAGGAATTTTTGAGGTACCTTTTTCTGACACTTTGCATCTTTGTCGCCATCTATCTTATTGCTGACCTATTTGAAAGGGTAGATGAGATCATAGAGCACAAGGTATCGCTGATGGTTGCTGTAAAATACTTTATCTACAAATCCCCGCTTATGTTCTTTAATGTCTTCCCCTTTGCCATGCTCTTTGCTTCGCTTCTTACGGTAAGACAGTTTGTCGGGAATAATGAGCTTATTGCAGTTTGCGCAAGCTCAGTTTCTCCCTACAGGTTCTTTTTTCCTGTTGTTATGTGCGGAGTGTTTTTTTCGGTCACTATATTCCTTGCCAACGAGGTAGTTCTTCCCTACACAAACGGGGTCGTCGAGAACCTTGAGTACGAGATAAAAGGTAAAGTCAACCCCATATACCGTCCCTCAAGCAACAAGGTTCAGGAGATATGGTACCGCGGGGCAGGAAATACCTTCTACAATATGGACATGCTCATAAAATCTTCAGAAGAATTGAGGAAGGTCACAATCTATAAGATAGATAATGATTTTGCCCTGAAAGAAAGGGTTGATGCCGAGAAGGCAAAGTATCGAGATGGCAAGTGGACATTAATAAACGGCATGGAACTTAAATTTAAAAAAGATAACTGGGACATTAAGGAAACTTTTACCAAACGACCCGGGGACATCAAAGAGAAATTTGAAGATTTCCTCAAGGTTGAGAAAAAATCCGAATCAATGTCATTCTTTGAGCTTCAAAGTTATCTGGCACGCATAAAGAACACAGGGATCGCTCCCCAGCAGTATGTAAAGTATCTTGTGGATCTTCACAGCAAGATTTCCGTTCCTGCGTCAGCAGTGGTAATGACTATACTTGGAATACCCTTTGCACTAAGGAGCAGAAGGTTCAAGGGTGCAATGTCAGGAATAGCTTTAAGCATTGCCATCGGATTTTCTTACTGGATAATCTTCTATATGCTCATATCTATGGGGCATGGCGGGAAGATCCCTGCCATAATCGCAGCTTATGGCGCTGTAGCAATATTTGGCGCCGCGGGATTTTATCTGTTCTCAGATCTTAACAGGAAGATCATCTGATACATCCCTACCCCTGCTTTTATATTTATTACGCTGAGGCAGTTTAGCGCAGAGTGCGAATTGCTTCAGCGTTAACGGTAAGCCCTGCAAAGCTCTATATAATTCACTGCCGACTGCAAAATCCCTTCAATCTCTTCTTGTGCAAGTTTCCTTTTTGGCTTTGCCGGTATTCCCATAGCAAGGGTTCCCGGCTCGATTACGGCATGTTCCGGAACAACAGCGCCTGCGCCTATTATACAGCCATCACCTATCTTAGCATCGTCTAATATTACGGCACCCATCCCGATGAGACAGGAGTTTCCTATTTTACAGCCGTGCAATATTGCGCCATGCCCAACTGTGACATCATCTCCGATTATCAAAGGATATTTGTCGGTTGTCACATGAAGCATTGAGCCGTCCTGTATGTTGGTGCGCTTGCCAATCCTTATGAAATTGACATCTCCCCGAGCCACGGTCTTATACCAGAGGCTTGAAAGCTCATCGACTATGACATCTCCTATTATATCTGCCGACTCTGCTATGAATGCGTTCGGGGCGATTTGCGGTTCAATGTTTTTGTATTTTATTATCATTGTTAAAACCAGCTCCTATTTTATTAAGGAATTTATTTATTTCCTGTAAGCTTTCTTTCCTTCGAATCATTTCAAGCAAAACCCCGTCTGAGACTTTATTGAAGATTCTTTTCTTTGCAGATTGCGGGAGATTGTTTTTTATTGCCTCCTCTCTCACCTTTGAAAGAATCTTTGCGTAAAGTGTGTACTCCCTTCCAATTTCCTTTTCAATATACTTTCTCATTGCCTTTGCAAGGAACGGCGCGTTCCCATCTGTTGATATTGCAATGGATAATGTGCCACGCCTGACTATTGATGGAAGGGTAAAATCGCAAAGTGAGGGCTTGTCCGCGACATTCACGATTATGCCGGCTTTACGGGCATCAGCGGCTACTTTTTTATTTATGCTTTCATCGTCTGTCGCAGCCATTACAACAAAAGCTCGTTTTAAATCAGTCCCTCTGTAATTTCTCGCAAGAACCTTTATTTCTCCTTTTTGAGCAAGCCTTAAAAGCGAGGGCAAAATTTCTCTTCCTATCAGTTTCACATTGGCGCCGCATCTTAAAAGCCCTCTTACTTTTCTTTCAGCAACCTTTCCCCCTCCTATGACCACACATAGCTTGCCGCTTAGGTTGAGATTTGCCGGGTATAGAAATTTTTTTGTCATATCCTTGAGAGTTTAGTAAATGACTTCTCCGCAGCATCTAAAGTTTTTCGAAGTTGCGCATCACTATGCGCAGAGGATATGAAATTCGCCTCAAACTGCGATGGCGGGATATAGACCCCTTCGCAAAGCATGAGGTTGAAGTAACGGGCATAAAGAGAAGTATCAGAACTTTGCGCATCGGTGAAATTCTTAACCTCATCGCGATTAGTAAAAAAAACAGTGAACATGGAGCCAGCCCTGTTTATCACTACATTTATTCTGTTTTTCGAAGCTATATTTTTAAGCTCTTTGCAGAGCTTCTCTGCTTTTGAATCAAGCCTTCTGTAAAATCCTTCCTTTAAAATTTCTTTTATGGTCGCAATGCCGCAGGCGCAGGAAACGGGATTTCCCGACAATGTCCCTGCCTGATATACATCCCCTACCGGAGAAACCTTATCCATTATCTTAGCTTTCCCTCCATAAGCTCCAACCGGCATCCCGCCTCCAATAATTTTTCCGAGGCATGTAAGGTCAGGCTTTATCCGGTAAAGCGCCTGTGCTCCTCCAGCTCCGAGCCTGAATCCTGTAATCACCTCATCGAATACAAGGAGTGAACCGTATTTTTCTGTGATACTGCGAAGAGAAGATAGAAAATCTTTTTCCGGCAGCACTACTCCCATGTTTCCTGCCACAGGCTCAACAATTACACAGGCAATGTCTTGGCCGTATCTGGCAAATAGTTTTTTAACAGCTTCAATGTCATTGTATGGCGCAATAAGAGTATCTTTAATTATGTCGTGAGGAACGCCCGCAGAGGAACTCACAGAGAATGTGGCAAGCCCTGAGCCTGCACTTACAAGAAGAGGATCCCAGTGTCCATGATATGAGCCTTCAAATTTGATTATTTTATTTCTTCCTGTATATCCTCTTGCAAGACGGATTGCGCTCATCACAGCCTCGGTGCCGGAATTTACAAGCCTCACTTTTTCAATCGATGGGATCTGTTTTACGATAAGCTCGCAAAGCTTAAGCCCTGCCTCAGTGGGAGCGCCGAAGCTTGTTCCATTATGAAGCGCTTTTTCTGTTGCAGAGATTACCTTTGGATGAGCATGACCAACTATAAGCGGTCCCCATGAGCAGACATAATCAATGTAACTGTTCCCGTCAGCATCAAAGACTGCCGCGCCTTCCCCTCTTTCTATGAAAATAGGCGTGCCGCCCACAGCTTTCCATGCACGCACCGGACTGTTGACGCCGCCGGGGATGATTTCTAGCGCATGTTTAAAAAGATTTTTTGAATAAGTTTTCTTCATTGTTGCCTATGTTAAAATATGTGTTATTACTTATTGGAAAACTTATAACTGTATCAAAGCCATTAATCAATATTGGTATTTGAAGCATGGGTAATTCACGAAAAATCCTAATAGTTTTCGCTATAGCGTCATTTTTAAATGACCTTGGCTCGGACATGATCCAGCCCCTCTGGCCTCTTTATGTAAGAGAGGTTATGGGAGCAAGCATGGTTGTGCTCGGTTTCATTGATGGACTTGGCAACGCCATTGTCTCAATCTCACAGGCGGTTTCAGGATATCTTTCAGATAAAATGAAGCGGAGGAAGATTTTCATCTGGGTTGGCTATCTGATGGGAGGAACTTCAAGGCTTGGCTATTCCATTGCCCCCACATGGCATTGGCTCATTCCCTTCAAATGTTTAGACAGGGCAGGAAAAATGAGAGGAGCACCCCGCGATGCCATGATTGCCGATGAATCAACCAATGAGACAAGAGGAAAAAATTTCGGAATATTGAGAGCAATGGACAATGCAGGAGCTCTTTGCGGTGTGATATTGGGAATCCTGCTGATAGAGAGCATAGGTTACAGGTCCCTTTTCATTCTTGCCGCCATTCCATCAATATTAGGAGCCATTCTTATAATTCTTTTTATAAAGGAACA
Source organism: Candidatus Schekmanbacteria bacterium (assembly GCA_016219965.1). NCBI lineage: Bacteria > Candidatus Schekmaniibacteriota > Candidatus Schekmanbacteria bacterium. Next base: position 201,881 of record JACRJM010000003.1, read on the forward strand.
GCGGAAGGGGACGGATGGGAAGGAGTTCTCATTAAAGAACATTAATAAAAATTTCAGGCTATTTCTTATTGCGAGCTCTATCTTCGGGCTTGGAAACTTCAGCTATTCTTTTCTTCTTATTGCCGCAAGGGGCGCAGGTTTTAAGACTACATCCATTCCTGTTCTATATCTCATCTACACTTTCATTGCAGCTTTGATGTCCCTCCCCTTTGGAAAACTTGCTGATAGTTTAGGGAGGAAAAAGACGCTTCTAATCTCATTCATATTCTTCATGCTCATGTGCCTTGGGTTTTCAGTGATAGATTCAAATCCTGTGCTTGTAATAACGCTTTTTGTCCTCTATGGTCTTCACCTTGCAGCAATAGAGCCTGCACAGAAGGCATTAGCTTCAGAGATTGTCCCGCAGGCAATGCGGGGGACAGCGCTTGGCACACTCCAGATGGCAACAGGGATCCTGACCCTGCCGTCTTCGATAATCGCAGGATTCCTCTGGGAAAAATCAGGGAATATCTATCCATTTATTTTCTCTTTCCTCCTCACCGCCGTGGCCTCGGTGTTACTCATGTTTGTGAAGGAGGAAAAGCAATCTTTATAATCTATTTGACTGGAGCAATAAAAAAACATTGCTTCAACATAGCAAGGTTAATTATTATATAAAAAATAACTTATCTCCCAAATGCCAGCTAAAAAATTCAGCCATCTGAAGAAAAAAGAAACAAAGAACTATATCTCCCAGAAGATTACGAGCATACTCAAGATACTGAGCATGATTGACATGGGGAAAAAGGTCACTGCCCGAAGCCTTGCCGAAGAATTCGAATGCTCTGAAAAAACAATCTACCGCTACATTAAAACAATAATCGAAGCGGATTTTCCCATATATTTTGACAAGGAAGCAGGTTCTTATGTTTTCCAGGAGGATTTTTCCCTTAAACAATTTGTGCTGAGCCCTGAAGACCTTTCTGATTTTATTGTTTTGAAGGATCTCGTTAACAGTCTGGGGCTTCCGGCAGATTCAGCCATAAAAAAGATATTTGATAAGATCACCGCCGCCGTAAAGGGTGCTCATGACGGAAAGAAGTCTTCCATAGTAATAGATCTTGGCGAAAAGCCGGCTTCTCCGGTTATAGACAAAGCACTCAGCATAATAAACGAGGCTATAAAGAAAAGGGTAAAAGTCCGGATGAAATATTTTACTTTGGGAAGAAAGAAACTGACGGAAAGAGAAGTCTCTCCCTATGGGCTCATATTCCATGAGGGTTTCTGGTATCTTATTGGGAAATGTAGTTTGCATTATGAAATCCGCACCTTTGCATGCGACCAGATAAGGGAAATAGAACTAACTGACGAGCGTTTTGGATACCCTTCTGATTTTAGTCTTCAAAAATTCATGTCCCAAAGCTTCGGAATTATAACAGGCGAGGAGCCGATTGATGTTGCTATAAGATTCAGCTCTACAGTTGCCGCTCAGGTATTAAGAAAAAAATGGCATTCATCGCAGAAAGAAGAAAAACTTCCTGACGGAAATGTCATCCTCAGGTTTCAGGTTTCCGGTATAAAAGAGATAAAGAACTGGATAAATTCCTGGCTTCCTCATTGCGAAGTTTTAGAACCTACCGAGCTTCGCGAAGACATAAAAGAAGAATTAAAACAAGCAGCTAAGCTCTACAAATAAAATATTTTCCACCCGGACACCCCCCTGTCTGTAATCCCTTTTATATTGGATTCAGAAATGGAGATAAAAAGTAAATGAAAATTTTAAGGAGGCAATTTCCATGACAACTACCTATTCTTATTCAAGACTCGGAACATACGAGACATGTCCTCTCCAATATAAGTTTGCCTACATTGACAGGATAAAAAGCGACACCGAGGGGATAGAAGCTTTCATGGGTTCATGCTTCCATAAAGTAATGGAGCATCTTTACAAAGAGCTTCCCTTCAAAATTCTTCCCCTTGAAGACCTTCTTGTCAGCTATGACGAACTCTGGGAGAAAGGATGGCACCCGGATATTGTGGTGATAAGAAAAGACAGAACCACTGAAGACTACCGCGCCTGCGGTAGAGAGAGCATAGAAAAATATTACAGGCGCTACCATCCCTTCAACTCATCGAAAACGCTCTTCGTGGAAAAGGAAGTGAAGCTTTCACTCGATAGCGAAGGAAAATATCTCATAAAAGGCTATGTTGATAGGATAGATGAGCAAGCAGACGGCTCATACGAAATCCATGACTATAAAACAGGGGCGCTTCCTGACCGGAAAAGAATAGATGGAGACAAACAGCTCGCCATTTACCAGATAGGGCTTTCAGGGTTATTTGATGATGTAAAGGATGTGAAACTCATCTGGCACTATGTGGCTTATGACAAGGAATTTATCTCGACAAGAACTTTGGAACAGCTTGAAGATGTAAAGGCTCAAACAATTGCGCTCATAGATGAGATAGAAGCTCAAACAGAATTTCTCCCGAGCGAAAGCTTCCTTTGTGAATGGTGCGGCTATCAGGAACTCTGTCCCAGGCGCAAACATCTTTTTAAAACAGAGAGCCTTCCAGTGAATGAATACCTTAACGATGACGGAGTGAAGCTTGTAAACAGATTCATGGAGCTTAAGGGAAAGGTCAGTGAACATAAGGCAGAGATTGGCAAATTGGAAGAAGAGCTTGAGAAGGTAAAAGAGGCGGCGGTTGTCTTCGGGAAAAAAGAAGGTGCTGAAACAATTGCTGGAAGCGGCTTCAAGCTAAAGATAAGCAAAAAGACCGATGTTTCCTTCCCTGAAAAGAAAGACCCTCAACGCCTTGAGATTGAAAAAATCATCAGGGATTCAGGCAAATGGAATGAAGTAGAGGGGCTTGATATTCCCGCTCTTAAAAAAATCTACCTCGAAAAGAAATGGGACGCTTCGCTGATTGAGAAGCTAACGCCCTTTGCAGAACTAAAGACCACAACGCAGGTCACATCTTCAAAGTTAAAGGAGAAGGAATAGGAGGTTTATATATGAATAAAAACCCATCAAAAACTGATACCTTTGACAAAATCACTCAAAGGATAATTGAACTCCTTGAAAGGGGATATATCCCGTGGAAACGACCGTGGAATATAAAGAACGGTCCTCCCGCTAATCTTTTTACCAGAAAACCTTACAAAGGAGTCAACGTTTTTCTCCTCTCCTGTACACGTTTTTCAAGCCCCTACTTTTTAACGGAAAATCAGGCGCAGAGGATGGGAGGGAACGTAAAGAAAGGAGCCGAGGAGTTTTTAATATTTTTCTGGAAATTTCCCGGGACAGCTGAAAAAAAGAAAAAAGATGGCAAGGGAAGCAGGGTTTATCTGAGCGGGCCTCTTCTTTTTGGATATTCCGTTTACAACGTGGAAGAGTGCGAAGGTATCCCTGTCCCCGGAATTGAAACTAAGGAATTCGATCCAATCAAAGAGGCTGAAGATATCGTTTCCAAATTTCCGGACCTGCCAGAAATAGAGACTGGCGGCGATCGTGCCTCCTACTCGTCAATCGATGATCTGATCAGGATGCCGGCAAAGGAAAGTTTCTTCTCCCCTGAAGAATATTACGGCACGCTTTTTCATGAAATAGTCCACTCCACAGGACATATCCGCAGGCTTAACCGTCCCGGATTTAAAGAGCATCCTGCTTTTGTATCGGAAGAATACAGCAAGGAAGAGCTTATAGCCGAGCTTGGAAGCGCCTTTCTTTGCGGCAACGCAGGCATAGAGCAGAAGACTATCAGGAATAGCGCCGCTTATATCAAAGGGTGGATAAATTCCCTCAATAACGACAAGAGACTGCTATTTTTTGCGTCAGCATCTGCCCAGCGCGCAGTCAACTATATAACCGGCGAGGCGCAAAAGCCAAAGACGGTCAACAAGAATATTAAAACTAAAGCAAGGTTAGCACAAAATTTAACAGAGAAAAGATATGCTTACAGATGAAACAGATTCCAATAATTTTAACGATGCATTAACAGTAAATTATATAGACAAGTATCCGGCGCTCGGAATGCCCGGCTGGATTTACCTTTACTGGCAGCCCAGGGGAAAGGGAGACCCCATCACCAGCGCGCACTATCAGAATATGACTGCTGAAAGCCACTTTGAAAAAGCAGGTGAGCTGAAGAAGCTTGCAAGAATGGAAAAGAAGAATGCCGACATCTTCAAAAGGCTCAAGGATAAAAAACGACGGGAGAGAAGTCTTAAAAAATCCGCCGCCTACGAGGAAGCGGCAAGGCACCACGAGCTCAAGGCGAATGGGACAATCGAAGAAGAATTTTATGTAGATGAAGAGGAAGCCCTAATAGATAACCTCAAGGGGATCCTGAAGATTTCAGAGGAAAGCACGGACCTCATTTCAGATCTGATTGAAGAGATAAAGAAGATGGGCTGAAAATTCTATGAATAAAAAAATAACTGTAAGCCTTACATCTAAACAGGTTAAAGAGCTGACTAAGATTATGGAAAAAGACTTGGATGAATGCGGCAGGAAAATCTCCATGGAGTATCTAATCAGGAAAGCGGTAGATGATTACATTATCATGCAGAAAAAACTAAACAGAATGGCGAAGCTTTCAGCAGCAGATAGAGCAGCGGAAATGTGAAAGGAGCATATTTCGCTGACATTCCCCCTGATGACCAATAGAAAAAGGCTATGGCATTTGATGATGATGAGCAGGCTGAAAGGCTTGAAGAAACATTCACTAATCTTGGCAACGTGCAAAGATGCACAGCAAAAGGGCTGATGCTTTCAGACGGGCGGCGGTGCATCATCGCCTTGCAGCACGCAATAAGTCAGGAAAGGCCGCGCAAAAAGATTAAGCACGAATATCATTAGGAACACAAATAAAAAAAGAGAGTTTATGCAGGGATACATTGATAGCATAGAAAGTTTGATGGTTACATTCGAAAAGGTTAAAAAGAGAATAGCAATCTGAAATCCATTTCTGATAATATAATACTTAGTTTGAATTAATTAACTTTTCTCAGAAATCATAGAAAACAAACAGTAGTAGAATAATATATTATGCGTCATAGACGTAAGGGATGTTCAACGATTAAAAGGAGTACCGAATGACATATCTCGAACAATCCATAGAGAAAGGCTACGCCACTATCGCCGGTGAAGGGACAAAACAACGAATCACCTATGTTGCTGTTAATCATTCCGAGCGTTTCTCTGACCCAGAGGAGCAAGTCCGCGCCGAATACTGGGCTGAGCTTATCTTCCGATACGGCTACGAACCCGCCCGCATCGGCGTTGAAATCACTGTCCCAGATCGCACACCTAAGGACGCTGCAGATCTTGTCGTCTTCATCGATGATGCCCGCACTCGCCCCTTTGCGGTTATCGAGTGCAAGCGTGATGGTGTCACCGACGCTGAATTCGCACAAGCAGTTGAACAGGCCTGTGGTAACGGAACATGGGCTAAATTCCGCGCCCCATATGTCGGCGTTGTCGCTGGCCAGACCCGCCGATTCCTGGACTTTTCAGAAAAATATGGCGTGCTCGAACGCGAGGCCAACATCATCGCCGACCTGCCCCGCCAGTATGGCAAACCCGAGGAATGGCGCTTCCGCAAAGGCACGAAGGACGATATTCAATCCGTTAACAAGGAAACTCTGATTGCCACAATCAAGAAATGCCATCAAACCCTATGGGGCGGTGGACGCCTTTCGCCTCCAATGGCATTCGGCGAACTCTGTAAGCTCCTCTTCGTAAAAATTCAAGACGAAAAGACCCCGCGCAAGAACGGGCAACCCTACGAATTTCAGATCAAGACGCACGAGCCAAGTCGTAAACTTGCAGAACGTATCAAGCTAATCTATGAGCAAGCCAAGGTGAAAGACCCGCAAGTATTCACCGACACCATCCGCATCGACGATGCCACACTTCGCACCCTAGTATCACATATGGAAGGTGTCAGCTTCAGTAAGACTGACCTCGACACCAAGGGTGTCGCATTTGAGCAGTTCATGGACGGTTTTTTTAAGGGCGACTTCGGTCAGTATTTCACGCCTCGTGAAATAATCGCCTTTGCCGTTGAGGTAATGCTCGACGAGCGCGACCATCGAGGGCGCAAACTCCCACAAAACGAAAAATTTATTCTTGATCCTGCCTGTGGCTCCGGCGGCTTCCTGCTCCATGCACTGGACCATCTTCGCAGAGAGGCCGATGAATACTATTCAGATCAGAAGGGTGATCCACAGCGCGGAATTGACGAAGGAAAAGATCACTACAAACACTGGCACGACTTTGCTGAAAAACGGCTCTACGGAATTGAGATCAACGACGAAATCGCTAGAGTCGCGAAGATGAACATGATCTTGCACGATGACGGACACAGCAACGTCATCGGTGTTGATGCCCTGGATCGGTTCGGCGGCATCCTCCAGCGCACAGGAAACAAAGGATTCACAGAAGGTGTCTTTGACCTGATCCTGACCAATCCCCCCTTCGGCGCACAAATCAACCTCACCGAGCGCCCCTACTTGCCAGATTTTGATCTCGGCAACCAGGAAGACTCCAAAGGGAAGAGGAGGCCTCGCAAGAATCAAAAAACAGAAATCCTCTTCATTGAGCGCGTGTGGCAATTCCTTAAACCAGGCATAGGCCGCGCAGCCATCGTACTACCTGACGGCATTTTGACCAACTCTTCGTTGCAATACGTTCGTGACTTTCTCATTGAACGCTTCCAAGTTCTCGCGGTTGTTAGCCTTCCGCAGACAGCCTTCGCCCACTTTGGAGCTGGTGTCAAAGCCAGTCTTGTGTTCCTGCGCCGCCGCGCTGAAGGAGAGAAACCTAGGGATGATGAAGCCATCTTCATGGCTGCGCCCGAAAAAATCGGCTACGATGCTACTGGACGAAAGTGCGAGAACCAACTGCCAGAGGTGGCGCAACAATACCAAGCGTTCTGCAAGAATCCAGAACCTTTTTTCGTCTAAGCCCTGCTGAGTCAGGCAAAGCCCTGTGCTTTGCCGTCAAGCGGGGCGAAATAGCAAGACTGGATGTAAACTTCTTTCAACATCGACCAAGCATACGTTCTTTCTGCTTCCCATGTTTGAGCATGAAAGACGCTTGCGATAAGGTATTTCAAGGTGTTGGACGTGCTCTTATCGAAGAATCCGATACTATTCTTTTAAAGGTTAAGAACATTAAAGGATTTGACGGTATCGATTTTGAAGATATTGAGTTTCATGAAAATCCGATTGCAGCAAAACTTCTGCAAAAGGGAGACATCGTAACTGCCTTTATTGGCGAAGCAATGAAACTCCATTCCTTCTCATTGTTCGTGGGGGCAGAATATAAATGTACAGTTGACAATAACTGTGGTGTTTTTCGTCCAAATGTAGACCGGGTGATCCCACATTTTCTATATTATGCCCTTCAAACAATATGGGTTCGCGAGCAGTTTGTTCAGCTTATCGGTGGTGGCGGAGTTCCTTTTCTTGGGTCAGCAAATGCAGAAAAGTTATGGACGGTAATTCCTGAAGATAAGCGTGTTCAGCGGGATATGGTGATGGAGATGGAGCGGGCACGGAAGATGCCGGCAGCGTAAACTGACAAAGGCCTATGCACTTCTCGCAGAGCTCGACTCCTTCCTTCTTGACAAACTTGGCCTCAGCCAAACGAAAACCTTGTTTCCTCGATACTACTCTGCAAGACTCAAAGAATCATGGGCTCGTTGCGATCCAGATTACCACTCTCCAAAATTCAAAGAACTACGCCTAGGCATTGAGAACTCACACTATCCGGTTTATGACCTTGGAATCCTTGCTCCGAATCCCAGAACTGGATTCGCCGCAGGTCGAGAAGTTCAATCTTTCAACGAAGATGAAGGCATCCCACATGTTCGCCCATTGAACATTACGCAGCATGGAGAAATCACATTTGAAGGCACAAAACTTGTTCCGCACAACACAGTGCGCTCGAATGACAAACTCCAACCAGGCGAAGTTTTGCTTAATAACACTAACTCTACGGAATGGGTCGGCAAAACAACCGTCTTCGAGGGGCAGCGAGAATGCTGTTGCTCGAATCACATAACGCGCTTGACACCAGATCTTTCGCTAGTTCTACCGTGGTTTTTAGCAGCGCTTCTCAACGCCATGCGTTCAACAGGTTTTCTGGGCCTATTGGCAACAAACTTTGTTAATCAAGCCGGAATCAACACGGAAACTCTGTGTTCGCTTCGTCTCCCGATTCCCTTGCTACCTCAACAGAAAGAAATAGTTGCCGAGTTGACACGCCGTCGTCTGGAAGCCAGACGTTTGCGTGAGGCGTCGGAGCAAGAATGGGAAGAGGCCAAGGCACGGTTCGAGGCACGGTTGCTGGGATGTGAAGGAGCGCAATGAATCTGTCACTTACTTATCTGGTGGATGAAATCTGCGCCGGAGTGGAAATCTACTATACAGGGCGCACTGGTGGCCAATACATGAAAACCTCCTTCATTCTCTGCGATGATTATTCGGAATTGGTTTCTAAACTATTCCTACTAACGGATAACCAGAATTGGACGGACAAAAAGCCCAATGGCAATTTCAAGAATTACCACGATGTCTTGCAAAACGTTAAAGCCGTTGTTGCTACAAAAATGGTGGTCCATTTGCAAAAGGTAAATGATCTACAAGATGCGATGAAGAACAGACGCAACCGGCGCAATGACTTCTTCCATTCAGCGAGTTTGCTTGATCTGAATGTTACTTCGCGCAACTGTGTGGAGGCATTCTGTGACGTTCTTCAATATGGGGAAATTCTTTTCGGTACGGATTGGCGAATGGCTTTAGAAGCATGCCGTAACCTTGCAACCCTCGAAGTCATGCTTCAACTGGAAAAACTTGCTTTCTCAGATCCGTCTGTAACTCCCAAGGTAAACAAAATCCTTCAAGACTGGCCCCGCAACATTCAGAACAACAAGAAGAAGGGATCTCATATAGCGGAATATCCCGAAGACCTACATTTTCGACTGTGCATAACCTTCGGGGGAAAACCTTTGAGGGACAAACTTAAAGCGCTGATTACACCTTAGTGAAAAGAACATGAACGAAAGGACTTTTAACAATCACGTTTCATCCCTGCTAACGTACAAGCTAAATAGAAAAAAAAATGAATCAACACAGGCGACTTTGAAAGCAGCTAAAAAATACTTCTCCTAAACTTCAAGGCAAAGCTGAATTGCTTCTTTAGTTCTTTTCATAAGTGTATCAAGGGACTTTGCCTGAGTGTGACATCCCTTAAGCACTGGAACTTCTGCAATAAAGTATGCCCCCTCATCCTGCTCAATTATTACAATGAACTCTCTTTTCATTTGAAAGCCACTTTTTCTCATGCAGCTTTACGTCTATCCCGGTTGTTCTATCTCGTATATCAGAGAAATTAAGATTGTGAAAAACCCAATTGACAAATCGTGCCTGGTGTTGTAATTTTTATACAACATGAGGGAGGAATTATGAAGGCAATCAGCTTTGGAGAGTTTTTTAAGGAGCAACGGATAAAGAAAAGAATTACATTGAGGCAGTTTTGCATAGAAAACGGTCTCGATGCAGGCAATATCAGCAAACTTGAAAGAAATCTTTTACCACCGCCTCACTCAAAGGACAAGTTGACTCAGTATGCGTTAGCACTCGGGATAAAAAAGGGGAGCAGTCAATGGTATGAATTTTTTGATTTGGCTGCAGCGCATAGAGGAAAAATCCCTGATGAAATTATGAAAGATGAAGAATTAGTTGGAAAACTTCCGGTACTGTTCAGGACATTAAGAGGCGAAAAAGTATCTGATGAAAAACTGAATGAACTAATCGAGAGAATCCGGAAGAGTTGAGAGATGACTTACACTGAAGTCCCGCATTATACTTATAATGATATAAAGAAAAGAGCATATGAATTTTTAGCCACATACCACCCGTCTTTAGAAATTCCTGTCCCCATCGAAGAAATATTGGAATTCCAGTTTAACATCAACATTATCCCATTACCGGGTCTTCACGAAGGCTATGACATAGATGGATTCATATCAAGTGATTTAACTACTATAAATATTGATGAATTTGTCTATCAATCTCGTCTAAGGAGATACAGGTTTACTTTAGCTCATGAAGCAGGTCATATCATTCTCCATAAGAAGTTTTTTAAAGAAAATGTTTTTTCTTCAGTCAGAGAATGGAAAAAATTCACTCAGTCGATTGAGGACCGCGACTATTCTTTCTTGGAATGGCATGCAAATACATTTGCCGGTTTAGTATTGGTATTTCCTTCAATATTATCAAAGCTGTTTTACGAATCAGTGGAGACAGCGAAAAATGCCGGGTTTTCCTTTAAGAATTCTTTGGATATAATCCAAGATTACATTGCGAGCGATCTGGCGAAAAAATTTTCTGTTTCATCAGAAGTCATAAGAAGACGCTTAGAGAAAGATAATTTGCTGGTAAAGTTAAAATAGTAAGTAATAACGACTGGCTTTTGCAGCCTTTGACAATTATAAAATTGAACTTTATAATTTCCATCTGTATATTCCAACACTTCTTTCTGCAACTCTTAAGAAATCTTTAAAACAGTTTCCTGCCGTCTTCGTCGGGGGGCTGCGGCAGGCTGGTAAAACGACTTTCCTCCTTTATGAGCTTCACGGCAAGGCTCATTATGTCAGCTTCGACACTCCGCCACCATGCAGAGCGGAGAAAAACAGGGATACTTGTATGTATTATTTGCAAAAAGTTGCGAAAAGTGTTAGTTTTTGCTAACAATCCATACAAATGGAGCAATTATGCTTGCCGATTTCATTCTTAAACTATCAGCAAATGGGCGCTCTTCTTTTAGTTTCGATGATGTTAAGAAGCTGAAAAGCTCAACCCCAATGGCAATCAAAGCTGGGCTCCACCGTTTACAGAAAAAGGGGGAGATTGCAATGCCCTACCGGGGGTTTTATGTCATTGTTTCCCCGGAATACCGTTCGGCAGGCTGCATACCTCCCGAACAGTTCATACCTGATCTGATGGAGTATCTGGGTGAGGTTTATTACACCGGTCTTCTGAGCGCTGGTGAGTATCATGGGGCTGCACATCACCGTCCCCAGGTTTTCCAGGTTATGGTTGCAAAACGTCGAAGGCCAATAAAATGCGGCAAGATGCGGGTGGAATTCATCTTCCGGAAGAATGCAGCAAAGATCCCAACTCAGCAAAGAAATACTCGTGCAGGAATATTGAAAATAGCAACTCCTGAAGCAACTGCTCTTGATTTAATCGGCTATGTCAGGCATTGTGCCGGACTTGATAATGTGGCAACTGTTCTAACTGAACTTGCGGAAAAGATAGATGCTGATCACTTATTGAAAGTTGCTAAACTTTCACCAATTGCCTGGGTACAAAGGCTTGGTTATCTGCTTGATCTTATTGGAGAACAGAAAAAAGCTGAAGTGCTTGCACGCTACATCAAAACTAAACAACCAGTTCGTTCCCCTTTGATGCCAAACCTTAGTATAAAAGGGGCAAAATTGGATAGTAGGTGGAAGATATTTGTAAATGCTCAAGTGGAGTCTGAAGTTTGATTTCTCTTGCCTATATTAAAGAATGGAAGGCGTACGCCCCGTGGCCGCAGAGCTATCAGGTTGAACAGGACCTGATAATCAGCAGGGCGCTGGTGGAGATATTCAGCCATCCGATAGTGGCAAAAAACCTTGCCTTTCGGGGAGGAACAGCTCTTTATAAGTTGTATTTAAAACCTGCCAGATATTCTGAAGACATTGATCTAGTACAGGTCAATCGCGGCGCTATCGGGGGAGTCATTGATGCCTTGCAGGAAAATCTCAACCATTGGCTTGGCGTGCCAAAACGCAATTTCTCTGAAGGCAGAGTAACACTGATATATAAAGTGCAATCTGAAGAAGGACCACTGCTAAAGCTTAAGGTTGAAATCAATTCACGGGAGCATTTTACGGTTCTGGGTTTTGAAAAACGAAAATTTGCTGTCAATTCAAAATGGTTTACAGGGAGCGCTGATATCCTGACCTATCAGCTTGAAGAACTTTTAGGTACAAAGCTTCGCGGTCTTTATCAACGTAAAAAAGGGCGCGACCTTTTTGACCTTTGGACAGCTCTAACAAATACAAATGCAAAACCGGAAAAAGTGATTGAATGTTTTCTGAACTACATGGAGCATGAAGGTAACAAGGTGACACGTGCGGAATTTGAAAAGAATCTTTACGAGAAGCTCTATGACGCTCGCTTCATCGAAGATATAAGTCCGTTGCTTTACGCTGAAGGTGAATGGGATTTACATAAAGCAGGCGAGGTTGTTATGAATCAGTTGGTCACTCTTATTCCCGGAGAGCCGTGGAAGCGGGAAAAAACAAGAAAAGAACAAAGAATTAAAAAATAATAAATATGTATTATTTTCCTTAAGTCTTCTTTTGAAATTTCAACAAACCTCAAGGCAAAGCTGAATTGCTTCTTTGGTTCTTTTCATAAGGGTATCAAGTGACTTTGCCTGAGTGTGACAGCCCTTAAGCTCGGGGACTTCTGCAATAAAGTATCCCCCTTCATCCTGCTCAATTATTACGGTAAACTTTTTATCCATTTTGAAATTTAGACAAAACCGTCAAAGATTTTTATCTTTCTATATTCCAGATTACATTTAGACTTATTTCATCAAGAGCTTTGATTAAATTCATTTTCGGAGAATTCAGGACTTCCTTGTTTGTATGAAGATGGTAGGGAAAAGATTTAATTTCCGGATGATGAGGCGCTGAATCCCATCTGCAAATCAGTTTCATATTTTTATCCATATAATGGAACCGGTAATCTATTTCTTTGATACCCATTATTTCTCTAAAATCAAAAACTGAACCATCTATAAAAGTGATTTTCCCCTTAATTATCCCCATTTCCTCAGATATCATGTCATAGTTGATATCTTTAGATTTAATCAGCCATTCACATAACTTAATTTTTCTTTCGAGTTTCTTGAAATATACTCTGATCAGAAAGCAATCTCCTTGATATTGGAAATCTTCTGTTTGGAATGATTGACAGCTTTATAGGCGAAAAGCCAGTCAAACCATTCTTCATCATCTCCAAGTTTTCCTTCTTTAAACTTTTTAATGAATTCTTCTGAAGATAGTTTGTGTTTCTTTTCAAATGCCCTGAGCTGGCTTTGATATTTTTGAACACTCAATTTTAATATATTCTTTTCAATTTCTAAGCCTGCTTTTACTAAGTCGAGAGATTCTTTTTTTAAAGCTAATTTTCCCATAATATTAATTCCTTTTTTCTAATGCATAGATTTGTTTTTATTTTCCTATACTAAGCAGAATTGTCAATTTAAGAATAACAAATAAGGAAGTAAGCTTGCAAGTAATAATGCGGTTGTCCCTTCACGCCGGTGACATAGCCGAGTTTGCGGAATTTGCCGCTGAGCTGCTGTTGTTATAAGAGTTATGCAGCTTTAAGCTATCTAATCTGGATTGACATCGTTAATAGTTACTGTATTCTATCTTTAAGAGACACCTTAATCTATTGGGATGATTATAACATTATGAAAGGCATGCAATTTAAGATTACGCTTCTGGACATTGAGCCGCCTATTTGGAGGAGGATAATAGTACCTGAAAATTATTCATTCTGGGATTTGCATGTTGCGATTCAGGACGCATTTGGTTGGTTTGATTCCCACCTTCACTCTTTTGAAATTAACGAAAACGACGACTTTTATATTGGCATTCCCGACCCGGAAGAAATGGATTATAAAGAAGTGAAAGCCGGCTGGGAGACTAAGCTCAAAGAATATATCAAAGAGATTGGTCAAAAGGTTCTTTACACTTATGATTTCGGTGACGGATGGGAGCATGAAATTGAATTTGAAGAAATCATTGATAGAGAAACAAAAAAACCCAAATGTACTGATGGTGCGCGAGCATGTCCTCCTGAAGATTGCGGCGGCACTCCGGGATACGAAGAGTTCTGCGAGATTATGAAAAGAAAAAAGGGTAAAGAATATAAGGAAATGAAGACATGGTACGGTAAAGATTATGACCCTGATGAATTCGATGCTTCCAAAGTTAAATTTGATAATCCTAAAACAAGACTTAAGATGGTGTACTATTGACCTGAATAAATTATAAAACGCATGCTGATAGTAATATTTTATTAACATATTGCGTTAAAAAAATCCGAGCCATGAAAAAGAAATTGGTAGTTTGCAATAATAATATTTTTCAAGGAGGTGTTAAATGACCAAAAAACGACAACTAACAATGTTAAATCATATATCAATTGATTCCAAAGTTTGCCATGGTCAAGCATGTATTAAAGGAACGCGTATCCCCGTACATCAAATTCTGCACATGCTGGCAAATGGATACACTGTTGATGAGCTTCTTGAGGAATACCCAACAATTACACGTAAAGACATTTTTGCTTGTATTGAGTATGCTGCAGAACTGACTGAAGAGCAGATTATCCCCGATGAAATAGTGGCACGAGGATATTTGCAGATGAAAATATCCCTGCGTTAACTGTAAAAGAGCTGCGCAGTGCCAGTCATGATGTTATGGATATTCGCGGCACAGAAAATCAAGGAATGACAGATGACGAGATATGGAAAATTCTACAAAAAGAAAAAATAATGACGTCTTAAGCTGTGTCACTTCACGCCTGTAACGTATTTATCCCTCCCGTTTCCTCTAAATAATTTTTTGCATGTTTTTTGCATTGACAAGGATATTGTTTTATTTGTATCAAAAATCCCCTTGTCATATTTTTTTTGTATTAGTAATAGTTATGGTAATCAGGGATGTACGGTTAACAGTAAAACAGGGAATTACGTGAAACAAATAATTTTATACAGATGCCAGAATTGCGGCGGTGTGGAAAAAAAGATAGATCTTCCTTATGTACGCGAATTCGTGTTGAGCTGCTCGGGTCAGCTTGAAGCGATTCATATATTGCGGGCTTTTGAAGATGGAGAGCAGGGCGTTTGTATTGGTATCTGCGATACTACCCGATGCAAAACCCTCGAAGGAAGCGCGCGGGCATTGCGGAGAATAAAGCTTGCCGAGCATTTGCTTATGGAAGCTGGTATCGATAAAAAAAGGCTTATGACAATCCGGTATGAACCGGGCAGAGATATTAAAAAGGAATTATCTGATTTCCATGCACTTTTACAGGGAGCATGATCAGGTAACCGGTCATATTAACTTATAAAAAGGAAACTCTAACATGATAGTCGCACAAAGAAAGCCATTACAGGAAATCATCGAAAAACTGGAAAAACACAAAAAAGTCCTGATTGCCGGCTGTGCCACCTGCGTTGCTGAATGCCGTTCCGGCGGGCAAAAAGAAGTTGAACTGCTGGCAAGCCAGTTGCGGATCGCATTTGCTGATAAAAAGATTTCCATCAAAATTTCAGAATGCTGCATAGAAAGGCAATGCGAGCCGGAAATGATCGAAGAACACGCTCAAAAAGTATTGGAGCAGGATGTGGTGCTTTCTATAGCATGCGGTGTGGGAGTGCAGGAAATGTCCCTGCGGTTTGCGGACATCACCATACTTCCCGGATTGAACACCACATTTATGGGCACGCATGCCAAGCAAAACTCCTGGGAAGAGCGCTGCGGCGGTTGTGGTAACTGCATCCTCGATTTAACCATGGGTATTTGCCCGATAGCCCGCTGCAGCAAAAGCCTTCTCAATGGACCCTGCGGCGGCACCCATGACGGAAAATGCGAAATATCAGAAGATACACCCTGTGCGTGGGCATTGATTGTAGAACGGCACAAGGAAAAGGGAAAACTGGAGCAGATGGAAAGCATAATCCCACCTAAAGACTGGTCAACGTCCAGAGACGGAGGACCAAGGGTGCTTGCGAGGGAGGAATTAGAATAATGAAATCAGGCAGCAGGCTGGAGAAAATACTGGAGCAGGGCAATTTTGCAGTCACCGCAGAATTGGGGCCGCCCATGAGCGCAGATGCAGAGGTTATTGCAAAAAAAGCGGCAATCCTCAATGGAACGGCAGATGCTTTTAATGTAACAGACAACCAGACAGCGGTTGTACGCATGTCATCGATAGCAGCCTCGGCAATCTGCGTAAAAGAGGGTATTGAACCTATCATGCAGATGGTTTGCAGGGACAGGAACCGGATTGCCATGCAGAGCGACATACTCGGGGCCGTGGCACTTGGAATCCGTAATTGCCTTTGTCTTTCGGGCGACCACCAGTCTTTTGGAAGAGCCGGAAAGCTTCTTGGACATCCCGGAGCTAAAAACGTGTACGATGTTGATTCCATCAACCTGATAAGCATCCTGCGTACCATGCGGGACGAACATAAACAGCAGGGAGGCGACCCGATTAAAAGCGATGTGCCGCTCTTTATAGGAGCAGCGTGGACACCTCTGGGAGATCCTGTTGATTTTAGGGTAATCCGTCTTGGAAAGAAGATACAGGCAGGCGCAGATTTTGTGCAGACGCAGGGAATTTATGATGTTGAACGCTTTAGCGATGCAATGAAAAAAGCCAGGGAAAAAGGGTTTCATGAAAAGACCGCTATCCTTGCTGGTATCATAGTTCCTAAAAGCGCGGGTATGTTGAATTACATGAACACAAGTGTCGCCGGTGTTTCGGTGCCGGAAAAGATGATCCAGCGTATGAGCCAGGCTGAAAACCCAAAAGAGGAAGGCATAAAAATCACCATTGAATTGATAAATGAAATCCGCAAAATTGAGGGTGTGCGGGGCGTGCACATTCAGCCGATCGAATGGGAAACGGCCATGCAGGAAATTTCCGGCAAGGCGAACCTGCTTCCCCGCCCGGAGACAGCCTGATGCCGGAAAAATATCATATCCATGCGGAACCTGCTGAACCGCGATATCAACCTGTATTCAAACTAAGTTCAACCGAAAGAGACCAGTGCTTAGGCTGTAATGATTGCGCCAAGCGAAACTGCATTTACGACGTTTATAAAAAAAGGGAGTTTTTGTCATCTGAACTTGTGGATTCGTCCGGCAGTTTTTGCAAATCGTGCATGCGCTGCGTTCAGGAATGCAAAAACAACATCCTGTCAAAATTATTGAATCCTGAGTATACCCAAATTGGAAACAGTTACTGGACCCCGGCCATACTTACTTCTCTCTGGCAGCAGGCGCATGCAGGTAAAATTCCCGTTTCAGGAGCAGGATACGACGGCCCTTTTTCCGGCACAGGATTCGACGATATGTGGACTGATATGTCCGAAATCGTCAGGCCCACCCGCGATGGCATACATGGCCGTGAATACATCAGCACATCCATTGATATTGGCACAAAATTAGACCGGTTGCATTTTAATGGTCAGGAACTGGCAGACGACCTTCCTCCTATGTTCTCTTTACCACTGCCGATTATTTTCGATGTGCCCAGGCAGGCTGGTACATGGCGCGGGGTGAAGCAGGCTGTGCAGCAGGCAGCCCGGAAACTTCAAACCCTCGCATTTTGCGACGACAGGGAGAGCACCGGTTCTCACATTATTCCACGCTACAGTATTAACGAGAAAATAGAGCCTGATAATTCCAGCAAAATGATAGAAATATTTCTTGAATCCTGTGAAGGACAGTTAATTGATAAAGCGGAAAAGCTTGCCGGAGAGATTTCTAAAAGCAAACCGGGGCTTGTAATATGCATTGGCCTTCCTATTTCAAAGAATACAGCTCAAACTGTTGTAAAGCTTGCAAAGAATAAAATAGGAACTTTTCATCTTTATGCAAATCACAGCGGCAGAGGAACAGGCTCCGATTCAGATTATTTCATAAAGGAAATAGTCAGAGAAACGCACCGGGGGCTCCTTGCCGAATCGATAAGGGATTGCGTTACCATTCTGGCGGGAGGAGGAATTGCCATGGCCGAGCATGTGGCAAAACTGATCGCTTGCGGTGCAGATGGAGTTGTCGTTGACAATGCGCTGCTTGTAGCCCTGGAATGCAGGATGTGCCTTGAATGCCTGGAAGAAGAACCCTGCCACGTGCATATCGATGCGATAGATCCTCAATGGGGAACCAAAAGAATCGTAAACCTTCTTGCATCGTGGCATTCACAACTGATTGAGGTTATGGGCGCTATGGGCCTTCGCGAAGTGCGAAGGTTAAGAGGGGAAACCGGCCGGGTAATGTTTTTCAGGGACCTGGAAGAAGAATGTTATGCACCGATATTCGGAAAGAGAGTATGGTAAACATCATAAAAACCCCATCCCGTTTTAAAAACCGCATCGGCAAATTCGCCGTTCACCGGTCCGAGCGCTGCACAAGCTGCGGGAAATGTGTAACAGTATGTCCTTACAGCGTATTTGTAAAAGCAGGGGATAAAATGCTGCGCCCTAAATCCTACTTGTGCTCAGGTTTAAAGTGCGCGGAGTCGGAAAAAGGCTGTGTAAAAAACTGCCCTGCAGGCGCCCTTTCAGTTGCAGTCAATCCAAATTATAAAGTATTGGGTGATTACCGTTGGACGCCAGACCTTATTGTCTCCACCTGGTACCAGGCTGAAACAGGCGAATTACCCTATATGGAAATTGAGTCCGACAGCGGGAATTCCGGCGGCGGATTGGATAGGATAAGGATAAAAGCGCGGCCGAAGGAATCAATAGATCCTAAAAAAGTCGATATGCGGATCAACCTTAATAAAAGAAACGACGGCCGGCCAAGCCTCATTATAGATATGCCCATTTACGGGGGCGGAATGTCATTCGGTTCCATAAGCGAAAGCACCATGATCGGCCGCGCCAAAAACGCAGCCGCATGGAACACCCTTACCTGCACAGGCGAAGGAGGGTATCCCGAGGCCCTTCACCCGTACGATAATCATGTTATTACACAGGTTGCAACCGGGCTTTTTGGGGTAAGAGAAGAAACCATCCAGCGGGTACGCATGGTGGAATTCAAATATGCGCAGGGTGCAAAACCGGGTCTCGGCGGACACCTCCTTGGAGACAAAGTCACCGAAGCGGTCGCAAGAATGCGCGAGTCCGTCAAAGGAAACCCGCTTTTTTCTCCTTTTCCTTTTCATTCGGTCTATTCAATTGAAGACCACAAGAAACATGTGGACTGGATCAAGCACATAAACCCAAAAACTCTGGTTTCCACCAAAGTATCAACGCCTACAGATGTAGAAATGGTAGCCGTGGGCAGTTATTATGCCGGAGCGCATGTCATTCATATAGACGGAAGCTATGGCGGCACCGGTGCAGCACCGGAAATTGCTAAAAAAAATATCGCCATGCCTATAGATTATGCCATAAATAAAACTCACCGTTTTCTGACGCAGGAAGGCATAAGAGATAAAATAACGCTTATCGCCTCAGGAGGATTAAGAACCGCACATGATATTTTCAAGGCAATCGCCCTGGGTGCAGACGGTGTTGTAATAGGCACTTCAGAAATGGTCGCACTGGAATGCCTGCGCTGTAAAAACTGTGAGAGCGGACGCGGATGTGCGCGCGGGATTGCAACCACAGACCCATTATTAGGCGTTATGTTCAGCGTTGATTGGGCTTTTCAGCGGATGTATAATTTATATGCTTCCTTCGATAAGCAGTTGAGGAAACTTGTCGCTGCGGCAGGCTGCAGCTCAGTTACAGAGGTTGTCGGGCGGACAGAGCTGCTGCTGCACCTTGACTATGAAAACAATGAAAACAAGGATAAAGATGGATAATTTTTCTGATACCATACAAAGGTCCCGTGCCCTGCTTCCAGCCCATGCACATAATAATGCGGAAGAAAAACCGGCGCAGGAAGGCGGGTGCGGAGTCGTAGGCTTTGCCGCAAACGTTAAAATAAGCGGTCGTCATATCTTTGAGCCTTCCTGCCAGATGCATAACAGAGGCAATGGCAAAGGCGGGGGTATTGCCGCCGCCGGACTTGATGCCCGGTATTTTGGAATTTCACAAGAGATGCTGGATTCGTGTTATCTGCTTAATGTTGCCTACATGGATAGCGGCATTGTAAAGGAGCTTGAAAGCAGTTTTATTAACCCCCATTTTGATATTCATCACATTCATCAAATGCCAACAGTGAAAGATTTTAACGCCCTGGGTCTGGAGACAAAACCCCCGGATGTAAAACAATATTTCGTCCGTGTAAAAAAAGACGTTTTAAGCAAGTTCTCAAAACCCTTTGCAAAGGCAGCTCATCGCGACATTGAAGATGAATTCGTTTGGCAGAATTCATTTAAAATAAACCAGAAATACTACGCTTCGCTTGGAGATAAAAAGGCGTTCGTTCTTTCGCATGCCAGGAATTTAATGATCATGAAAATAGTGGGCTATGCAGAAAACGTGGTAAAGTATTACCAGCTCGAAGATATGCAGGCACATATATGGATCGCACACCAGCGCTACCCGACCAAGGGGCGGGTCTGGCATCCAGGAGGAGCGCATCCTTTTATTGGAATGAACGAGGCACTTGTACATAACGGTGATTTTGCAAACTATCATTCCGTGTCCGAATACCTTAAAGAACGTAACATGATACCCCAGTTTTTAACGGATACCGAGGTTTCGGTCATGATATTTGACCTGTGGAACCGCGTTTATAAATATCCAATGGAATACATTATTGAAGCGCTTGCTCCCACCACTGAGCTTGATTTTGACCGGCTTCCAAAAGAAAAACAAAAAATTTACGCAGCCATTCAGGCCATGCACATTCACGCCTCCCCGGATGGTCCGTGGTTTTTTATAATAGCCAGAAGCCAGCCCGATGCAAACGAATACCAGCTTTTGGGAATAACAGATACATCCATGCTGAGGCCCCAGGTGTTCGCCCTTTCCGAAGGAAAGGTGCAAATAGGTTTATGCGCTTCCGAAAAAAAGGCTATTGACGCGGCTTTGGGAAGTATTTCAAAAGAAGACAGCAGATTCAGACCCATTGCCGACAAATATTGGAACGCCCGGGGCGGCAGTCACGCAGACGGCGGAGCGTTTGTTTTTAAAGTAAAACCAAACGGCGCAGAAGGTGAATTGCGCTGTTTTAATAAATTCGGGCATGAGGTAAAAGCTGATCCCGAAAAAATTGCGTGTAATTTTTCTGAAAATTTTGCCAGCGCCGGCACCATTGCCGAAGGCGATGAAATAAAACGGCTTTTAGAAAATGGCAGCGCGCCGGAGCTTTTTACATTAATTTCCGGCAAAATATCTGAATGCGATTATATGAAGCTGCGCTGGTATATAGACCATATCGTTTCTCACGGAAGCGGCAGAAACACTGCTTCTGCCATTGAGACGCTCACCCTGCTCAATGATATGAAATATGATAATGGACATAAAAAGAGAAGCTCTGTTTTGCAGATAATCCGTTCCGGCATCGATTCTTTACTGCACAATACACCTTCTATTGCTGAAAAAAAATCCGGCAATTCTGAATATTGCAGAATCACCTATGCAACCAAAGATCTGTTAAGGCCTCCTGCAGCAGGCGAGAAAATCCTTGTTGTAGATGCCGCCGAGTTTGAGCCTGAAGGGGAAAACTGCGATTCCACACTTGCGGTAAAATCATATACCTTAGGGTGGAAGCATTTTGTGGTGTTTAACCTTAAAGGGCAAAGGTTTCATGGCTGCGGATTCGGTCCCGGCTCCCATGAAATCCGCATGGATCTCTACGGCAGTTCAGGGGACTACGCGGGCAGCGGCATGGACGGATGCCAATTATATATCCATGGCGATGCCCAGGACCAGCTTGGGCAGATACTTAAAGACGGAAATTTGGTCGTCTACGGAAGCGTGGGACAAACATTCATGTACGGGGCAAAAGGCGGAAAGGTTTTTATTATGGGAAATGCTGCAGGCCGCCCATTGATTAATGCCGTAGGACGTCCCAGGGTTGTGATTAACGGAACCTGTCTTGATTTTCTCGCGGAATCATTTATGGCGGGCGATGCCCTAAACGGCGGGGGTTTTGCTATTGTCAATGGAATTGAGTTTGACCAAAAAGGCGCTTTACGTGAATTATCGTTGCCCTATCCCGGTTCAAACCTTTTTTCTCTGGCTTCCGGCGGGGCGCTTTATATCCGTGATCCGAAAAATACAATTGTTGAGCAGCAGTTAAACGGCGGAACAATCGTTAAATTGAAAAAAGCCGATTGGGACGTTATTGCGCCATATCTGGATGAGAATGAAGAATTATTCAAAATAAAAGTTTCGGATTTACTTACCGTAGATGGCAAAAGGCTGCCTCCGGAAGACGTTTACAGGAAAATAATGCCCATCCAGGCCGAGGTCCTTGCCAGTGAAATGGCTGATGAAGAAGAATAGGTCTCTACTTTAATAATTACGTTGTCACTTCACCCCGGTTACATAACCGAGGTTGCGGAACTTGCCGGACAGCTTTGTCATTGTCTTGAAGCTGATATTCTTGAAGCCTGCATCTTTTAACCACTTAGTCATCTCGCCGCGGGAGCGCGAGTCGCCCCCTTCAGTTTCAATCATGAGGGCAATCGAGAAAAGCACTGGGAAGAGAGGTCCTGTGCGGTCATCTTTTACTATAGATTCTTTTAATATTATAGCACCGCCTTTGGGGAGATAATCATAAGCCTTGTTTACCATCTTGCGGCAATTCTCCTCGTTGTAGCCGTCGAGGATGCCGGAGATTAAAATAAGATCTGCACCCTGCGGGAATGGGTCTTTAAGTATATTGCCGGGATGGGTTTTCACCCGGCTATTCATCTTGTAATTTGCTATTGTCCCTTCTGCAACCTTGCATACAGGAGGAAAATCAAAGATAGTTGCCTTGAGCTTTGGGTGTTTCTTTGCAGCCATTACAGAGATGATCCCTGAGCCTCCGCCCAAATCAAGGAGGTGTTTGTATTTTGAGAAGTTAAATGAACTCGCAAGCTCTTCTGCAGGCTTAACGCTGTAGGCATGCTGTGCCGCCATTGCAGCTTTTGCTATTTCAGGATCAATTGATATATTTCCTATGGTGTCTCCTTTTTCTCCGAAAACACGCCCATAGGAATCTTTTTTTATCGCCTCTCCAAGCTCGCCCCATCTGTCATAGAGAATCTTGTCATAGGCGCGCATCAGACCGCCAAGATAATCAGGTTTTCCTTTTACAAGATATGCAAGCGATACAGGTGTGTTGAAATACTTTCCGTTTTTATATTTGAGAAGATTTATGGCAGTCAAACCATTAAGCAACCTTGTGGCAGACCGTACAGGGAGATAGCATTTCCCGGCAACTTCGGCAGGCGTGAGCTTTCCCTTGCCAATTAAGCTGAACACATCAAATTCCACACCCACAAAAAGTATTTTTGAAAGATGAAAGGCGGTCGCTATCTCAATTATCTTGTCAGAATTAAGCCCGCCAACTTTCCTGGGTGGCATCTGTTTCCTTTTAATAGGCGTAGAGCCTTCCGTAAGGGCGATGGCTTACTGGTATAATTTTAAGAAAAGGTTTGGACATGATATTCTCATAATCAAGATCCAGATCTGCGGCATACTCTTTCAGTAGTTTCTCAAGTTCTTTCATGTCAGCATCTGTCATGTCAACAATGCCGACCTCTTTTCCAAGTTTCTTCTTATTTACTTCGCCGCGAACATAGATGATCCCGCCATGCATTCCTGTCCCGAGATAATCTCCAACTATTGGTCTTTCATCTTCTTCTTCAAGACCAAGAAGTACCAGTATTCCTCCTGCCATATATTCGCCGAAGAAATCCCCTGCATTGCCGCCAGCCACTATATATGACATTCTCTCCTTGTATGCTTTCATGTGGATTCCTACCCTGTAGCCCACATCACCCTTGATGAATATCTTGCCGCCCCTCATTCCGTAGCCGATTACATCGCTCGCCTGACCATGCACAACTATCTTGCCAAGACTCATCGTGTTGCCCACTGCATCCTGCACATTGTCATTTACTATTATGGTTGGACCGCTCATGAAAGCGCCAAGGTCGTTTCCGGGGACACCATTTATTATTATGGTAGCTTCCTTTTCTATGGCATCGCCGATATAGCGCTGTCCGTTTACATTATCAAGCTCAACAATATTATAATCCTTATTTAAAATGGCATCACGCACCATCTCATTAAGTTCTTTGTAATAAATATCATGGGCGTCAATTACTAATTTTTTTTCGTCCATTTTAGCGGGATTTCCCCTCACGGTTAGTTTCTTGTTAAGCCGAGTAGTTAAGTTTCCTTCCATTTTACACTATACTCCTATTTACTTATTATTTCCCTGCCGCTTTTACGGCAAGTATATCAAGGGTCTGCGAATCAAGCCCTATGCCCCTCAACCTTTCCCTGCTTCCACGCAGAGATTCAATTGCGTTAAGCCCCAGGCTTCCAAGCACTTCTTTTATCTCAAGACTCCATGCCCTCAAAAGATTTATCAGTCTCTCTGCAGCTATTTCAGGGTCAAGCCTTCTGGTAAGCTCTGGTCTCTGCGTTGCAATACCCCATGCGCATCTTCCCATATGGCATGTCTGGCAGACGCGGCATCCAATGGCTATGAGCGCCCCTGTTCCTATGGCCACAGCATCAGCGCCGAGGGCAATTGCTTTAATCGCATCGGCAGCCGAGCGTATGCTTCCTGCCGCGATAAGCGAAGCATGGTTTCTTATACCTTCCTGTCTAAGCCTGTCGTCAACTGAAGCCAGGGCAAGCTCAAGGGGTATTCCAACATGGTCCCTTACTATCCTTGGCGCAGCACCGGTGCCGCCCCTGAAACCGTCAAGATAGACGATATCTGCTCCTGCCCTTACTACGCCACTTGCGATGGCAGCAATATTATGGACTGTCGCTATCTTTACAGAAACCGGCTTGTAGCCTGTTGCTTCCTTGATTGCGAATATAAGCTGTCTTAAATCCTCTATGGAATATATGTCGTGGTGCGGGGCAGGCGAAAGCGCATCGGTCCCCATCGGAATCATACGGGTCTTTGAGATATCTAGACCTACCTTTTCACCCGGCAGATGGCCGCCTATTCCGGGCTTTGCACCCTGACCGATTTTTATGTCAACCGCAATACCCCTTTTGAGGTAATCGGCATGGACGCCAAACCTTCCGGATGCGCACTGCGTTATTGTATATTGTCCGTAGTCATAAAGTTCTTCATGGAGCCCGCCTTCACCGGTATGCATGACTGTCCCCATTTCTTTTGCAGCCATTGCCATTGCCTTATGGGAGTTAAGACTTATAGCTCCATAGGACATAGGCGCAAAGACGATTGGGATTTCAAGTTTTAAATTCTTTGGCGGTTTCTCTTTGAGCTTAAGTTTTCCGTCAGGTGTTTCAACAAACTCAAGTGAGTCAGGTTTTTTCCCAAGATAGGTCCTGAGTTCCATGGGCTCCCTTAACGGGTCGATTGACGGGTTAGTGACCTGGCAGGCATCGAGAACAAGATGGTCAAATATGATCTCATAGGGGAGATCGTTGCCCATCCCTGTTAAAAGTATGGAGCCTGTTTCAGCCTGCTTCCATATATCGAGGCGGTGCCTGTCTGTCCAGTTGGCACTTCCCTTGAAATCAGTCGGGTTTTTCCTTACGGTTATTACCTGTTCCGGGCAGTATACGACACACCTGTGGCAGGCAACGCACTTGAAATTATCAGGCACGACTTTGTTTTCAAAGCTTAATGCTTCATAACTGCAGTTCATAACGCAGCGTTTGCATCTGCGGCAGTTTGTATGCTCTATGTCAACTACGAATTCCGGTATGAGGTAGCTTCTTCTCATTATTAATCTTCTCTTTCAGCTAAATGTTCTTATTGTCAAGGTTCACGATCACAGGCTCACCTGCCCTTGGATACCAGACTTTTGCAGGTTTCGCACATATCTCCCTTATCGAGGATTCCTCAGACGCCATGTAAACCCTGTCGTCCTTTTCAGCTACCACGAGGGGGCGAAGCTTTATCCTGTCGCTCAGCCCTATTAGACCATTGCTGTGTCCAAAAAGTATGGAGAAAGGCCCGTTAAGAAGGGCGCTTCCGTAAACCATTCTTATCGATGTGAGGGCTTCCTTTTCATCTTCAGGCATATCATCTATATCCTTCCAGAATGGAGCGGCAACAGCTTTGCAGGCTGTCTTAAAGGGCATCCCATGCCTTCTTATCATTAGGTCAAAAATATAGGCTATAACTTCGGTGTCAGTTAAGAGTGTGCATCTGTAGCCAAACATCTCGAGGTATCTCTTGTTTATCCCGTAGGATGAAATCTCGCCATTATGGACTATTGACCAGTCAAGAAGAGTGAATGGATGAGCGCCTCCCCACCATCCCGGAGTATTTGTCGGGAACCTGTTGTGAGCTGTCCATATATATCCCTTGTAATCCTCTATCATGTAGAATTCCGCTATTTCATCAGGAAATCCTACACCCTTGAATGCGCCCATGTTCTTTCCGCTTGAGAAAACATATGCTCCTTCAATCTCAGAGTTTACCTTCATTACAGTTCTTACTACAAAATCATCACCCTCAACATCTGCAAATTCCTTGTCCGGGCGTCCGCTCTTGGGTTTCACAAAGTAGCGGTAGAGCATTGGATGATAAACTATGTACTTTGTTTTCTGATGAGGGATACGTTCATGCTTTGCAACTTCATAGTTTGATTCAAGGAATTCCTCGGTGAGTTCCCTTGCAGTTCCATGGTCAAACATTATATGCAGAGCATAGTAATCTTTGTAGTCAGGATATATCCCGTAGGCGGCAAACCCTGCTCCAAGACCGTTCCCCCTGTCCCTCATGGGGCAGATTGATTTTATTATCACGCTTCCCGGAACAAGCTCTCCAGACTTGCTTATCAGTCCTGTAAGTCCGCATCCTGAGATGTCTTTCTGGTAATTATGGTTCATAAAACACCTTCCTGTTTTTCATCTTTTGTCTTCTTTATTGAATCTATCATCTCTTTCCACTGGGTAAACCCGCTCTCAGGCGGATTAGGGAGATTAAGTTTCTTTCTCTGAGCCATGGACGGCTCTCCGATGCGGCTTGTTTTTGTGAACATCTCAAGCCCCTTCTCTACAGAAGCAGGCCTTATACCCTGTTCTCCCGCCATTTTCTTTAGTGTCGTGAAGACCTTTTCCATTCCGAATCCCTGCGGACAGAGTTCGGTGCAAGTGTGGCATTCAAGGCATTGCCATATCCTGTGATCATTAACTGCATCATCAAGCTTACCTGCAATTACTTTTTCCATAACCGCTTTTGGGTCATAATCTTCCAGAATCCTTGCAGACGGGCAGTCATCAAGACATGCGCCGCATTCATAGCACGCCTTCAATGCATCAAGGTCAAAATGCTGCGCTGATTTTCCTGTGCTCTCATCAACCTCGTTCCATCTCTCGAAGAATCTTTCAGTCTTCACCCTGTGTGATTCTATTCCAAGGTCCTTTGGCTCTATGCCAAGGGTAAGCCCTATGAGCTCGGAGATATAGAAAATCGGTATGCTGAAATCCTCTCCATCCCTTTGCATCATGAACTGCTGGTTGTCGAGCTGTTTAAAGCAATTGGGACAGGCAACAGCCATGGCATCTACCTCAAGGCTGCGCGTTTCAATAAGTTTCTGCCTTGTCACGTCAGTTCCTTTTTCTATGTCACCTATATTTGTAAGCTCTCCGCCGCAGCAGAGCATCTTGGCATGATAGTCTATATTTGTACCTCCAAGGGCTCTTATCAATGAATCAAATTTCTTTGGCACGATCGGGTCATCAAAATCTATGGCGCTGCTCGGTCTTGTCATGTGACAGCCGGGGTGGACTGCGATCTTAAGTCCGTTCAAACTTCTTTTAATCTGAGATTTGATAACGTCTGCGCCAATTACGTCATGGAACATTTCAACTATATGTTTAACCTCTACTCCGCCCCTGTATGATAAGTTGACTGAGTTTAATCCATCATTTACTTTTGAAAGAAGAGCCGGGTCGTGGTCGAGATTTTCCTGCACGGTTTTCAATGTGCTGAAACATCCGTTGCATGCCTGTATAAGCGTAAGGTTTTCCCCTGCGCCTTCTCTTGCCACTGCAAGGTTGCGGGCTGCCGTAAGTGTCCAGACATCTTTGCTCATGTTGCCCACAAGGGCTTTTTCAGGACAGCAGGTAAAGCCGTTTACATCGCGTATCCTGAAATCAAGCGCATCAAAAACCTTGCGCAAAGATTTTTCTATAAAGGGAAATCTCGCAGGTATCTGACACCCCCAGAACATTACATTAACAGACATACTATTCCTTTCATGAAGCTACCACTCATAAATACAGTCTGCAATCTCTATGCCACTTTATTGTATTTGGCATTATTTTGTAATTAGCGTTAAAATCAACAGGTTAGAATTAATTTAAATTCTTCTGTCTAAAATCAGATGCCCAGAGATTGCTCACATCAATGTTTAGATGGTAATATTTTGAGCATTGCTGCTTATATAAATCATCTTTCTCTTCAATGCGTTTACCATTTGAAGATATTACGCAAATTACGACAAAGTATGCTTTAAATAAAAAAATATAAATTGTCAATAATTGGTAAAAACCTGTGGATTTTCTTGATTGTCTTTTAATAGCTGCAATCTGAATTGAAAAATGGAATAATATAGATATGAACCGTCAACAACACTGGAATAAAGTTTACGAATCCAAGGGCACGCAGGATGTGAGTTGGTATCAGAACCGACCCGACCTTTCGCTGGAGCTTATTGACACATCCGGGCTGAACAAGAACGGAGGAATAATTGATATTGGCGGCGGAGCATCCACGCTCGTTGATTATCTCCTGGATGCTGGTTACACGAAGCTCGGCGTGCTAGACCTGTCCGGGGTTGCACTTAGCTGCAGCCGCGCACGCCTCGGTACAAGAGCCAATGCAGTAGATTGGTTCGAGGCAGACGTAACCTCATTTACACCACCACATCATTTTGGACTTTGGCATGACAGGGCTGTATTTCACTTTCTTACAGATGCCGGTGATCGTCGTGGATATATTGATACGCTACGGCGCACTTTGGAACCTGGCGGCACAGTCATCATAGCCACTTTTGCACTGGACGGACCTGAACAGTGCAGCGGGCTTGATGTCGTACGCTACGACGAGCAGTCTATTCTTACCGAGTTAGGCGCAGAGTTCACTCTTTGCGAGTCCCGCCGCGAGACACACATCACACCCTGGGAGTCCGAGCAGCGTTTCATTTACTTTCGCCTTAAGTGGCAGCATGGCAAATGAATGGTGAGACACAGGACATATTTTTCCGGTTGATACATCCCTTGACACCCTGTTTTAGCAGGTGCTAATATTCAAAGCATTACTCATTATAAATAACAAACAAATTAAGGTGAACTATGGCAAAAAAAGTCCTCGTAACCGGCGGAGCAGGATTCATTGGCTCATTCATAACAGACCGGCTTGTAGAAAAAGGGTACAATGTCAGGATATTCGACTGTCTTGATCCGCAGGTTCATCCCGGAGGAAAGAAGCCTTCTCATTTAAACAAAGAGGCTGAGTTCATTCAGGGAGATGTGAGAAACAGTGATGAACTTGCCAAGGCTTTAAAAGGCGTAGAGATCGTATCCCATCATGCAGCCGCAGTCGGTGTTGGGCAATCACAGTATAAGATAAACTACTATGCGGGCACAAATGTCGGAGGCACAGCAACGCTATTGGAACTCATAGTAAACGGCAAATACAATGTCGAGAAGATTACCGTTGCCGCTTCCATGAGCAGTTACGGCGAGGGAAGATACAAATGCAAAGCATGCGGATCTGTGAATCCTCCTTTAAGAATAGAAGAAAAAATGGACGGAAAATCATGGGAACTTTTCTGTCCTAAATGCGGTTTGCCAATTTCCCCAATACCCACTGATGAAAACAAAGAGCAGCACTGCAACTCCATCTATGCATTCACAAAGAAGATGCAGGAGGACATGGTTTTAAACATAGGCAAGACTTATAATATCCCGGTAGTTGCGCTTAGATACTTTAATGTTTACGGACCACGCCAGTCCCTTTCAAATCCATATACCGGAGTCACAGCCATATTCATGAGCAGACTGAAGAACAACCAGCCTCCTGTGATTTATGAAGACGGTCTTCAGACCAGAGATTTCATTTCTGTCCGCGATATTGCTGAAGCTAATCTCACGGCAATTGAAAGCGACAAGGCAAATTATGATTTCTTTAATGTTGGTTCCGGAAACCCCATTACAATAAAGGGAGTAGCGGAGAAACTTGCAGCCATCTACGGAAAGGATATAAAACCGACTATCCTGAACAAGTTCCGCAAAGGGGATGTAAGACACTGCTACAGCGATACGTCAAAAATCAAAAACACTATTTCCTTCACACCAAAGGTTTCTTTTGAAGAGGGGATGAAAGAGCTTATAAACTGGGCTGAAACCGCATACTTTGAAGACAGATTTGAAGAGGCTGCAAAGGAGTTAAAAGAAAAGGGGTTGGTTTGACAGAAAAGCATCTTCGAACATGTTAAGCAATCTTGCAAAGCTATATTCTTATAAAGAACTCCTCTATAATCTCGCCTTAAGAGAGATTAAATCAAAATACAAGCAGACCATGATAGGAATCGGCTGGGTAGTCTTTCAACCTCTTGTGATGATGTTTGTATTCACTGCCGTTTTTTCATATTTTGCAAAAGTAAGAACCGGTGATGTCCCTTATCCGCTCTTTTCTTATTGCGGTCTTGTTGTGTGGGCTTTTTTCTCAAATTCTGTTTTAAAAGGGATGAGCAGCATAATATCCAATATCAACCTTGTGACGAAAACATATTTTCCAAGAGAGATACTTCCCCTTTCTGCCATAATTTCAAGTTTCGTTGATTTTCTTGTAGCGTGCCTTCTCTTTCTTTTGCTGGTCATATTTTATGGGATTCCATTTACCGGCTATATATTAATGGTCCCTCTTATTCTTATCATCCAGATTATTCTCGTAACCGGTTTTTCCCTTTTCCTTTCTGCCTTCAATGTATTTAAAAGGGATGCTGGTTATGTGGTCCCCATAGCCCTTCAGGTATGGATGTTCTTAAGTCCCATAGTATATCCGGTAAATCTTGTTCCGGAAAACTACAGAGCGCTTTATATGTTAAATCCCGTTGCCTGTATCGTTGAAGGATACAGAAGCAGCATATTATATGGACAAATGCCTTCTTTAAGGGAATTGGGGTGGGCTGCTGTTGTTTCACTTGTAATACTTGTGGCTGCATATATTTATTTTAAAAAAGCTGAAATGAAGTTTGCTGATATTATCTGAGAGTTCATATGTCTGATATAGCCATAAGATTTAACAGTGTTTCAAAGAAATATGAAAAACATGCATCTTCCATGAGGGAGTCTTTTGTAAATCTTTTCAGGAAGGCCGAATCCCGGAATGGCTCTAACTCCTTCTGGGCATTAAAGGATGTGAGCTTTGATGTAAGGAGAGGGGAAACTATTGGAATAATAGGTCCTAACGGGGCAGGGAAAAGCACAATACTTAAACTTCTCGCAGGCATTACATCCCCTACATCCGGAACTGTTTCCATTAATGGAAGAATCGGAGCCCTCCTTGAGCTTGGGGCGGGATTCCATCCGGAATTTACCGGACGCGAGAACATCTATCTAAACGGCGCCATACTCGGGATGAAGAGAAGCGAGATCGATGAGAAATTTAACTCAATAGTCGATTTTGCAGAGATCCGAGAATTTATTGATTCGCCTGTCAAACATTACAGCTCAGGTATGTACGTAAGACTTGGCTTTGCCATAGCAGCCCACAGTAACCCGGATATATTGCTGGTAGATGAAGTGCTTGCAGTGGGCGATGCAAGATTTGTTCAGAAATGCATCAGGAAGTTTGAAGAGTTTCAAAAGTATGGGACTACCATTGTTTTTGTATCCCATGACATGAATTCAATCAAAAGAAACTGCCATAAGGTTATGCTCCTTGACCATGGAGAGATTAAAGAAATTGGAGACCCCAAGGAGATAGTTGATGCCTATAATGCCATTATTTTTAAATCGCCTTCAGCCGGTAAAAGTCAGGAAGAGCAAAGAGCAGGCAGAAGTCAGCAATATGGCTCAGGACAGGCTGAGATTACAAATGTAGCTCTTCTTAATAATGATAGAACAATGTGCAATGTAATAAAATCAATGGAAAACACTGAAATAAAAATCGAGGCGCTTTTTCATGAAGATATTGCAGAAGTACTGGTAGGAATGACTATCCGCAACAGGATAGGCGTTGATGTATATATGACAAACACTGAATGGAAAGGGTTTGATATCCCCAAGGTTTTAAAAAATACCTCCCTTGAAGTCTCCTTTGCGCAGAAGATGCATCTTGCCCCGGGAGAATATACGGTAAATGTTGCTGTAAGTCAGAAGACAACAGAGGGTATCAAACGGCTTGACTGGATTTCAGATTATCTTACCTTTGAAGTCGTGGCTTCTGAAAAAATGGGAGGAATCTGTAATTTCGATTCCTCAGTAAGCATAAAGCAAAAAACATGCAAGTCCTTTTGATAAATCCTCCGCTTAATACTTCTCTTCCTGCCGCGGGTGTATATCCGATGGGGCTCGGATATATAGGAGCCATGCTCAGGAAAGCTGACTGCGAAATAGATGTCCTGGACATAAGGCTTAATAAATATGAGAGCTCTGCAGTAAGCGATTTCCTAAAAAAAAATCAGGGGAAATACTCTCTTGTTGGTATTGGAGCTATGGTTACTGCATATAATTACTGTAAATGGCTCTCCGGTGAAATCAGAAAATACAACCCGTCATCAGTCATAATAGCCGGAGGCTCTATATGCACAGAAGGAGGACTGTTATTAAATAAATCTGATATAGATGCTGTCTGCATTGGGGAGGGAGAAAAAGTTGTTACTGCTTTGGCCAATGCAATCCGTTCTGGGAAAGATTTTTCTACAGTACCCAATATTATGGTAAAAAATAATGGAAAAATTATTACTACTCCCATTGAACCTCCTATGGATATTGATTCAATACCTTCCCCTGCATGGGACCTTTTTGATATGGAGAATTATACCAGAACCCCTTATTTTGTGAACACCGGAAAACCAAGCATCACTATGATAACTGAGAGGGGTTGTCCCTTTGAATGTACTTTCTGTTACCGTAACTTCGGCAGGAGAACGCGTTACCGCAGCTCGGATAAAGTGATAGAGGAGATAAAGACTGTAGTTGACCGCTTTGCTGTGGGGCATATCGATTTCCTCGACGAAATATTCAATATAGATGCAAAGTATGTCAGGGAACTTTGCAGCAAGATAATCAGAGAAAAAATAAATATCACTTGGAGATGCATAGGAAGGACTGACCTCGCCGACAGCGAGACTCTTGAGATTATGTATGAAGCGGGATGCAGATGGATTGGATACGGCATAGAGTCAGGAAGCCAGGAAATGCTGGACAGGATGCAAAAGCGCCAGAAAGTGGAAAACATAGAAAAATCTATTAAGCTCAGCCGCGATGCAGGTATAATAGTGACAGGTACTTTCATTATTGGAATGCCCGGGGAAACAGAGCAAACAGTCAATGAAACAAAAGATTTTTGCAGGAGAAACAGGATATTCAATATTCCTTTTTTCCCTGTCCCCTATCCTGGCACTCTTTTATATGATGAATGCAAAGAGAAAGGCTTGATTGGAGATGAGGAAGAGTACGTGGCAGGGCTCGAAAAGGATGTAACGGAGCTTATCATTAATCTTACAGAGATTCCTGATGAAAGATTGATAAAGATTAAAGATGATATGATAAGTGAATTTAAGGAATTAATCCCTTCCATGGAGCTTGATGAAAAGAAGAAAAAAGGCATTTTAGACCATGCATGGGACAGTATTGCGAAGAACTTCAGAAATACATAAGCAAAATAATTTTAAGGGGTAAGGTTAATAAACATTGGGAATTTATACAGTTTTAACCAACAAAGAAGTTGATGACCATGTTAATAAGGACCTGCAACATATAGTAGAGAGGATAAGGCAGGTTTCTTCTGCGCGCGAGATAATATTAGGAGGAGGATTCGGACGCGGAGAAGGAAGTGTAATCATAGAGCAGAATGAAATCAAACCTGTTAATGACTACGATCTTTTTGTAATTGTCCCTGACGATGACAATAATGATTTTCGTTCCCTGGGGAAAATTATTGCCCCTGAGATAAAGATCAGGCTTCTTGATATCATACCTGTAAAAGATTCTACCTTATCAACTCTGCCTCCCACGCAGTTTTACTATGACATGAAATACGGGGGAAGACATCTCTGGGGAGAAAACCTCCTTGAAATGGTCCCCATGTACAAGGAAGGCCATATTGACCATGATGCAGGGAGGACGATCCTGATCAACAGGCTTATTTGCGCCATAGAGGCCTTTTCAGAGGACTTTGAGTCACGATCAATTTTGGAGGAGGAGGAGTTTTTCCTCATTAATCAGACCGGGAAAGTTGTATCATCATGCATCGAGGCGCAACTTATATTTAAGAACAGATATCATCACAGCATAAGGGAAAGGCAGAAAATTTTTGAATCACTCTTCCCCGGAAACGAAAGGCTTATAAAACTTAACAGAA
The DNA here is from genome assembly GCA_016219965.1 of Candidatus Schekmanbacteria bacterium. Taxonomy (NCBI): domain Bacteria; phylum Candidatus Schekmaniibacteriota; species Candidatus Schekmanbacteria bacterium. The sequence goes on from JACRJM010000003.1 coordinate 236,396, forward strand.
GAGCGACTGAATTTAAACTCAGGCCTTCGAGGTCTCCCGGATTTGACGGAGTCGTATACTGGAAAGAAGCCGTCTCCGAATATATAAAAGTAATTTCAGACTCCCTTGCACCCGGATTTATGTCTCCTGTAAGAAGGCTATGGAGAAAGCTAAAGAAAAAAAACTGGGAAAATAAAATCACCAATACAGATGTTGAAAGGGTAGAGCTTATGCTTCTGCTTTACAGGGAAGCTCCTTCACTCATAAAGAAAGATATATTGATTAAGGCAAAAAATGAACTCGAGAAGGTATCAAAGACCTCAATAGAAAATGACGGGTGGGAAAATCTTAGAAAAACTACAACCGATTTGTGGCACAGTTTTTATCATTAAAGGGATATGAATAAAAAACTCGTACTTCTAATATTAGTTGATGGATTCAGACATGATTACATCAACCCTGTTGACTCCCCTTTCCTTTATTCGCTTGGAGAATTAAATATTGAAGGGAGAGTGCGCGAAACATTTGCCTTTGAGCTCAGGCCTGCTTTCTTCGCCGGACTTCAGCCGGATGAGTGCCAAGTTGCAAATATGTTTTACTATGACCCGGAAGGTTCACCGTTTCGCTCAATAGATACAAGCGATGGAGACAGGGGGAGGATTTCCAGCGAACTCAGGAAAGAAGCTGAAAGGCTCGGGTATTCGCTGGTTAAACATAATGGCGGATGCGCTGAGATACCGTTACAGCTTCTAAAGTATTTTAATTTTTCTGAGAAATACCATACAGCCGAGTCTTCAGCGCTTCCCGGACATAATACATTATTCGATTACTTAAAAAATGACGGGAAAAAATGGATATGGATAGGCTATCCTGATGGCCCTGGGACTACTAAAGAAGTGATGGAAATTTTCAGAAAAAGAGCATCTGAAGATGCAGATTTTATTTACCTCCATTTTTCAGAACTTGACTGGGCAGGACATGAATGCGGACCGCATTCGCAAAAACAAAAAGATGTATTAAAGGAAATAGATGAAGCCATAGGAGAAGTTTACCGCATACTTAACCAGAAAATTATTTCGCTTAGAGGAATTATCTTTGGCGACCATGGTCAGGTTGAAATCAGAAAGCATATTGATATTGAGAAAATGCTTACAGAAACCGGGCTCATTCTTGAAAAAGATTACATATATTTTCTTGATTCTACCCAGGCACGTTTCTGGTTTTTCAATGATAAGGCAAGAGAAATGGTTTCAGAGATGCTGAGCAAAATTCCTGAAGGGAGAATACTGACAGAGTCTGATTATAAGCAGCTTCACTTTTCTTTTCCTGATAACAGGTTCGGAGAGCTGATATTTGTCATGAATGAAGGGATCGGGATATTCCCCAACTTTTTCCAAAGCACAAACCGATGCAAAGGACTTCATGGATATCTGCCTGAGGTTGAGGGGAACTGGGCAAAGATCATAGTGACAGGATGCACAGTTAAAAAACGAATAGAAAAAATAATCGAGATGGTGGATATTTTTCCAACACTGCTTTATCTGCTGGGTTATAATATACTGGCAGATGTCAAGAGCCAGTCAGTTTTAAAAATATCGGGCGAATCACCTTTGCCTGAAAGATACCGGGTTTCAATAGTAATGCCGACCTATAACAGGGCTGAGATATTAAAGCAAAGTATCACGGCAATTGAGAGCCAGACATATCCGGCAGGTGATTTTGAGCTCATTATCGTTGATGACGGTTCTAATGACGGAACCAATGATTTTCTTTTAGACTATAAAAAAAGGACAAACCTTAATTTTAACCACATAAGGCAGGAAAACTCCGGACCTGCAGCTGCGCGAAACAGGGGGATAACGAGCTCTGAAGGTAACATAGTCATCCTTGTAGGGGATGATACGATATCAAAGCCTGATTTTATTGAAAACCATATGAAGTTCCATAATGATTGGCCGCAACTGAGCCATGCATGCCTTGGAATGGTTGAATGGCCAAAGGATTTTGATGTAGATCCGCTAATGGATTTTATAACCGGCGAAGGAGGACAGCAGTTCGGTTATGAAAAAGCTTTTAGCCGCGATCCTGATAATTTAGGTTTTGAATTTTTCTGGAGCAGCAATATATCGTTTAAAAGAGATTTTGTTTTAACGCACGGTCTTTTTAACAGCCATGTTTTCAAGCATGCCATGTGGGAAGACATAGAGCTTGGATTCCGTCTTCACAGTGCAGGGCTTATAATACATCTTCGCAAAGAATGTATGGAATTTCATAATCATAAAGTGAGTTTCAGGGAATTTTCTGAAAGGCAGAGAATGGTAGGCTGGTATAGCCATGAGGTAAACAAGCTCGGACTTCCACTTGGATATTCATGCGATACCTATGAAAAAGCTAAATGGTATTCAAGAGAAGCGCTGAGAGATATTGAAAATTCAATTGAAGAATACAATAAGAATGCTGACGCCAAAAAGCTTCCTGAACTTAAAATGATTTATAACACAGCTCTCTATTATGCCGCCATGGTTGGCTATAATGAGCGGTGCAATAATGTGCAGAAAAAAACAGGAGGAATAGTTGCACTGTTGTATAACCTTTCTCTTGCAGAAAAAAAGCTCGCAGAAAATGCGGAGAAATTAGAACAAAAAGATATGCAGCTTGAAGCAAAAAAGCGTGAGCTTAATGCTGTTTTAAACTCATACAGGTGGAAAATAACTTCTCCGATGGGATGGCTGCTGGATAATCTGGAAAAGTGGAAAATTATAAAATAAAATTTTTATCATGGTTCAAAGGTGTTTGATACTATCAGGGAAAAAATAAAGGATGCTGGGATAGATGACAGTAGTAATATCTACAAGTTTCTTCGCCTGTTAGCCAGAGCATTACGTTACTCCTATAAAATCTTCATATGGTTGATCAGGGGATTTATCTTCATGATAATGCTGATATTTGTTGGAGTTTTCTGGCTGGTTTTCCTGGCACTAATGTTTTTGTAGGGAAAGTTATAGGGGAATTAAATGAGCGGGAACAGAAGTGACGTTTCTCTAACGATTGTCAACTGGAACAGCATGAAATATATAGACCAGTGCCTTAGCTCGATTGAGCGGCAGACTCATAGGCCTTTGGAGATAATCATAGTAGATAACTGTTCAACTGACGGTTCCCGGGAACATATAAAAAAAGTTTATCCCCATATACGTTTAATAGAAAATAAAGATAACTCAGGGTTCAGCAGGGCCCATAACCAGGCTTTCAGGATAGCACGTGGTGATTTTATAATCCCGCTTAATTACGACATTGTTCTCGAACCCACATTCATAGAAGAGATGGTGAATGCTGCAAATGGGAGTGATGATATAGGCATGGTCTCTGGAAAGCTTTTCAAGAAAATTGAAGAAGACAAGACTTCAATACTGGATTCTACAGGAATAACCATGAACAATATGTTCTCCGCAGACCGGGGAGAAAACGAAAACGACAATGGGCGCTTTAACAAATGCGAATTCTTATTTGGCGCTTCAGGGGCGGCTCCATTATTAAAAAAAGAAATGCTTGAAGACATAAGAATAGGGGATGAATATTTTGACGAGGATATGTTCATATATGTAGAGGATGTTGACCTTTGCTGGCGAGCACAGCTCTCTGGATGGAAATGCATATTTACCCCTTATGCGGTAGCATACCATGAAAGAGGCGCCACGAGAAAAGACAGCGAAAAGATAAAGAGGGAGTATCTTACCATTGGCTACAGGAACAGATATCTTGCTATCTTTAAGAACAGTTTTGCGGGGACAATTATCAGGTATTTTCCCAGAATCCTTTTTCGTGAGACATATTTTTTTACAGCGCATTTATTGAATGGAAACTTTTTTATATTCAATGTTCCTTTTTCTACTCTTGCAATGATTCCAAAAATGGTAAAAAAGAGAAGGGAAATCAGGAAGAAAAGAAAAGTCACGGCAGACTATATGGAAAAGTTCTTTTTTCAGTAATACCAGCAATAAAGGAGAGCCATAAACTTGAAAGTCACTTTTGTATTCCCGGCAATTTCCGGAGTCGGTTTTGACAGCTACGGAAAAGGGATGGAGGAGTCCTGGATAAGCCATGGATTGTGCCTGATAAGCGCTTGCGTAAAGAAGGCCGGCTTCGATGTAAGCTTCATAGATTTAAGAAGACTCAAAGGATGGGATAATTTCGAAGACGAAATTAAAAAGAGCAAACCCGATGTTGTTGGCATAACAATGATGAGCGTTGATTATAACCCTGCCTTGAAGTGCATTGATATTATCAAGAAGATAAATCCGGCTGTCAAAATAATAGTCGGAGGCGCACACCCCTCGATTGCACCTGATGAAATGTCTGCAATTGATAAGATAGATCACGTGATCAAAGGAGAAGGAGAAATCAGCTTTGTAAAACTTCTTCAGAAGATTGAAAAAAATGAAACCCAGGAACGGCTGATAGAAGGTGAAAAGCCTGACATTGACGAGATGCCTTTTGCAGACAGGGAGCTCTTCGGGAATCTTGAATATCCTCTGCCGGTTGAAGGATTCTCTCCTCCCTTTGTAACTATAATAGCCGGGAGAGGATGTCTTTACAATTGCAGTTTCTGTCAGCCTGCTGAAAGGGCGATTTTCGGGAAAAAAGTCAGGAGGCGCAGTGTTGACAATGTGATAAAGGAGCTTATTGAGCTTAGAGAAAAATATAACTTTAAAAGCATGATGATACACGATGACTGCATTACCGAGGACAGGGACTGGGTTTACGATTTTTGCAAAAAATACCGCGCAGAGTTCAATATCCCCTTTGCATGTCAGAGCCGGGCAGACATAGTGTGCAGGAATGAAGATATGATAAAGGAGATGGTGCAGTCAGGATTAAAGCTCTTCTTCATAGGGTTTGAAAGCGGCAATCAGAGGATACTTAATTTCCTTAGAAAAGGGACAAAGGTTGAGCATAACTATAAAGCAGCTGAGATGTGCAGGAAATACGGGATACAGATATGGGCAAATTATATGATGGGTGTGCCGACTGAAACAAAGGAAGAGGTAATGGATACTGTCCGCATGATACAGAAGATAAAACCAGACCATTACAGCCCTGCATTTTTTACCCCTCATCCCGGAAGCGATCTTTTCACTTATTGCGAGGAACACGGGCTTTCCCTCATTAAAAATCACGACAGCTTCAGGAGAAACGCGACAGAGTGCAAGATAAAAGGAATAGATTACGAGTTTCTGTTCAATGCATTGAACGAATCTATGGGAATACATGTACCGTTAATCAAAGCCAGCACTGTGAGCAAGATAAAGGCGAAGGTAAGGCCATTTTTTAATGAACATCCCAAGCTTAAAAGCATTATAAAAACTATGTTAGGTCAGGGCTAAACGCACCTGATCATGCCAATGGCTCAAATCATTTACTTTTCCAAAACAGATGCAACAGGCCCCAGCAGCCGTTACCGCATCTATCAGTTCCTGCCCTTACTTGAAAAAAAAGGGATAAGCGTAAAGGTAAGCCCTCTGTTCGGAGAGACATACTTTAAAATACTGGCCGTAAAAAACAGCGCATTAAGGTTCTTTCTTAAATCTTTATATACCGGCTTCAGATTCTTTTTAAGGCTTATTGAGCTTTTTAATATCAGCAATTACGGGGGCGTCATAGTTGAGCACCAGATATTCCCTTATCTCCCAGCTTTTATGGAGTCTTTCTTTCTAAAAGGGAAAAAAAATATTTATCTTGAGTTTGATGATGCCATATATCTTACACCCTTTCATGGCAGGAAGATGATGAAACTTCTGCCGCTTTACAGTGGTATCATTACGGGAAACAGTAATCTGGCAGAATATGCAAATCAATACAACAAGCGTGTCCTTGTGCATCCCACATTAATTGATCTGTCGAAATACAGACTGAAGGAAGATTACAGCGCTAAAGATAAAATAGTCATCGGATGGATCGGGCTTGATTGGAATCTCAAATATCTAAAATCCATAGAACCTGCATTGAGGAATATTGCATTAAAACATAATGTCTTGTTGCGGATTATTGCGGCTAAGAGAATCAAAATAGAGGGAGTAGAAATTGATTTTAAAACATGGGATTTAGAGAATGAGACAGATGACATAAGGGCGTTTGATATAGGAATAATGCCTCTTAATGATGATGAGTGGTGCAGGGGAAAGTGCGGGCTAAAACTTCTCCAGTACATGGCTGCAGGAGTACCATCTGTCTGCTCACCCGTTGGTGTAAACACTGAAATAGTGATTGATGGCGAAAACGGTTATCTTGCCCACGGCAATTCTGAATGGGAAGATAAAATTTCGGCTTTGATAGTTTCTGAGGTACTAAGAGAAAAGATCGGGAGAAATGGACGCAAAACTGTTGAAGCGGATTATTCATTGGATAAACGCGGCACAGAGGTTTTGTCTTTCTATGATTCAGTCTCTTCCGGTAAAGTCATCTTCCCTTCTATTTGAAATCCCTTTTCCCAAATATAAGAAGTGTCAATGTCGTTATAACCGCTGAGTAGAGTATGGAATAAACAGTCACCCACCATATATATGAAGGTTCTATGGGTTTTGAGTAAACAACCTGAAGCTTTATATCAAAATTGTCCAGATTAGGGAGGATGTAATAAAGTAAATCCGTTAACAGCTTTGCAGCAGGAGATGCTTTCAGACCGAGGTTCCTTATGTCAGTTGTTGCCGTACCTATGATAAATATGGCAAGGCTGAATAGCGTACTCAAGAAAGGGGTTGAAAAGCTTGAAAACAATATAGCTATGGAAGTAATAATTACCATTTCAAGGAATATCAGGAATGAAGCCATTAACAGCCCCAGATGAATATCTCCGGAGATTATCCACGACATTAAAAGAAGTACTATGCTCATAATCGCGATGTTTGTAAAAACTATCAGAATAAGTCCTGTAAGTTTTCCAAGGATAAACTCATGCCGCGAAACAGGCTTTGAAATTATCGTATAAATGGTTTTTTTGTCTATTTCCTTGTGTACCAGAGATATTCCGACAAAAATCGAGATAAGGACTCCGAAAAGTTCAATGGCGCTTAACCCCATATCTTCCACTATCTTAAGATGTTCCCCTATTGAGAGTTTCCCGAGGAGTACGGTACTGCAAATTATTATTACTGCAAATATGAGGATGTTATAAAGTATCCTGTCCCTTATAATTTCCCTGAAAGTATTTGATGCTATAACAGTTATCTTCATCAGGAGTCATTACCTATTTTGCTGAAAAATATCTGTTCAAGCGATTTCCTTACAGGAGTTATTGATATGATCTTCCCTCCCTTTGTCACAATGTTCCTGATTATTTCATCTCTATCTTTCTCGCCTGCGGAAAAGTAAACACAGTTACCTCTTATTGAGATTGTTTCTGAGATATTTCTTATTGCGTTTAATGTTTCGCTTGATGGAGATTCTACACATATGTCATATTTTGGATCTTCTGTTCCGGTAAGCGAGCTTATATCTCCAGTTTCTATGAGCTTTCCCCTGTTTATTATGGCAACCCTGTCACAGATCATTTCCAGGTCTGTCAATATATGAGTGCTGAAGAATATTGTTTTCCCCTTTTTTTTGAGCCCAGTGATTATCTCTCTTATTTCCCTCCTTCCTATAGGGTCTATGCCGGACATCGGCTCATCAAGGATTACAAAATCAGGATCATTTATGAGAGCCTGTGCAATGCCTATTCTCTGAAGCATTCCTTTTGAGTATTTCCTTAATTGGGTGTTCCCGGCTCTTTCCAGTCCAACTTCTTCAAGAAGAGAATTTACATTCTTTTTCAAATTTCCTCTTTCAATACCAAAGAGCTTCCCATAAAAATTAAGAAACTCAATTCCTGTAAGGTAGTCATAGAAATAAGGCTGCTCAGGAAGAAACCCTATCTTAGCTTTCGCTCTGATATCTTGAGGTGAGTTCCCGTAGATAGTGATATTGCCTGACGTGGGGGTAATAATGCCGAGGATTGCTTTTATTGTAGTTGTTTTCCCGGCGCCATTAGGCCCCAGGAATCCCAGTATCTCATTTTCCTCAATGCTGAGATTAAGGCCGTTTACTGCAACAGTTTTTTTGAGCAGAAACCCTACCCTGTACTCTTTTGTGAAATTTTTTATTTCGACGAGGCTCATTTTCTATAAAAAAAATAATGAATTTAATAATTATATTATATTGGGTTCAATCTTATAATGGAAGACAGATTGTGGCTGGGAATAAGCTTATTAATAATCAAGCAGCTTTTTTGCCGAATTCTTTAAGATTGTTTATGTAATAATCTATATCAATATTGTGATCTGAAGGCTCAAGAACCTTTTCCACCATACACTCTTCTTCTTTGCGGAAAATCTCCGAGGGTTTATCTACTTCGCTTTCTTCAAATATCTCTTCTATTGTCCATTCATTGGATTCAATTCTTTGAGGAGGATTAATATTAGCAATGCCGGGTTCCGGAAGCATATTATTTTTGTCGTCTGCTATGATCAATACCCGCGGATAAAGCAAATTCCTTCTGTTAACAGAAATAACTATTCCCATCTGTTGGTTTTTCAGGCGCACAATACTGCCTATCGGGAAAAGACCCATTGCAAGTATGAAGTGCTCAACTATATTTGGATGAAAATGTTGCCCTCTTCCTATATATATCATTTTCAACCCTTTAAATGGTGTTAATGCTTTTTTATAAACCCTTTCACTTGTCAGAGCGTCATAAACATCTGCAATAGTTGTCATCATTCCAAATGTACTTATTCTATTTCCAGGAAGTCCCGTAGGGTATCCACCTCCAGAATATTTTTCATGGTGCTGTAAGACCATAAGTATGGATTTACGATCCAACGTTCCATATGGCTCAAGCATTTCCGCACCATACGAAGGATGATTTTTCATTATTTCAAATTCATCTTCAGTGAGTCTTCCCTCTTTATTAAGTATTTTATTTGGAATTTTCATTTTTCCGCAGTCGTGAAGGATTCCACCGGTACCAAGAACATGAAGTTCCTTTTTAGGGTAATTTAAATATTTCCCTAACGCTATTGTAAGAATCGCAACATTTATAGAATGTTTGAATGTATATTCGTCGAACTTTTTTACCCTAGCCAGAGTTATCATGGTGTCAGTATGGGTTAAAACATTTTCAACAAGTGAATTTGAAAGATCCTGCACTTTATCAATATTAATTGCCTTACCATTTCTTACATCATTTAAAACATCAGTTACTATTGATACTTTTTCTTCATAAACAACTCTTGTTTTTTCGGTTCCTTCAATGAATGATTTTTTTTCATGGGTATCATTATAATTATTTACAGAAGATGGGGTTTTAGCTTCCGGTTCAGCTGTTATAGAGCTATTGGAAATTTCTGAAGAAGTACTTTCATCTATTTCATTTATTGCTTCATTAGATTTGATATCTTCAGTTTTTATTACTTTTTTCATATTAAATTAAAGAGGTTATTGAAGTAGTATTATTGTCGTAATGAAAGTAGAAATAATTAATATATAAATAACATTTAGTGCTAATTACTTATAATAGATGTTTAAAATTATTTAAGATAGCAAATTGGATATTTGAAAATCTTATTGATAAATAAAATAAATTAAACGTGAAATGCGGACTATGAGGGTATTAGTTATTTTTGCTTAGATATCTTTATTTAATTTCGTGACTGGATTTTATTGTATATGACATTGTTTGCAAAGATCTCGTATGCTTGATCCATCCCCACTTTCTGTTGGCGAAGACGAGCCAGTCATATAAATTAGTGGTGGTCTAATATAATATTTGCCACAACATTTCCGCTATGCATTGCTGTTGCATAACCTCCAATGATAAGCTGTGAGAATGCCTGGTATCCGGCCATATATAGATTGGGAACCGGTGTTCTGATCAAGCTTTTAAAAGCAGTACCCATTTCATCGCTTCTGTCCCATGACCAACCTGCGCAAGCGCCCTCGCTTCCTCCTCCCCAGGTCTGATAAGTAAGAGGAGTTGATGCATCCATGACCTCTACTGCGGAAGAAAGGCCAGGTAGAAGATTTTCTGCTGCCTGGATAAAATACTTTGAAACCCTGTTCTTGTACTCATAATAACCTTTTGTTCTTCCTCCGTCCGGAGCTCTCCATTTTTCAAAAAAATTATATGGAGCATTAGCTCTGAGCAGTAAAGCGTCTTTCTCATGCGGCGCATTATGAATATCTTTTCCGGACCACAAACAGATTTCATATTCCCTGTCAGAAAAGAAATATTTCGAAGAGATATTTTCATGCCAGGGTTGTGCTTCACCCATTGAATCACGATAAAAAATATGATCAGCTTTAAACGCCTTTAAATTGACATTTGAAGTATTGATTCCAAGGTATACGCAGAAAATAGAGCCGCTGTCCTGGAGGCTCTTTACCCATTTAGCAAAATCATTGGGGACAAACTCTTCTCCAATCATATTGAAAAATGTCAGTTTATGGTCAACAGTTGACACAATCGTATCTGCAGCAATATGCTCTCCGGATTTAAGAATTATTCCGTTGGCAAGTCCATTACTCATTCTGATTTTAGAAACAGGAGAAGAAAAGCGCAATTCTCCGCCTGCATCAATGATAGTTTTCACAAGCAGATTATTAATCCCGTCAAAACCAATGTCCGGATACCAAATTCCAGTTTTCGCGATCATATCCCACATCCTTGCTGCAAGCAGTGCAGACATATTACTTTCCTCGAAACTCTGGCTTGACAGGAGCACTCTCAGAAGATCATTTTTTATAAGCTTCTCTGCCAGTTCTTTTGCAGAAATTGTCCGGTATTTTTTTAAAATCCTGCTTCTTTCTTCTTTTGTAAAATCTGTATTTAAACTTTCTTGGCTTTGAATTTTTTGAAATTCCCTGCTTTCTGCAAGTATTTCCATTTGTGCTTTTGAGAGATCCAGCATTATTTCAAAAAAAGCGCTTATACCAGATTCATCCTCAGGGAAAAATTGACCAAGTTCTTTTGTTAGTTCCTTGAACGGAAGGGATATAATTACATCTATGTTTTTTGATTTAAACTGAAAATGAGATCTTTTGAAATTAATTTTTTCCTTGATACCCAATTCTTTCAATGTATTTCCAACATATGACGGGAAACTAAAGGAAAGTGGACCAGTCGGGAATTTATACCCATTCCGGTGAAAAACTGAAGCTGTGCCGCCTGCATGGCTGAATTTTTCGCATAGAAGAACCTTTATCCCTTTTCTTGCAAGACCGGCAGCACATGTTAATCCTCCTATGCCAGCGCCAATTATAATACAGTCATATTTCATTCTGTTAATCTTAATAAAGTTGTACAATATTGGTAATTGATATTGACATTCTGAGTCAAGATAATAGAGAAAGAAGACATGCTTGTAAAACAAAAGAATGGATTTACCTTTTTAGAGATAATGGTCGTCGTTGCGATTGTGGGAATAGTCGCCGGATTGGGGATATACAATCTCTTGAGTATGCTCCCTCAGATCAGGGCTAACAGCGCGGCAAGACAGGTGTCATCTGACATGCAGTGGGCACGGTTAAAGTCTGTGTCTGAAAACAATGATGTTATAATAACTTTTTATTCGCCTGATGGTACCGGAGCTTACCGGTATGAAATCCATGATGATGATAATAACAACGGGGCAAGAGATTCAGGCGAAGCATTATTTGCCGGAGATAAATATACTTTACCTGCAACCATAAGATTTGGTCGTGCTACTTCAGGGATAGAAAGGACTACCTGCGGAGGAGAAATCGGTTCAACTGGAATCCATTTCACAGGAAATAAAATAACATTTCAGCCTTCAGGAAGACCTAATAAGAATGGTTCAGTATATATCATCCCAATTAAAGAGGATGAGAATAATGAGAAAAAAACGATTAACTGGAGAGCTATAAGCGTTACAACTAACGGACGTATAAAAACCTGGATTTATGATGCTTCGGTTGAAAATTGCGCAAGCGGCCTCGGCCCATGGCGGTAATATTTATTATTCACATTTAGATTCTCCCATAGGAATTATCCACTTAGCTGTTTATGACAAGTGCCTATGCAAGGTCTCGTTAGGTTTTTCGGCTGCTTCAGATTTTAAAAATTATTTTTCATTCCTCCATTCTTTTAAGCTTATTGATTCGCACCCTGGTACCAAACCATTTAAAGAAATGATCCTCAGTTATCTCGAAAAGGGGGTTCCTTTGAATGACGCTGAAGTGGCAATATTGAGAGGAACAGAGTTCCAGAAATCTGTCTGGCGGGCTGCGCTTAATATTCCATACGGGAAAACCCGTTCCTATGGCTGGATAGCAGAGAAAATAAAAATTCCGGATGCAAGCCGTGCAGTTGGCAATGCTCTTGGAGAGAATCCTGTACCTCTTTTTATTCCCTGTCACAGGGTTGTACGTTCTGACGGATCAATGGGAGGGTTTACCGGAGGTTGCAATATAAAAGAGAGGCTTCTTTCAATTGAAGCTCGCGGTATATATTCAGACAATGGCATTTGAAGAGATCAACTTTGTCGCAGCCATTTATACTATCAATCATACAGTTTGGCGTTGCCTTTGCTCTTAGCTCGGTAATTGTCTCGCTCCCATTCTATGTCAGCACCATCAGCACCTACAGCCCGGAAAAAACATTGCTCTGGATAGGTTTAATAGTTGCTTCCTCTAATATCGGAGCTGCCATATTCTCCCCTCTTTGGGGAAAGCTTTCCTCTAAATTCAGCCATAAGATGCTTTACCAGAGAGGGATACTTTCTCATGCAGTACTTCTTTTTGCCATGGGGTTCACCCATAATTTGCCGTTATTGCTGCTCCTTAGGACTCTTCAGGGAGTATTCGGCGGGATATCAACAATAGGTCTTATAATGCTCAAACAAATACTGCCCGAGGAAATGCTTTCATCGGGAATTGGAAAGTTCCAATCATCCATAACTATCGGTCAGTTATGCGGACCGGCAGTAGGTGCTTATGTGGCATCAGTTTATGGTTTCAGGATATTTTTTATTTTTGCATCAACTGTTATTTTTCTTATCTTCATTGTTACTGTTTTTTTCCTTGAGAACACAAAAGCTGAACTCAGTCCTGAAACTTCAGTTCAAAGAAGTAATAAACGTTTTTTCGTCCTTTGGTTTCTTTCTATGTCGGCTACTGTTCAGGCAGTGTTTTTCCCTGCCATACTTCCCGATATCCTGAGATACTTTAGCGTTGAATCGAATGCTGCTGTAATGACGGCAGGATGGATTGTTTTTGGTTATGGTATTTCCTCCGCACTTGGCGCTTATTTCCTGCCTCCATTTTTGTCACGGTTAAACAGCTACTCTGCTATTATGTTCCTTGGTCTGCTATCAGCTTTTTTTCAGCTTATGCATATAGAGGCAGGGTCAATACCATTACTTGTCCTGTTCAGAATCCTACAGACATTTTTCGCTGCTGCTATCATGCCGTTATGCATCAGCGTTGTTGCTTCAAGGGGTTCCGGAACATCCATAGGAATAATAAACACTGCACGGTTTACAGGCAATGCATGCGGTCCTTTGATAGCTACCGGGATTCTTTCGTTAGCAAATGAACAGACTGTTTATTTAACTGTAACCTTGCTTTCAATTATCCCTCTTTTCTTCCTGAAAGACAGGGCACGTCACGAGAAGTCTGTTTGAAGTTTCTTCCGGCAGGAGCCAGAAGATTATCCATATGTAATGTTATTATGATTATTATATCGTGCGTTCCATGGCAGCTACAAAAGGTTTGAGCTCTTCCATAAGCTCCACAAACTGAGATGGCTTTAGCGACTGCTGTCCGTCAGAATATGCCTCTTCAGGTTTTGGATGCACTTCAATTATAAGCCCATCTGCACCTGCGGCGATTGAAGCTTTCGCCATGGGATTCACGTAATCCCTGAACCCCACTCCATGGCTTGGATCAACCAAAATCGGAAGATGGGATTTCTTCTTTATTACCGGGACACAGCTCAAATCAAGTGTGTTGCGGGTTTCTGTTTCAAATGTTCGTATACCTCTTTCACATAAAACAACATTTTTATTCCCTTCAGAGAGAATGTACTCAGCAGACATGAGAAACTCAGTGATAGTTGTCATCATTCCTCTTTTTAGAAGAATTGGTTTGTTGATTTTACCGAGCTTTTTAAGAAGCGCAAAGTTCTGGACATTCCTTGCGCCTACCTGCAGCATGTCGGAATAGTCTGCCACCATATCAACTTCGGTCGTGTCCATTATCTCTGTCACAAAGGGAAGCCCTGTTTTATCTCTGACGTTTGCAAGTATTTTCAGCCCTTCCTCTTCAAGCCCCTGAAAGCTGTACGGAGAAGTGCGGGGTTTAAAAGCACCGCCACGCAGAATCTTTGCACCTGCATTTTTCACTGCAAATGCAGATTCAAGCATCTGTTCCATTGATTCAACGGAGCATGGGCCTGCTATTATGGCTATTTCTTCCCCCCCGATAATTACTCCTCCAACATTAACCTGAGTGTTCACCGGGTTGAATTCCCGGCTTGCGAGTTTATAGGGTTTGAGAATAGGCATTATTTTCTCAACCCCTGCCATAGATTCAAGGGACTGAAGTCTTGCCTTTCCTCTTTCGTCTCCAACTGCCCCTATTACAGTCCTCTCAACTCCCTCGATTACATTAGGTTTATAGCCAAGATCTTTTATTTTATTGATGACATCTTCTATGTCTTTTTTTGCAGCTTTTGTTTGCATTACAATAATCATTATCTTTTCCCTCTATGATAAGAGACTGATAGTGCCGGACTAATAGAACTTGAGGGTAGATTTGTCAAGCCATGAAAATAAATTAAGCATTACGAGTATTTTATATTGATTTTCAATGTACATATTTTTAGTATGCCTGTGCTGAAATAAATTATCATAATCGAAGGGAGCAATTGTGAAGGCATTAGTTACAGGGACAGCAGGATTTGTCGGTTCTCATTTGGCTGAAAAACTCATTGCAGAAAAACATACAGTAATAGGTGTAGACTCATTTCTTGACTATTATCCTAGAACCCAAAAGGAAAATAATATCAAAAAACTCCGTTCCAATCCTTCATTTACTCTTATTGAGAATTGCCTTACGAAGCTTGATTTAAATCCCATTTTAAAAGATGTAGACGTGATTTTTCACCTTGCTGCTCAGGCTGGCGTAAGAAGCAGCTGGGGCGAGCAGTTCGTCATATATACCACAAACAACATCAACGCTACGCAACGTCTTCTTGAGGCTGCAAAGGATTCGAAAATAAAAAGATTTGTCTATGCCTCTTCATCATCTGTTTACGGTGATACTGACAAGCTACCCATGCAGGAGACAGATATTCCCTGTCCTGTTTCTCCATATGGTGTTTCAAAGCTTGCGGGAGAACACCTTTGCAACCTTTATTACAAGAATTACGGTGTCCCGACCGTTTCTTTGAGATACTTTACTGTCTATGGACCAAGACAAAGACCAGATATGGCGTTCCACAAGTTTTTCAGGAATGCTATTAACGGGAAGACCCTTGAAATATACGGAAATGGAGAACAGACAAGAGACTTTACCTTTATTTCTGACATCGTTGCTGCAACTTTTAATGCTGCCTCAGCTCAAAACGCCGTAGGAAAAATTTTTAACCTTGGAGGAGGGAGCAGAACAAGTCTTAAGGCCGTACTTGATACAATCAATGAATTGACTCACGGAACCCTTAAAATAGAATACAAGGAAACACAGAAGGGAGATGTAAGGCATACCTACGCTGATACAGAGCTTGCAAAAAATATCCTGAAATTCAATCCGCAGGTAGGAGTGAAAGAAGGGTTGTCTCGGGAATACCAGTGGATAAAAGATTTTTATAAACAAAGTTAAA
This sequence comes from Candidatus Schekmanbacteria bacterium, assembly GCA_016219965.1. Classification (NCBI taxonomy): domain Bacteria; phylum Candidatus Schekmaniibacteriota; species Candidatus Schekmanbacteria bacterium. The sequence goes on from JACRJM010000003.1 coordinate 252,249, forward strand.
ACAACTTATACTTTCTCAAGTGCAAGATTTGTGTAATAGACGAGGAACCCGTCAGTGAAAAAAGCGGAGCATACTTTTCCTGTATGTGAGCATTTTTAAGATGGTGGTTGACAAAGTATAGTACCAAATATTGTACTTGAGGCTCAGTCGAATAAGGTATAGCGGATAATACACCAGATGGCCACAAATCCATCTTTCCACGTAATTTTTTTTCCTTCAGTATAATCGCGGCCATAATAAGATATAGGAACTTCATAAATCCTGTATCTTCTCTTTGCTACCTTTGCTGTAAATTCCGGTTCAAACCCGAACCTGTCAGATTTCAGGTTCAAGCCATGAAGCACTTTTGCCCTGAATACTTTATAACAGGTTTCCATGTCGCTTAAATTGAGGTTGGTCATAATGTTGGAGAAAGTAGTTAAACCCTTATTCCCCACATAATGCCAGAAGAGAAGGACCCTATGAGGCCCTGAAAGAAACCTTGATCCGTAAACCACATCAGCTTTGTCGTCAATTATAGGTGCTATAAGTTTGTCGTATTCTCCGGGATCGTATTCAAGGTCTGCATCCTGTATGATTACGATATCCCCTGTTACATGCTCAAATCCTGTCCTCAAGGCAGCACCCTTACCCATGTTCTTCTCATGGTAAAATATTCTGTATTTTTTAGTGTCCAGCTCTTTTAATATTTCCCTTGTGCCATCAGTGGAAAAATCATCAACCAGGATTATTTCCTTGTCGTGTTTCACGGCATTCTCGACCTTTTGTAACAGTTTCAGGACAAGGTCGCACTCATTGTAAACAGGTATTACTATTGAGAGTTTCACGTCTTTCACGGTATTCTTCTCACTTTATTTTAAAAAATATATTATATACACACATGCTGATCCCCACAGCAAAATATTTATGATAAGAGGAACATCCGTGAGAAGTATCATCTCAGGGCTTCCTCCTTTTCCCTTCTGGTGAACGAGATAAAGATATCTGAATATTCCGTACATTACAAATGGAACGGTATATTCAAGATTGCGGCTTATGGCATCCTGGGATAGCGTGTAGATAGTATACGCAATCATCGTCGAAGGGGTTACAACTGATATCATCTGGTCCAGAAAATAAGGGCTGTACTCCTCAAGTATACGCCGATGCGCAGTAGCATTCTCATTAAGAAGCAATAATTCATGCCTTCTTTTTGCAAGTGCAAGAAAGAGAGAAAGAAGAAATGTACAGATAATGAACCATGGAGAATACCTTACATCTATTACTACTGCCCCTGCTATTGCTCTCATAACAAAACCACATGAGATAACGAGAACATCAAGTATAACTATGTGTTTTAGAAACAGGGAGTAGAGTATGAATGTAATAAAATAAATCAGGCATATGTTGAAAAAAGTCTTATGAAGCATATATGACAAAACCAGAACAGAGACAGCGATGCAGACTCCAAATATAGCGGCATTTGTTACAGATATGAGCCCTGCAGGGAGAGGTCTTTCCTTTTTAAGCGGATGATTGCGGTCGTTCTCAAGATCAAGAAGATCATTGAATATATATATGCTTGAAGAGAGAAAACAGAATAATATAAAAGCTAAAATGCTTTTTTCAATAAGCAGAGGGTTAAAGAGATTTTCAGAAAAAACAAGACCTGAAAATATAATAAGGTTTTTTGTCCACTGCTTGACTCTAAGTAATTGAATGTAGTGAGATATCATAAAAAGAGGGATTAGACTCTATCCTTTCATATTGCTATTATTAGGTCGTCACAATCGTCAAGCTCCTGCCAACTCTTTAAAATTGAGAATAAATCATTTTCCCGTTTACCATGGAAAAATTCACTTCCTGTGATTCCATTAGAACATACTCACAGGCATCTTTCAATTTTATAGTGCTATTTACCGGTACGCTTATCATGTCCGCAAGGTAGCCAGGTGCAACCCTGCCAAGTTTTCCGCTTAAGCCAAAACATTGAGCGCCATTCAACGTGGCAATCTTTATTGCCTCATCAGCGCTAATAGAAGGCAATAATTTACGAAGCATCTTAAGTTCATTGAACATATTAATTCCTGAATTGCTCGCACAACTGTCTGTGCCTAAAGCAATATTAACTCCTGCCTCGAGGGCATCTGCAAGCGGACTTTTATCTCTTCCAAACCAATTATTGTTGGAACAGGGGCATATGACGACAGATGACCCTCCTCTTGCCAGGAACTCTATATCAGATGAAGAATAATTGTTTAAATGCACAAAAGAAACATTTTGTCTCAACAGTCCGAGTTTCTTCATATACTCAACAGGACCAACCTCAGGAGGGGACCACTCTTCAGGGATCTGACCGAAAAAAGATAGGAGAGAAAAAAAAGGACCTCTTCCGCTTTTTAAAAATTCAGTTTCATTTTCTGACTCAGCCAGATGAATTTGCATGGAAAGCTTTTTATCGATAGCTGTAGAGTTACAATTTTTAAAAAGAATTTCTGAAACAGAATATGGAGAATGAGGGCTTATTCCCGCCGCTACATTTTCAGAGTTAAATTTTTTATGCTCATCAAGCATTTCTTCTATTCTTCGGCAGACGCTGTCGGTGTTTTTGTCGCCAAATCCTATAGCTTCATAAAAAATAACACCTCTTGCCCCTGACTGTATGAAAGGATTAAGACTCTCAAAGGAATTAGATATGTCTGCAAAGAAAGTGCATCCGCCTTTAATCCCTTCCCGCAATCCTTCGCTTACAGAAGTTCTATAGCTTTCTCTGGAGGTCGCTGCTTTTAAGGATACAATATCCTCTATCCATCTTGGGAAACTACTGCGCTGCCTTATTTTTCCCCTGTATCCTGTAAGTTCAAGATGAGTGTGCGCGTTGATTAAGCCGGGAATAAGGATGGAATTACCTATGTCGATATCAGCAGTTGAACTGGTTCCCTTCATTCGTTCAACACTGGCAATGATATTGCCTTCTATAAGAAGAAGGAAATCTTCTATTAATTCTGTCTCAGGGGAATAAAGGTATTTCCCCTTAATCCGGGTTTGCTTCAAATCAGAACAACTCTTCTGATTATTTTTCCGGTTGCTGTTGTTGTTGACCCTGCGGTTCTATATTTTTCAATACTCCTAAGACTTGGGCAGAGACAGCAGAATATTTGGGATTGTCCGTCTGAAATTCTATTTGTCCTTTGAATTTTCCTTCAGCAACTTTAGACGAGAGAGTTACCGATATTTTTACAGAATCTCCCGGTTTGATTGATAAAGGAAATTTGGCGTCTGTTTCAATGAGATTACTGTCGTATTTGGCTCCCAGTATTTTAAGATCTTTTTCTCCCCTGTTCTCAATAGTGATTATTTTAGCCGGAGTTTCTCCTTTTTTTACCACATTAAAACTCAGATTCTTTGGTTTAAGCTGTACTTCACCAACAATCTGTAAGCTGAATGGGATCAAGACCTTTTCGTTGCTCCCTTTAATCTGTATCGTTATGCTTCCTGCAACTCCCGGCCTTTCAGGTTTGAGAGAAGAAGTGTATGTAACGGGTACTGTAACTTCTAAACCGGGATTAAGGTCTTTATCGTACTTCCCAATAGTAATTTCTTTATTCTCGCAAGTTATGCTATCTAATGTCATAACTTCATTAGTCATATTTTTCAGTTTCACATCCATTGTCTGAGATTTTGATTCTGTTATCCTCCCAAAATTCAGGTAAGCCGGGTTAACCTCAAGAAGCGCCTTAACTAAGGCTTTAATCTTTATCACTGAGGTTTCATTTGCCGGATCATTTGTAACAAGGCTAATCTGCCTTGTTACTTCCCCCTGAAACCTTTTGGAAGAAAAAATCACATTGAGGTCGCCTGTTTCGCCGGGACGGATTATGTTCTTAGAAGCCATTGCCGCAGTGCAGCCGCAGGAGGTTTTAATGTCTTTTATTTCAAGGTCTGCATCACCTGTATTTTTTATCTTGAAAATATGAGTGGATTTGGTCTCCTGATGCATCTCTCCAAAATTAAAAAGTGTTTCTTCTAAAACAATCTTTGGTGCTTTACCCTTTTGTTCAGTCCCTTGGGAAGGAGCGGGAGCAGCTTCCCCGGTTTTTTGAGGTGGTTGCGGCGTTACAGGAACTTCTAATGCTTTTTGAGGTTGCGGTGAAGTAGCAGCAGGTTTTGCTTCTTCAGCACAGGTTTTAAGGGTTGATACAGTTAGTAATGAAAATACAGTAATCAGCAGGATCAATGCGATCAGAGAAAAACGAGGTCTTAACATTTTTATTTCCTCCATTTTATTTTTATTTGCCCGGTGATAGAATATATACAAGTTTTTTAACTATTCAAATGTTATTTTTTCTGTTAATATTTTATATATATAAACATTTTACAGGTCACATCAATGGGAAAAATTGCAGTTGAAATAGTAATGGGAAGCGAATCCGACTTGCAGACAATGCAGGAATGCGGAAATATTCTCGAACAATTCGGTCTTTCATATCGTTATAATATCATATCAGCCCACAGGACCCCTGATGAGGCAGCTCTATTCAGCAAATCTGCGGCAGGAAGAGGAGTAAAAATCATAATAGCAGGGGCAGGGTGTGCAGCACATCTTGCAGGTGTTATCGCATCGCACACAACTCTTCCCGTAATAGGAATTCCTATAAGCAGTCCCCCTTTAAATGGTCTTGATTCACTTTTTTCAACTGTGCAGATGCCAGGAGGCATTCCTGTTGCAACTATGGCAATAGGAAGTGCAGGGGCGAAAAATGCCGCGCTTTTCGCCATAAGGATGCTATCCGTTGATGACGGAAAACTTAGAAAAAAGCTTGAAGGCTACATCAGCAACATGAAGGAAAATGTAAAAAAACAGAATGAAAAGGTTTCTGCCAAGCACGCCTGAGTTTTTTATTCTCTCATCTGTCACTGATTAGTCTTTCCTATACGGGTCCAGTACATCCCTTAGTCCCTCACCAATTAAGTTAAAGGCAGTTATGCTTATGAATATCACCGCCGCAGGAAAAAGTATGAGATGGGGATAAAACCTCAATGATGCCCAGCCTTCATTGGCAAGCGTTCCCCAGCTTGAAAATGGCGGCGGCACTCCAAGCCCCAGAAAACTTAGTGAAGATTCTGCAAGTATTACCTGCGGTATCCTGAATGTAGCGGTTATTATGAGAGATGTTAAGGCACAAGGAAAGATGTGAAGGAATATTATTCGTGTCTTACCTGCGCCTATTGTCTTTGCAGCTTCTACGAAGTCCTGCACTTTAATCCTGATGACCTCGCCGCGCATAACCCTTGCCACAGTTACCCAGCTAACAAGGGAAAGACTCAGTGTGATCCCTGTTATACCCCTGCCAATCATTATTGATATCAGGATTATGATAAGAAGGTCAGGGATACAATATACTACATCAACAAAGCGCATCATGGCACTCTCCGTCTTCCCGGCTATGAATCCTGCGCATGCCCCATAAACTGCGCCGAACAGAACTGCAATGGCCGAAGAAATTATAGCTACAGTAAGCGATATCCTCGCACCATAGATTATGCGGCTTAAGATATCTCTGCCAAGCCTGTCTGTCCCAAAGTAATGTGACGCGGAAGGAGCTTGAAGCAAAGCTTTGGTATCCTGATATTCATAGGGAAAAGGCGCGATAAAATCAGCAAAAAGCGCTGTGAACGAAAGAATGGCTATGAAAAAAACTGCAACAGCCGCGAGCTTATTTTTTTTAAGCATTTTTAACATTCCTTATGCGCGGGTCAAGAAAGGCGTATGAAATATCAACGGCAAAATTCGCAAGTACAAGTATTACAGAGTAAACTATGGTAATTCCCATGATCATCGGATAATCCCTGTCCGTGACCGCCAGGACAAAAAACTTCCCCATACCGGGAATAGAGAATATATGTTCCACGACAAAAGAGCCTGTCACAAGTGCGGCAAAGAGCGGTCCCAAAACAGTTACAACCGGTATAAGGGAGTTAAAAAGAACATGTTTTATGAAGATTCTCTGTCTGCTTAAACCCTTGGCTTGTGCGGAAGAAACGAAGTTAGCATTGAAAGTGTCGAGTATGCTTCCCCGCAGTAACCTTGCAAGATATGCGGCAGGCCCCATGGCAAGCGCAATAGATGGAAGAATTATGTAGCTTGCCCCTTCCCATAATGCCGGAGGAAAAATCCCGAACATGATGGAAAACACTGATATCAGCAATGCAGAAAGCACAAAGCTTGGCAATGATATTCCGCATATTGAAGCAAACTGCACAAAATAATCAGCTGTCTTATCCGCTCTTAAGGCTGAAATTATTCCGCCTGCAAATCCGAGCAAAAGGCAAAATAAAAATGACACCATTCCGAGCAGTGCTGATACAGGGAATGCGTCTCCAATAATATCAGAGACAGATCTTCCTGTGTATTTGTATGACGGACCAAAATCACCGTAACAAATCCCTTCAACATAGTTAATAAACTGCTGTTCTAATGGCAGGTCGAGCTTGAATTTCTTCTCTACGTTTGCCTTAACAAGCTCCGGAAGTTTCTTTTCCCTGTCAAATGGCCCGCCCGGAACGGAGTGCATTATAAGAAACGAGATAAGTATGACTGCGAGGATTACAGCGATATTGAGAATTGTTCTTTTAACAACAAACTGCAGCATGCTGATTTATTCTCCTCTATTTATTTTTTTCTTCTGAACATATTGTAGTAGTAGGTATCAAGGGGGCTAAAGCTTGTTCCGGTTATATACGGCTTTACAAGTATATTCTTACTGCCCACAAAAAGCGGGATTATGGGCACATCCTCCTCGCAGAGAATCTTCTGGGCTTTGTTGTAAATTTCCAATCTTTTCCCGTTATCCCCTGTCTCAGCACCTTCTGTTATCAGCCGGTCATATTCTTCATTTCCCCAGCCTGTGTTGTTGTTGCCGCTTGAGCTTGTAAATATGCGCATGAAATTATCCGGGTCAGGAAAATCTGCGCCCCATCCTAATCTAAATATATCCGGACAGTCATTTTTAAGCTTCGTGAGATAGACCTTCCATTCAAGGTTATCAAGGTTAGCGTGTATTCCAAGGTTTCTTGAAAGCTGTGACTGGATGTTCTCCGCTACAATGCGGTTTTCCTCTGATGAGTTAAAAGCAATCGTTAATTCCGGAAACTTTTTCCCTCCGGCGTAGCCCGCCTCGGCAAGTAATTTCCTGCCTTTCTCCGGGTTAAAACTTATTCCTATGGCATTGTTTTCTGCGAACATCCCCTGCGGTATCCATGATGTCACCGGAATATCGCCGCTGTTTAAGGAGTTCACTATCTCGTTTCTGTCAATTGCGCTGACTAAAGCCCTTCTCACAATGCTGTTGTTGAAAGGAGCTTTTTTTGTGTTAAAGCCATAATAGTATCCGCGAAGTATGGAGTATCTTTTGTATTCAGGGTTTGTCTTAAGCTTTGACACTGCTATGGAAGGAAGTTCAACTATATCCAGCGCGCCTGTTTCATAAAGAAGAAGTGCAGTATTAGGCTCGCTTACCATGAAGATATCCACTTCTTTAAAGTCAGGCTTTGCTCCTTTATAGTGGGGATTTTCGCTTAGCTCTATCTTGTAGTCATGCTCCCATTTCTTAAGATGATAAGGTCCGTTTCCTATCATATTGTCCGGCTCAGTCCAGCGCTCGCCGTATTTTTCCACGATGTCCTGTCTTAACGGGAATGTTACCATAAAAGCCGTTAACGCCGGGAAAAACACAAGCGGCCTCTCAAGTGTCACTTCAAGCACTGTGTCAGAGATGGCTTTCACTCCAACGCTGTCAGAGTTTTTGAGTTTCCCTGCATTATAGAGATAGGCGTTTTTTATATCATAAAGAAAATAAGCATATTCAGCGGCTGTTTCAGGGGCAAGGAGTCTTTTCCACGAATATTCAAAGTCTCTTGCGGTTACAGGCCTGCCATCGCTCCACCGGCTTTTCTCATTTATATAGAATCTGTATCTTGTGAATGAGCTAAAGCTTTCCCATCTTGATGCTACCGATGGAATGACATTCATCTTCTCGTCAAAGCGCGTAAGGCCTTCCATAATATTGTTTATCACAGTGAATGAAACATTGTCTGTCGCAAGGTTCCAGTCAAGGGTTGGAGGCTCAGAGGATATGGCGACGCGAAGTCTCGCCATGTCATTTTTTTCAACATCTGCTTTGCAGCCATAAAGAAAAAGAATGCACAAACATAATACAATTCTTATATGTAATTTATTTTTTTTCATTGTAAGCTATTATAACTTTTCTCTTAACAACTGAACAGCGGAAGGATAATTTATGTTTTTCAATCTTCCCCGCGACGGTAGACTTTTATTCGTTACCCGTGCCGCAAGACTTTTTTCCTATGGATTCATCTCTGTTATACTTGTCCTCTATCTCGTTGAACTTCATTTCAGCCAGGCAGAGATTGGGCTTCTCCTCACGCTGACTTTAATAGGCGACACTGTCATCTCGCTCTGGCTTACAACAAGGGCTGACCGTATTGGGAGGAAGAAGATTCTGATAGCAGGTGCATTTCTTATGATTTTCGGCGGTGTCATGTTCGCATTGACGGACAACATCCTGCTCCTTCTGATTGCCGCAACAATCGGGGTTATAAGCCCAAGCGGAAATGAGGTGGGACCATTTCTTTCGGTTGAGCAGGCAGCGCTTTCACAGGTAGTTTCCAATGAAGAGAGAACTAAGACCTTTGCATGGTACTCCCTCGCAGGCTCATTTGCGACTGCCACCGGGGCATTGAGTGTGGGTGCACTTGTTAATTTTTTAGTTCAGTCAGGTGTAAGCGCAGTTTCAAGCTACCGTATTGTTGTTATCTGCTATGCTTGCGGAGGTGCGATTCTTGCTATTATTTTCAGTCGTCTTACTTCGTCTGTTGAAGTAGAGGTTGATCATGAAAAATCATCTAATTCCCCCGGCATATTGCAAAACATTACCGGGTTAAGCAGTTCAAGAAAAATGGTGTTAAAGCTTTCAGCTCTTTTTACCATAGACTCATTTGCCGGCGGCTTTGTAATACAGAGTCTCATGGCTTACTGGCTTCATCTTCGTTTCGGAGCTGAACCTGTAGCACTTGGAGGGATCTTCTTTGGTGCCAATGTTCTTGCAGGACTTTCAGCCCTGCTCGCAGCACGCATTGCTGAACGGATAGGGCTTATTAACACCATGGTGTTTACACACCTTCCGTCTAACATACTTCTCATACTTGTACCGCTTATGCCAAATCTTGAGCTTGCAGTAGTCATGCTGTTCTTACGGTTCAGCATATCGCAGATGGATGTTCCAACACGGCAGTCCTATACAATGGCTGTAGTTAAACCCGAGGAACGTTCCGCAGCAGCAGGTGTTACTGGTGTGGCGAGAACAACAGGTGCAGCTATCTCGCCATCAATTGCTTCAATAATGCTGGGGAGCACCGCTCTTCTGAGCATGCCGTTTTTCATAGCAGGGGGGTTAAAGATTATCTATGATCTGATGTTGTACTATAGTTTCATAACTCAGAAGCCGCCGGAAGAGGTGTAACTGTAGCGAATTCAATTTTTGGCGTGATACTTCGTCAGTGACCAGCTCGCAAATCCTCATGTACAGAAAAGTACACTCCGGTATTGCTCGCTACCCACTTCCTCGTCTTCCATCCAAAACTTGAATCCGCAGGAAAAAATCATTCCTTGCTTGATTGAAGATGATTTTTTTATTGTCATAGCGAACGCCGATCAGGAGTGCGGCAATCTCATTAATTCAATTAACTAATTATTTTTCACACCAGAGGTTTTGTAAATAATGAAGATCTGACCCTTTTTACTTTTTAAATTATGAAACGTAGCGTAATTGTCACATCTGAGTTGATGTGGTTGTTAGGGTGCCTTTACTGTTCCCTTCTTCACCTGATCCTTATGCTCTGCAACCTCCTTGATTCGCAGAAGGCGTGACTTCCGTTCTTCACGGACAACGTACCAATCACGAATCAGAGTTTCGATTAGACCAATAAGAAGCTCTGCTTCATTCGGATCTACATCGATAATCATATTAATGTCTTTCTCCATGTGAGCACCGATGTTGCCTACCTTACGAACAGAGTCAATAGCCTCCCAAGTCAGGGGATCTGTCTTGTCCTTAATCTGTTTAATTTCATCAACGAGCAGACTAGGTTTGACCTTCCAGAAGTCTCGGATAATCCCTTGGAGGCAACGTCGAGAAAGTGTAGCCGAAGCTTTGGGACTCGTGTCACGGATGAGGCAAGCCTCGTTATAATCGTTGATGATAGACTGTGGAACATAGTCAGGAAACGCTAAGGCGAGAGATGCAGGGATGAGATTCCATTGATTCAAGCATTTATCGGCGAAGGGTTTGTTCCATTGATCTTTTGACAGGATGTGTAAAGAAACAGAGAGCGTAATTTTTTTACATTTCGGATTAGGGCAAATAATGAACAGCAGCTGCAACCGCCTTGATCCATCAGCATTTGGAATAATAAGATCTGTAAAGTCAGAATGGAAGCTTTCTTTCGTAATGGTAGTATCGCGGTTGCAGAAAGAACACGTCCAATGAAATACCTCACTCACTTAGTCTCTCACCTTTCCTTAATATACATTTTTATATTGTTTCTATGCTTTAATGTCTTGTACTGTCCCAGAAAGTAGTTGTCAATAATATCTTATGTAAATGTAGAATTATGCTTGAAATGTCTTCTTCAAATAGAAATGTAGGTTTTGAATAATGTAAATAGAAGGGTATTAAGCTTTTCCGCAGACGCAAGATTTGAGTATCAGGCGAGGAAGCGGAGGATTAGCATACCGGAGCATACTTTTCTGTATGTGAGGATTGCTAACCGGACGCTGACGAAGCATCATGCCAAATATTGAGTCTGCTACTTTCTCCCCCCTATCAAAGCGGCTTCACATCACAAAAGAAACATACTTCCTGTCTTCCTCGAGAATGTGATTGAGGAACCAGTCCCTTAGAAATGATAGAACACCATTAAACTTTTCAGCGTGTTGCTGAACCTGCGCATCCTCTAACTCCAAAATACGCGACTCAAAATATTTGTGCTGTTTCTGGTGTGGTTCCAATTCCTTGTAACTAATAAGCTGGAGCATGCTCTCTTCATATTTGAAGTGTGTTGCAACATATGTTTTAAGTTTCCCAATCAGTTCCTCGTTGACAATAGCTTTCTTGTCTTTAGATATAAGGTTGTAGTACGCGTTTAAAGTTTCCAGGAATGACCTGTGCTGTTGGTCTATCTCATCGATGCCAGTATTGAAGCTGTCTTTCCATATAAAAAATCCCATTGTTTTCTCCTTGGTTAAGGATTTTATTTTATACCGATTTTTCAGCAGACGCAAGATTTGTGTATCAGGCAAGGAAGCGGTTTTTTTATTGGCGAATTCAAGTTTTAGATGTTAGACAAGGAAGTGGATGACAAGCAATACCGGAGCATACTTTTCTGTATGTGAGCATTTGCGAGCTGGCAGATGACGCAGTATAACTCTAAAAATTGCATTCGCCCTATAGTGTTCCTTCTATTCCAATACTGATCATGGGCCTTAAGGTTAAACACCCCTTGGGTTTCTCCCACTGGTAAATCTCTATGGATTTTAAAAGCAGGTATTTTTTCTTTCCCCCTTCAAAATCTTCTTCTCTTGTCCCAATAACTTCGCCAAAGACAGAGATTGGGGTACCTCCTGAATATTCAGAACCTGTATCAATGAGAAAGTAGCCGTTTCCTGGCAAATAAGTCTGCGGTTTTCCAGTTATGTCCAAAGGCTTTTCAGACACTATAAGCAGTTTATCAGAAGATGCCCCTCCGGCAAGACCACCGAGAAGTATTCTCTTCCCTGTAAATCTATCAACATCCTTCATTACTGTAGAAAGGTTCTGTATCTGCATGATATTGCCTGCCGGTATTTTTGTGGCTGCACAGGAAAGTAGAATAACTGAAGATATAGAGATTAAAAAATATGGAATATAATTTTTTTTGCGCATGAGAGGCATTGCCCCTGCAATCACTGCTATTGGTTTTTTGGCTGTGGTGAAGCTTCGCCGCCGACTACTATGCTTTTTATCCTGAGAGTCGGCTGTGCGTCTGAAACAGGAACTCCCTGGCTGTCTTTGCCGCATGTTCCTATTCCAAAGCCAAGGTCATTTCCAACCATATCTATTTCAAGGAGAACTTTCGGCCCGTTTCCGGCAAGCGTTGCACCTCTCACAGGTGTGGTGATTTTTCCGCCTGATATAAGATATCCTTCGCTTACCTCGAATATGAAATCTCCGTTTACCGGGTTCACCTGTCCTCCCCCCATTTTTCTTACGAACAGCCCTGAGTCTGTTGAAGATAAAATTTCCTTTGGATCGTGAGTGCCGGACTTGATAAACGTGTTGCTCATGCGGGGAATTGGTTTGCACTTGTATGATTCTCTTCTGCCGTTTCCTGTTGAATGTACATTATCTTTCCATGATGAGAGCCTGTCGTAGAGATAGTTCTTTAGAACTCCCTTTTCAATGAGGACATTATGCCCCGGCTTTGTCCCCTCGTCGTCTACCCTGTAAGTTCCTCTTTTACCGGGGAGTGTCGGGTCATCTGCAACTGTGACTAACGGTGATGCTATTAGCTCCCCTTTTTTATGCGAATAAACTGAAAGCCCCTCCTGTGCATAATCAGCCTCGAATCCATGCCCCACTGCTTCGTGTATCATCGTGCCTCCCGCCTCGCTTGAAAGCACAACAGGCATTGTTCCTCCCGGAGCTTTGGGAGCTTTAAGTATGAGCATTGCCCTTTCATAGGCTTTCCCTACAACATCGCGAAGGCTGATAGAGCTAAACATCGCGAACCCTTCGCTTCCGCCCACCGGTTCATAGCCTGTCTGGATAAGCTCGCCGTCAGATACGACAAGGTGAACGAGAAAAATCGAGTTGATCCTTTTATCTGTTGCTTCCCCGTCAAGAGAGTTTATTATTGCCACGTCCTGAACTGAATCTGAAAATACGAGCCTGTAATGGCGCAGAGACTTGTCTCCCAGAGGCAGGAATGATTCAGCTTCTTTTAATTTTTCCACCTTCGCATCAAGGGATGCCTTTATAAAATCAGGCATAAGGGATTTGGCATGTTCCTCTTTTTTGATTGCATAAAGCTCTGTAAGGTCCCTGCCATAGCGGTCGCTTGAGATAGCACTGGAAATCCCTGAAGCAAGTTCTATAAGATTTTTATTTTCAAATGAGTTGGTATGGGCAAAGAAGGTCTTGCCATCGTTTATAACACGCAAGCCTATGCCGCGGTCAATCCCTCCGACTATTTCCTCGATTTTACCATCCTCAAGGACCACTGATGAGAATGACTTATTTTCAAAGAAAAGCTCTGAGAACTGCCCGCCCCCGGAAAGAGATAGTTTCAGGATTTCATCTATCTCTATATTCCCAAGGAGATCTTTAATGTCTTTTATTTCAGCCATGACTTATCGCATTGTCAATGAATTCGATTTCCTCGCCAAGGGAGGTAATCACTTCGAAAAATTCCTTTTCAAAAAATGGAGACACCATGAATTCTACCAGTCCGCTCTTAGCATCGATAGTCCTCATTATTCCCATTCCCTCATGAGATTCTATTATCCAGCTGAACAAAACAATATTTTCTTTTTTGATTCTGGCTTTTACTATTAGTGTCTGAAGCTGCAAGTCGGCTGTCTAGTTATCTCTGTTTACAATGAACTGAGAAAGATTACTAAGGGCATTTTTTTCCGGACTGTCAGGCAGGGATTTAAGGTTTTCCCTTCCCATGGCAGCATATTTGCCTGCCGTCGCGATGGTGTGTTCTATGGAGTCATGCTTTGATACAAGTCCCATGATGAAACCGACCTCATCCTGATCAAGCTCATGTTTCCGGAGTATATCTTCTATCTTGCCGCGGGCTCCGTTCTTTTCAGCTTCAAGGACATGGAGAAGCGGCATGGTGATCTTCCCTTCCCGTATGTCGTTGCAGATCGGTTTGCCGAGTTTCTTCCTGTCGGCAATGAAATCAAGTGTGTCGTCTATAAGCTGGAATGCAATTCCTATATTCTTTCCGTAAGAGTGCATTGCCTTTATCTGTTCCTCGGAAGCGCCCCCTATTATGGCACCTACTTCACAGCAGGATGCGATTAGCTCTGCGGTTTTCTTGGTGACAATGTCTATGTAGCTCTCATTGCTCAGGTTGATGTCATACCTGCTCATCAACTGCTGGACTTCTCCTTCTGCCATCTTCATGGAAGCATTGGCAAGGGATGCCATAATGCGGTTGTCATTTTCGTTTACCATTATGGAAAAAGATTTTGAAAACAGATAATCCCCGACAAGTATGCTTGCCTCATTTCCCCATCTGCAGTTTGCTGACGGCGACCCCCGCCTCATGTCGGCTCCGTCTATCACATCATCATGAAGAAGTGTCGCGATGTGAATGAATTCAACTGCACATGCAAGATTTATGCTTTTTTCACCTGTATATCCGAAAGCCCTGGAAGTGAGCAATACAAGGGCAGGTCTCAATCTTTTCCCGCCGTTCTTGGCAATATACGAACCTATACTGGTAACGAGTGCTGCATCGCTTACAAGATTGTTAATTGCGGCATTTTCAACATGTTCAAGTTCTTTTTGAATTGGCTCAAACAAATCAAGCATCTTTTAGTTCCTATTTTCAACATCCTGTTTCAGTTAGTTATCTTCTAATCATCATCGGGCACTTAGCCAAGCTTAAGCTTAGAAGGAGGAATCTATTTAAAAGATACACCTCTGTCAAGGGAATTTATCCCCGACCTTTCTTCTCCAGTAATTAAGTATATCGAGCAGGGTTTGCTTCAAAGGGATTTCCGGTTTCCATCCGGTGGCTTTGCAGAACTTTGAGTTATCTCCGCAAAGCACAGGAAGGTCTGACGGTCTTAGCCTTTGTGGGTCTGTCTTTATGGAAACTTTGATGTCTGTATAAGAAAGAAGGATTTCAAGTATCTCTCTTATACTGTAATCAGCACCTGTGCAGATGTTATACACCTCGCCCGGCTCGCACTTTTCAAGGGCTACCCAGTAGGCACGCACCATATCCCTTACATCAGTAAAGTCCCTGCGTGCATCAAGATTTCCGGTATATATCACAGGAGGGTTTTTACCTCTCTCTATTTCTGCGATCTGTTTTGCAAAATTGGATGATACGAAGACATCGCCCCGCCTTGGCCCGGTGTGGTTAAAAGCCCGTGTCCTTACTACATTAATCCCGTAGCTCTTAAAATACTGGTAGCTTAGCATATCCTGCCCGACCTTGCTTACTGCATAGGGGCTTAAAGGTCTTAGAGGATTTTCTTCTTTCACGGGGATTTCGCCTGCGTTTACAATACCATATTCCTCACTCGAACATGCTGTGAGAATAAATGGATTTATTCCAAGAGTCTTTACAGATTCTAAGATGTTGAGGTTGCCAATAATGTTTGTTGATAAAGTCTCCTCAGGCATATTCCATGAGGTAGGGACAAAACTTTGCGCTGCAAGATGGAATATCCTGTCCGGTTTGATAGAGCCTATGGCATTTGTGACTGAGTAAGAATCTCTGATATCGCATTCTACAAGATGGATTTCCGACGCAGTATGATGTTCGATGTTTTCCATCCTGCTGCGCCATCTGTAGAAGCCGTAAAGCTCTGAATCTTTTTTATTGGCAAGGATGAAATCTGCAAGATGGCTTCCGGCAAAACCGGTTATTCCTGTAATTAATATTTTCATCTTAACCCTTTTGTACATCAATAATATTGAAAAGGCTTGGCAGTCCCTGCAGAAGGCACCTGCTGTTTAGTGTCATCTTGTAACATTAAACAGAGCAGGACTGGCAAGCCTTTAAAACACTCTTTGCACGCATCGTGTTTTACCTGTTCTTCAGGCTCCAGTCATACGGAATGTCAGGCGATGAAATATCAATTCTGTGTTCATCAGGTGATGTGTAGTTATAAAGCTCTGTAGGGCAGTTCACCACCAGGGCTTCCGATTCGCTTATGCATTTAAATCCATGAATTACCATTGCAGGTATCTGAAGGAGAATTGGATTATGCTCCCCCATGAAAAACTCGTTTATCTCCCCCTTTGTTGGTGAACCTTCCCTGCTGTCGTAAAGAACTACCTTCATCATCCCTCTGACCACAACAAAATTATCAATCTGTTTCTTGTGGTAATGCCATCCTTTCACTACTCCGGGATAGGCTGTTGTAAGGTAAGACTGACCGAATTTGATAAACATCTCATCATCGTTCCGTATCATTTCCATTAGCCTGCCGCGCTCATCAGGGATAACACGAAGTTTCTTTGTCTTTACATCAGCTATCATCTTATTTCCTCCAGCATTTCAAATGCGATTTGTTTGTATTATACTTTGTCATCTATCAGTTCGCAAATACTCATATAGAAAAAATTATTAGTGCATCACCTTCGGGACAAACTCTTCAAATATGAATTTCGGGTCCTTGTCGGTTGTGTGGCAGACGACACAGACGTTTTCAGTTATTTCTGCTTCAGAGCTTTTGCTTTGAGGATGGTTATCTGTGACTTTGTGGCAAGCAGTGCAGCCTACGTTAATCATCTCCGGGGTTTTTGTGAAATTGATATAACCTCCTTTTCTTCCGTAGCCTATAGTGTGACAATAGAGGCATTCAGGGTCAAAATCGCGTCCATCTTTTATGAGAGTTTGAAAGGCTTCTGCATGTTTTGTGTTTGACCACTGATCATATTGTTCGCTGTGGCACTCTGCGCATTTTTCATTGGGCATATAAATATTTCCCATCCCTGCCCTGTACGCCTCATACTCCGGTATCGTTTCCCCCTCTGAGGAAGTTTTTTTGACTTCATCAAGATATTGGAGAAAAAGCTTTTCTACTTTTTTATCCGCAGGGAGAACTTTTGAAAGGGGAATGAATTCATCGTCTATTTTTTCAATCCTGTTTTTATCATCGAGACTGATTTTGAGCTTGCCAAGATATTCCCCGTCTTTTCTGGCATTAAAAATCGGCACTGACTTATGAACCGTTTTATGAGGATAATCTTTGTCCCAGTGTCCTTCTATTATAAGAGAAACTTGCGGATATTTTTCAATTAAGATTTTGTCTGTAGCCAAGTCCGCGTGCGAGACAATTATGATAATATCAGTTTTTGATTTTAAATAATCGAGATAAGCTTTTATGCGGCTTGTTTGCGAGCTAACTGTGACAGATTCAATATTTCTATCTGTCCCATCTGTCAATGAAAGGACTCCAATCTTTACTCCATCAATATCTTTTATTGTGTAGGGAGAGAAAAGGAGTGAAGTGCTTTCATGTGAGAAGAGCGATGCTGATATAAAAGGAAGTAAGTTCTGCCCGGTTTCATCCATAAGATACTTAAGCCCCAAGTTAAAATCCATCTCTCCGGGAGCAATGGCATCGTAGTGCATTACGGAATAGGCTTTAAGGATATACTGGAGTTTCCTTTTCTCAAAATCTGATTTACCGGCCGGAAATATATCTCCCCCGTCAAGGAGAAGTAAATCTTTGCTCTGGTTTCTCAAAGTTTCTATCATGTAAGCCCTCTGCGATATCCCGCCAAATGGATTTCCCGGACATCCGCAGGCAAGAAAAACATTGCGCGTGCTTCCCGTAAATAGGATTGTGAAGTCTTTTGCGTCTATGACAAAGGGGAACAGAAACAGAATTATAATAATTAATGCCGGGCTTTTTTTCATATTTTTATAATAATTCATTTAAAAAATAAAAACTACTAAACAGGTTACCTGATTTAGCAAATTTTAAAACCATATTCTTCAGGGCTAAAGCTTTTGAACAGGCAGACATTGAAAAAAATGAATTTATTGAGCATACTTTAATTAAGAAGGATTTAAGCAATTGAGGTGAAAAATATGTTTACCTTGCATCCTGAATTTATGACAAAAGAGGGGAACAAAAAGTTTGTTGTCCTCCCTTATGAAGAATTTACCGCCCTACAGGAATTGATAAGAAAATATGAGGCTGAGAGTGAGTTTACTGTTCAGCCTTCGTTGATATTTGACAATGTAGAACGGGATCTTGGCCTTTAAATGAGTAATTGAGTCCAACCTGTATAGAAATGACGGAGAAAAATTGCATTTTTAGCTTGATAAAAATGCTTTTTAGCGGTTACTTGTTGCTGATAAAATGCAAAATGTATCCGTTTATACTGTCTCCGATATTACAAGGCTCATCAAGGGTAAGCTTGAAAGAGAATTTCCTGAACTCTGGATAGAGGGGGAAATATCCAATCTCAGCAAGCCTGTCTCAGGCCACATCTATTTTACCTTAAAAGATGATAAAGCCCAGTTGCAGGTTGCCATGTTCCGTCCAAAACCTTCTTTCATTAAGTTCAACCTTGAAGACGGGATGAAAGTCCTTGTAAACGGAAGGATCACAGTCTATGAGGCAAGGGGAAATTACCAGCTCATAGCAAACCAGATTGAACCCCGCGGCATAGGCGCCCTCCAGCTTGCCTTTGAGAAACTCAAAAAAAAACTTGCAGCCGAAGGACTTTTCTCAGAAGAACATAAAAAAGAGCTCCCATCATTCCCTGAGACAATCGGCGTGATAACATCTTCTACAGGTGCTGCAATAAGGGATATTTTGAACATCCTCAAAAGACGTGCTCCGCGGATCCGCGTAATAATATATCCTGTGCGGGTGCAAGGGGAGGAATCAGCCGGCGAGATAGAGGCAGGGCTTAAAACTTTAAACACTATCGATGAGATAGATGTCATAATCCTTGCCAGAGGCGGAGGTTCCCTCGAAGACCTCTGGTCATTTAATGAAGAGATTGTCGCAAGGGCAATCTTTGCATCCGAAAAACCGGTCATCTCAGCAGTCGGACATGAAATAGACTACACTATCTCAGATTTTGTAGCTGATCTTCGCGCTCCCACGCCATCTGCGGCGGCAGAGCTTGTGATCCCGTCAAAGGATGAGCTTAAAAACAGACTTATTTCAAACTGCAAACACATTGTAAACGCGATGCGTTCATGTATCTCACAGCAAAAGCAGGAGCTTGAAAGCGCTTCTTCAAAGTTAGCACATCTTTCTCCTCAAAACAAAATTGAGTCCCTTCAGCAGCTTGTTGATGACATGCTTCACAGGATAGAGGTAAGAGCAAGGGAAATGATTTCAAAGGGAAGGTTAAGGACAAATCATAATTATATTGAAATCCTGCGCCATGATCCCAAACATCTCCTTTCAGAGAAAAAAGGAGAACTTTCATCCCTGCTTCTTAAAATGAGAAGGATAATTGAGATAAAACTCTTTAGAATAAACACATCTCTTAAGGAGAAGGAAGGGGTGCTCGGCATATTGTCCCCTTATTCACAGATTGAGAGGGGTTACATGATAGCAAGGAAAATGCCCGGAATGTCACTTGTTAAAAGCATAACAGATGTAACAGCGGGTGAACGGCTAAGCCTCCTTGCCAGGGGAGGAGAGATAAACTGCACTATTAATGAAATAACAGAAAAAATATGGAGTAAATAAAATGAAAAAAAACAGCTTTGAAGAATCATTCAGTAAACTTGAAGAAATAGTAAAAAAGCTTGAAGAAGGAAACATCTCTCTTGAAGAATCTGTCGCACTCTTCCAGGAAGGGATAAAACTTAACAAGATTTGCAATGCCAAGCTTGAGGAAGCAGAGAAAAAAATAGAAATCCTGCTAAAAGATGCTGATGGGAATATCACCTATGCGCCTTTTGAGGTTAAGGAAGATGATAAAGAAGAAGACGAATAAATAAAATGGAAACAAAAGAATATCTGAAATCCAGACAAAAAATACTGGATGTTGAGCTTAAACGCCTTCTTCCAAAAACAACTGTTTATCCTCAGACAATCAGAAAATCCATGAGATACAGTACATTTGCCGGAGGTAAAAGACTTCGTCCCATGCTCTGTATGGCAGCATGCGAGTCTTTTGGCGGAAGCTATAAAAAAGCACTCCCTTTTGCCTGTGCGCTTGAAATAATACATACTTATTCTCTCATCCATGACGACCTTCCGGCCATTGACAATGATGACTTGCGCCGGGGAATGCCAACTAACCATAAGATATTCGGCGAGGCAATGGCAATTCTTGCCGGAGATGCCCTTCTTACGCTGGCTTTCAAAATATCTTCTGGAAAAGAGGCTGTAAAGGCCGTGGGGACAGAGAGCGCATTGCGGATAACCCATGAGATTGCCAATTATGCAGGGGTAGACGGAATGGTTGGCGGACAGGTTGCAGACATTGAATCGGAGCATAGGAAGGTACCGGCAAATAGGGTGACTTTCATACATATGAACAAAACAGCAGCCCTTATCACCGCCTCTGTAAGGGCAGGCGCCATTGCCGCAGGCTGCCAGGAGAAGATTATTCAAAAATTAACTGTTTTCAGTGAAAAAATTGGTTTGGCTTTTCAGATTACTGATGATATTTTAAATGTTGAGGGTGATGAGCAGATTATAGGCAAGAGTGTTGGCAGCGATGCTAAGCTCGGAAAAGCAACTTATCCTGCTGTATTTGGACTTGAAAAATCAAGGCAAATAGCATTAAAGCTTGTACGGGATTCTATGGATATGATTGATTCAGTTAAACCAAAAACCTTTTATCTGAAAGAGATAGCAGGTCTCATTGTTGCCCGCAGAAGATAACTGATGGTCTTACAAGAAAGTTAAATGGCTAAAATACTTGATAAAATAAATTTTCCCTCTGATATAAAATCCCTTCCTCTTGAGGAACTTGATGAGCTTGCAGGGGATGTAAGGGAACTGATAATAGATGTAATATCGAGAAACGGTGGACATCTTGCATCTAGCCTCGGAGTCGTTGAACTGACGATTGCGCTACATTATGTCTTTGATACCCCGGTGGACAAGATAATCTGGGATGTGGGTCACCAGGCATATGCCCATAAGATACTGACTGGAAGAAAAGACAGGTTCAATACGATCCGGAAATACGGTGGATTGAGCGGCTTTCCCCATCCGGAGGAAAGCGAGTATGATTCCTTTGTGGCAGGACATGCAAGCACTGCCATCTCAGTTGCACTCGGGATACTCGAGGGGATCGAAAAGAACGAAAAACCGGGCAAGGTTGTGGCGGTTGTCGGAGACGGTTCCCTTACAGGGGGAATGGCTTTTGAAGGCCTTAATCAGGCAGGTCATATAAAGAATAATTTTACTGTCATACTCAATGACAACAAGATGTCTATCTCGCCTAATGTGGGTGCTCTTGCTGCTTATTTGTCTAAGGTCACGACAGGCACAAAATACATGAAATTCAGAAAAGATGTTGAAGCGCTTCTTGCAAGCTTTCCTAAAATCGGCTCTCAGTTAGTAAAGAAAGTAAAACAGGTTGAAGAGGCTTTAAAAAGCCTCATAGTCCCCGGGATACTTTTTGAAGAACTTGGATTTAAATATGTGGGACCCATAGATGGACATAATATCAACCATCTCATTGAAACGCTGAAGAATGTAAAAAAACTTGAAGGTCCTGTTCTTGTCCATGTAATCACTATGAAGGGAAAGGGGTACCATCATGCGGAAGATGATCCGTCCACATTTCACGGCGTAGCGCCCTTTGACATAGTGAGCGGTGAGTTTGACGGTAACGGAGGAGCAGTTTCCTATACCCAGATATTCTCAGAAACACTTATAAAGATTGCGGAAAAAGATAAAAGAATTGTGGCAGTTACTGCTGCCATGGCCGAGGGAACGGGGCTTTGTATCTTCAGGGAAAAATTCCCTGAACGTTTTTATGATGTTGGAATTGCGGAACAACATGCTGTGACATTTTCTGCCGGCCTTGCATCGCAGGGAATGAAGCCGGTTGTTGCTATATATTCAACATTTTTACAAAGAGCCTATGACCAGATCATACACGATACATGCATCCCGCATCTTCCGGTTGTCTTCGCTGTTGACAGGGCAGGCATAGTCGGGGCTGACGGCGTCACGCATCAGGGGACACTCGATATTTCGTACCTCAGGCTTATACCCGGCATTACCTTAATGGCCCCGAAGGATGAGAATGAGCTCCAGCATATGCTGTTTACTGCTTTTACAATCAACGGACCTGTGGTCTTACGATATCCGCGCAGTGTTTGCGAAGGTGTGGTTATGGATGAGGAGTTAAAGCTCATTCCTGTCGGGAAAGCGGAGATAATGACTGAAGGAAATGACATACTTATCATCGCCTCCGGTAATATGGTGCATCCTGCTTTGTGTGCAGGAGAAAAACTTAAAAAAGAAGGGATAAGCTCGACGGTTTTGAATTTAAGATTCATAAAGCCCTTGGACAGCGAAACAATTTTGAAATTAGCCGGAAAAATTACTACTATTTTAACAGTAGAAGAAAACACTATCCCGGGAGGAATGGGAAGCGCTATTATAGAAATGCTCGCAGAGAAGGGAATAACAAACCTTAATATAAAGCTGATGGGGATACCGGACGAATTTGTCCCGCACGGTTCTCAAAAACAGCTCCGTGAGAGATACGGTCTTACCATAGAAGGAATTGTATCAGCAGCAAAGAGCATGATAGAAAATAAAAAAGTTTCAGAACTCTCAATTAAGAGAAAAATAAAGGAGGTTGGCATAATTGGCAAAAACTAAAGTAGCTGTAATAAAAACCAAACCTGAATCCGCAGTGGAAGACTATGGCAAACTTCTTGAGATGGCAGAGTTCGAAAAATTTCTCACTAAGGGGAAACCTGTCATTCTTAAGGAGAATATCTCATGGCATTTCCCTTATCCTGGGGCCAATACTACGCCGTGGCAGCTTGAAGGAACAATCAAGAAACTTAGAGAAAAAGGATACGGCGATCTTGTGGCTGTTTCGAATGAGACAGTTGTCACAAATGCATTTAAAGGTGAGAAGCTTAACAAGTTCACCCCTGTCTTTGAAAAATACAACATCCCAGTGAAATATAATTTCCTCCCAAAAGATATAAAATGGGTTCGCTATGAGCCAAAGGCAAAGATGATGGTGCTTGATAAGATTTTCCCGGATGGCATCTATCTGCCGGACTTCTTCTTCGACAAAAATATAGTTCATCTGCCGACTGTGAAATGCCATATATATACTACGACTACGGGAGCTATGAAAAATGCCTTCGGCGGACTGCTCAACACACGCAGGCATTATACGCATAGCGACATCCACAGAACATTGGTTGACCTCCTGAAGATCCAGAAAGAGATTCACTCAGGGATTTTTGCGGTAATGGACGGCACTACCTGCGGCAACGGCCCGGGACCCCGCACTATGATTCCTGTAGAAAAAGATTACATCCTTGCAAGCGGTGATTGTGTTGCGATCGATGCTGTGGCAAGCAAGATGATGGGGTTTGATCCGATGAAGCTCGACTATATCAGGGTTGCACACGAAGAAGGCCTGGGAACAGGAAGATTGGACGAAATAGAAATAGTAGGGGAAGATATATCAAAGGTGGATTTCAAATTCTATGTAGGCGACAACCTGGCGAGCCATGTGGGCGACCTTCTCTGGTTCAGCCCGCTAAAGATTATGCAAAAGCTGTTTTTCCATACGCCGCTTGTTTATCTCTTTGTTTTCGGTTCCTTCTTCTACCATGACTATCTCTGGTATCCGGTCTTTGGAAGGAAAGCTGTAAACAATTTCCTGAAAACCAAGTGGGGAAAGCTTTTCGCCAGCTATTGATTAGTTAAAGAAAATTCAACCACAGAGGTCACAGATTACAAAACAATCTGCAGCTTCTGTGGTTTTTTATATTCCAGCCCATAGTCAAAAGTAGACCGAGGCGACAAGGAGGAAGCGACGCAGGCGTACTGTTTTGTACGTCGAGGAGCTGACGACGCAGGCAACGAAGGGATACAAATGAATATTGGCTGGAATTGCGAATGCAAGATTTGTGCGTCAGGCGAGGAAGCGGAGGATTAGCATACCGGAGCATATTTCTGGATATGTGAGGATTGCTAACCGGACGCTGACAAAGCATCACGCCAA
This sequence comes from Candidatus Schekmanbacteria bacterium, assembly GCA_016219965.1. Classification (NCBI taxonomy): domain Bacteria; phylum Candidatus Schekmaniibacteriota; species Candidatus Schekmanbacteria bacterium. The sequence continues at coordinate 276,245 of JACRJM010000003.1, forward strand.
AGCTTGCGTTCGCCCTTAGTCACGCGGGATTTCGAGCATGCGTTTGAGAGATAAATACGCCCTCCCCCTCACCGGCTCCTCAACCTTAATGACAGGCTCAAGGCGTTCAAGGGCAAGGACAATATCCACAAGCCTTGTGAGCTTCATGTTAGGGCAGATCATCCGTGTCCTTGATGGATGAATAAATTCCTTTTCCGGGTTATCTTTTTTAAGCCTGTAAAAAATCCCCTCCTCGGTACCTATTATAAATTTTTTTGCAGGACTCTCTTTTACATACGTTAGCATTCCTGATGTGCTGCATATGTGGTCTGCAAACTCAAGGACTTCAGGCGGACATTCCGGATGAGCTACAAAAAGCGCGTCAGGATTTTCTTTTTTTACCCTTTCAACATCATTAACGCGCAGGAGATGATGCGTGGGGCAGAACCCCTCCCAGGGGATGACTTTTTTTGCTGTATGTTTTGCAGTATAAAGGGCAAGATTTTTATCAGGCACCATGAGCACAGTGTCTTCTTTAACGGAATTTACCACGTTTACCGCATTGGCAGATGTACAGCAGATATCACTTATGGATTTTACAAGAGCTGAAGAATTTACATAGCAGACTGTTGGCACGCCCGGAAGTTCAGCCTGTTTTTTTTTAAGTTCTTCTTCTGTTACCATGTCAGCCATCGGGCATCCGGCATCGATTCTGGGAAGTATTACTTTTTTTCCGGGTGAAAGTATACTTGCGCTTTCAGCCATGAAATGCACGCCGCAGAATATTATTATCTCTGCACTGCTCTTTGATGCCTCGATGCTTAAGCCAAGGGAGTCTCCGCAAATATCTGCGATTTCCTGAACCTCATCGCGCTGGTAGTTATGGGCAAGGATTATTGCATTTTTAGATTTTCTGAGTTTATTAATACGATCGGCAAGAATTGTATCGCTCAGGGTGTTCAGCATTCCCTCTATATTGCCATCAGCTTTGTTATTTATAGCCAATTAATAAACCTTAATCAAAATCTGCATTATTATATTTGAATAAATACCCGCAACAACATCATCAAGCATAACCCCTGTGCCGCCGCTCAGCTTTTCCATCCTTCTTCCGGGAAAAGGTTTTATAATGTCCATAATCCTGAAAATCACGAAGGCCGCTATCATATATTTCCACTTAAATGGAATAAGAAAGAGGCTTATCAGCATTCCCGCCACTTCATCTATGACTATTTCCGAGCTGTCTTTCGTGCCGAAATACTTTTCGCTGTATGAGGCTGCGAATATTCCGGCAATGGTTATGAAAACTATGGAAGCCGCAACAGAGTAGTTAGAAAGCCCTTCCGGAGAAAATCTTTCTATAAAATAATAAATTATTAAACCGCCAAGGCTTCCTGCAGTTCCCGGGACAATAGGAGAATAGCCGAGATAGCATGCCGTGGAAAAAAATATTATTAATTTTTTCATCTTGTGGAATATATTAGATATCAATGACTGTTGTCAAATTCAGGGATTCAAAAAAATGTAGATTCCTTACGCCTTTATAAGGAATCTACAATCAAGCGTGCAATTTATTCATCTTAACTACTTATTCTTTTTCCCTTTCTGAATAATCACTACAGGGGAACGATAATAGTCATAACCCCAATATGGATATCCTCCCCAATAAGGATAATACCATGATGGATACATCGGAGTTGCGTAATTTGTGTTTTCAACCTTCTCTTCCCAGGCATATATCTCTTCTATTGAGAAAACAGGATAACTGTATTCCATCTCTTCTATTTTGTTTTTTCTCACTTCAATGAATCTTCCCGCAAGAGTTACCTCTTTCCCCTGACGGTATATGAGAGGATCAATCAACCCTTTGTCTTTGGAAAGTACCGCAAGGAACCTGGTATTAGTAGGTTTTGAGCTTGAAAAATTACCCCTCTCATCTACAGGAACATAGGCAGCTTCTATTACTGATCCTTCCTCTGAAAATTTTGTGTTGGCTACTATACCGCCTAGAATAAAGAGCTTCCCTTTGTAAAAGTCAGGATTTTCTTTTATGGCTTGAAGAGGCAATTCTCTTGTGCCCGCCAGCATAAGCTCTTTTTTCAGGACTGAAGTGCAAGACAAAAGAACCAGAGGAATGATAAGGAAAATAAGTGTCTTTTTCATCTTCTATTCCCCCTTTCATCACTACCCCACGCTTTATTAATATGCTCTATTTTATTAATTGTCAATGCTTCCGGCAGTTCATTATTATTTAGACATAGCGCAGAAAATACTTTTTACTTTTGCTTATTTTTTCATATGTAATATAAGAATTTTAATATGTATAAAAAGGTAAATGACAAGCTTTTAGACAGGCTTGAAAAAGAAACAGGGAATGATGTTGTCTTTTCTTCGGAAGAATCATTAGAGCCTTATTCGCGTGATCAGACCAAAGGATTGGAGTTTTACCCTGATATCGTAGTAAAGGCGAGAACTGTTGCTCATATCCGGTCAGCCCTTCAGCTTGCAAATGAATATAAGATTCCTGTTACCCCCAGAGGCCTTGGCTATGGATTGAGCGGAGGTTGTGTCCCGGTTTACGGCGGGATAGTTATTTCCATGGAAAGAATGGACAAGTTCCTTGAGCTTGACGAGGATAATCTCATGGCAGTTGTTGAGCCCGGGATAATCACTGGAAATTTTCACAGAGAAATAGAATCCGCAGGGCTTTTCTATCCGCCTGATCCTGCAAGCCTTGACAGCTGCAGCCTCGGAGGGAATATTGCCGAGGGTGCCGGAGGTCCCCAGGCTGTAAAATACGGGACCACAAAGGATTATGTCTGCGGACTCGAGGTTGTACTTGCCGGCGGCGAACTGATAAAAACCGGAGGTAAGGTAGTAAAAGACGCGACCGGATATAACTTCACACAGCTTTTTGTCGGCTCTGAAGGGACTCTTGGAATTCTTACAAAAGCAATTCTAAGACTGCTCCCGCTACCACCTGCAAGGGCTGACCTTTTAGTTGCATATTCATCTGTTGATAATGCCTCAAAGACTGTTTCAGCTTTAATAAAGAAAAGGATAATCCCCTCTGCCCTTGAACTTATGGATGCAGCCGCTTTGAAGCTTGGCGAGAATTTCTTGGGACAGGAACCTCCATTCCCTGACGCAAAGGCACATCTTCTTATCACGCTTCATGGAATGGAGAAAAGTGAACTTGACAGGGACATTGCAGTCATAGGAGAAGTGTGCGACGAAAACGGTGCAGTAGATGTTCTGCTGTCTCAGGGGAGCGAAAGCAGGGAAAGGCTCTGGAAATTCAGGCGCTGTTTATTTGAGGCTGCCGGAGCAAAAAGCCTGCTTTGCAGGAGTCTTGATCCTGTAGTGCCGCGTTCTTCAATACCTGAACTGATATCATATATGAAAGGATTATCAGAAAGAGAAGGTTTCGAGGCTTCATGCTTTGGCCATGCAGGGGACGGGAATATCCATGTGACATTATTTCCCGGAAAATATGAGGAAGCGCTATGGCTAAAAAAATATCCTGATTTCTGCAGGCAGATATATGAAAAGACCATAAGCCTTGGCGGAAAGATAGCCGCCGAACATGGCATAGGGATGATAAGAAAAGCCTATCTCCCCATGGCAATAGAACCTGCCCAGATGGACCTTCTTAAGAATACCAAGAGAGCATTCGACCCTCTGTGCATAATGAATCCCGGAAAGATTTTTGACTTGTAGGATATTGTTAATAAATACCGCACCTGATTTTATCAATCCCGTATTCTCATTGACATTCATGTTATTACCGATAAAAGTCATACAATTTTTTGAAAAATAAAGAGGCGAAATATGGTAATAACCGGTGTAAAGAAGTTATTGTTCTTTTTTTCAGCTCTTATTTTTTTAGTATATCCATTGCATTCACGTGCTGAAAGACCCCATGTAACAGAAGACCTTGGAACTACCGAGCCGGGGAAGTTTGAACTCGAGATAGGAACACAATTTGAAAACCTTGGCGGCAGCGAAGAAAAAGCTGTAATAAACGAATATGCCCTGATTACAGGAATCTACAATCGGGTAGAATTGAATGTGATAGTGCCTTTTCAGCTACATAACTCTGAGAATGATCATGAGGGATTAGGTGATATGCATTTTCTTCTTAAAAGCAGGTTTTTGGATGAGGGAGATTATACTCCGGCCATAGGTGCGCTTTTTGAAGTTTTTGTCCCGTCGGGAGATGAAGAGAAGGATTTAGGCTCAGGGCATACTGATTACGTGGCTAAAGTTCTTTTTGAAAAAAATATTGGGAAGCTTATGCTTGATATAAATGGCGGATATTCTTTCATCAAGGAAGGCGTTGATAAATTCTTCTATGCTGCATCTGCTCACTATGCGCTTTTTGACAGATTTCACATTGTTTCTGAGCTTGTAGGCGAAGCAGACCACAAGGCTAAAAACGAAGACCCTCTTTTCATAATGGGTGGATTTCAGGCTCATTTTACATGTGAAACATTTATGGATATAGGAATGAGGTTTGGACTGACAAAGGACTCCCCAGATTATACTCTGGCTATTGGTATCACGATTCCTCTGAATTAAATCCAACTGCAACTCTAAGACGAATAGTTTTTTTAACAAACCATTTAGGAAAAAAGAAAAAGATTTGGAGTCAGGATATACAAGCTATGAGGCAAAGCTTCTTCTTGAGAAACACATCGGGAAACTGAGGCTATATTTTTCTCTCAATTTTTTTTGATAAAAAACCTCGCAACAGCGCTTAATAAAAGTGTGATACCGAAGGCTGAAACCAGGGCTGCCCCTGTCGGAAAATCATACTTTCCTGATAAACCAAGCCCGATAGCGGACGCAACAATGGCTATCCCCCATGCGATTATCATTCCCTTAACAAATTTGTTCACAAAAAAAAGCGAGCAGACGGCAGGGATGACAAGGAAACTGAATACAAGAAGAACTCCTGCAACTCTCACTGACCTTGTTACCATAACTCCGAAGATGCAATAAAAAATAAAATCCCAGAGCCTTCTTCCTTTGTCTGTTTTTACAATCTTTCCGGAAAGAGTTGATATATCCCAGAACTTTTTATGAAAAATCAGACAGAAGACCCCGAGAACAACATATAGGGCAAGAAGTTCAAATACATCCTGCCAGTTGACAAAGAGGATGTTTCCGACAAGCATTGTCTTCATCTCATCAAGTCCATGAGGAGACTTATCGAGTACAAGGACAGTAAGCGCCGTAGATACCACATAAACTATCCCGATAATCGCCTCATGCGGTACAGCCTCATCTTTAAAACGCCCGATAGCAAAAAGGGCAGCTCCAAAAAAAGTAAATGCCAGAGAAAGAGCATAGGCGCTTAAACTTTCTTCATCATATCCTTTGAGAAGACCTATACTTGCTCCAAGAGCTGCACATTGAGCAAGGGCAATGTCAACGAAAATTACCCCTCTCCTGACAATGTGCATCCCCATGTAACAGTGAATTGCCGCAATCAAAAGACATGCAAAAAAAGGTATTATCAGCAACTGAATATTTTCCATTATTCATCTCCGCCAGATTGTAATAAGTTAATTCTTCATAGCCGCAACAATACTTTGCAGGATAGCATCAATAAGAGAAACGTAATCCTTCGCTTTGTCGCTTCCTCCCACCGAGTTTGGCGCCACGACAATTTTTGCACCCGTCTTTTCAGCGACAAGTTTTGCCGGTTTATCAGCATAAAAAGGCTCCATAAGTATCACCTTTACATTCCCGGATTTCATCTGTTCAATGACTTCATTTATATGTGTTGGACCCGGAGGTATTCCCGGTTTGGGCTCGAGCTGATCTATGATATGTAACCCAAACCTTGAAGCGAAATATGGCCAGGAATTGTGATAGGTAACGATCTTTGCATTCTGGAATGGCATCACCTCGGCCATCCAGCCGCCAAGTTCTCCCTGAAGATTATTTGACTTGATAAACTCATAGAATTTTCCCCCTGCAAGAAGATCTGACAATTTTTCACCACCAACCTTATCAGTTAGTTTTTTCCCAAAAAGAGCTTCATCAATACGACTGTTAAAAAGCGAAAGATTCTTCTGAAAGTATGGTGCGTCAGAAGGATAAATAGAGCACAGACGGTTCGTTATATTCTTTGCAATGATTTTACCGTTAAGCGGATCAGTCCAGTAATGAGGATTCCCGCAAGGATGGATATCTCCCATTGAGCGGTCAATCTTGCCAGTCGGCACTTGTAGCCTCATAACTCCCTCAGACACGTCAAGATTGCCCTGAGCCCCCGGCTGTATCTTAGGATTCCTTGAACCTTCAATAATCAGTGACTCCCAGCCAATCTCAAGCTCAAGACCTACCTTGATAAACAAATCAGCGCGCTTTGCCTTGATCATATAGCTTGGCTTTGCATCAATGAAATGAGGGTCCTGGTAACCTGTGGAAATGCTCGTTACACTAACTTTATCACCGCCGATATATTCTGTTATAGACTTAAGATCAGGCGTAGTTGTCACAACCTCAATAGAGGCTGAATGTGCAGGTTGAAAAGACATCAAAAAAATAACAGCGCTTGAAAGCAAAACAATTATCATTAATCTTATTTTCATTTTTTATCTCCTAATATTTATGAGCCCTGTGAGGACCCATACCGAAATCGAGCTGCAGCCAGACTTCATCAGAGTCATTGTCAAAATTCCTGTCTGTATGTTTGTATTCAAGCCTCCAGAAGGCAAACTCACTCTGCGCAAAAGTAAGATTTGCCGTATAACCATTGTCATATTTTGAGCTGTCGTGCGGATATTCTGAGTAATCATAACGCACGCCGGCAGTCCATCTTCTCTCGAACTGATATTGCAGTGACGAATACATCCCGAAACTGTTTTCTTCAATCCTGTCATGTTTATTGTTCTGGGATGCGAGAAACTCAGTCTGCCATGTAAAAGATTTATAAAGCCCTTCCCTTTCCGGCCTCCATTTATAGGTAAGGTCGATTCCTTCAAGGTTAGTCCTTTGCCTGCCGTGCCCATTGTCATTAGGTCCTGTGGCTCCGCTCAAACCCAGCTCAAGAGTGGAACTTTGAGACAGATCAAAGAAATTTTTAAGGTGCCCCAGATAAACTAGATCATTGGATTTTTTCCCGCCGAAACTTTTCTCATTGCCGTTATTGAAGGCTTCAACAGTAAGCTCGATATATTTATCCCAGGGGTTAGGAATAAGATAGTTTGCCGACACTCCGGCTTCTGCCATCTGGTCAGGTCCGAAATAGTGATTTATGAAATCAGGGTTTGTAACCCATGGTCTCCGATGGGTATGATATGTATTTGCCTTGCCAAAGGCTGCCTTGAATTTTCCGAGCCTTGCCTGCAAATCTGCAGGAAGATTGAGAAATGTTACATAACCTTCTTCAACATCAATTTCATAGCTTCCTCTATCCTCTTCGATGGCAAGAAATATATCTCCCCTTGCATATGGGTCGATGGCAGCGGAAAAGGCAACCTCTACCTCTCTAAGTGAAAACCTGTCTTCATTTTGCTCTCTAAATCCTTTGTTGCTGATATGACCTGTAAGGTCGCCTATGACAGACATGTCCGGATTAAAACTCTGCACAGCCCTTACCAAATCTGTAGTGACTGCCGGAGTCTGCATAGACTGAGCAGTTTCAGCAATTGCAGGAGATTTTTCCTCTTTAACCTTCTGCTCTTCAGCAACAATATCTTTCCTCTGTTCCTGAACAGGTTCTGTCGTAGTTAATTTTTCATCATTTTGTTTTTGAAGTTTCAGAAGGACAGCCTGCTGGTTCTCTATTATCTCCTGCATTTTTTTCATTGTTTCCTTCAACTGCGACATCTCATCTTTTAACGTCTTTATCTCTTCATCGCGATTTTTCATCTCTCCAGCTCCTGCCGCGCCGGTCATCAGTATGAGATTGAAAAATACTAAAACAATAGTACAAATAAAAAGTTTATATTTCATGCCCTCCCTCCATAAAAAAACAAGTTCTTTCGCTGATAATAAATTGCCACAGCGCACAGAAGAAATATATTAACCCTGAAATCAAAAAATATGAGTAAGTACTGGCCTATCAGAAAGTGTATGCTTGGACAGGAGGGGAGCGAAGCTTTGGCAAGAAAAAGAGATTACTGAGGCATGTTATCCTGCTGATCATAATTTGAATAAAATCGCAGGCAAAATGGCAGTAGAGGACTGGAGAAATTAGAATCACTCCAATTAGAACCTGAATCAATTTGCAGTTCATACAATCTGTGTGGAAAATGTCTGATTCAATATAATGGATGTGCGTGGTTGCAATAAAAAGAGCTGTAACAAAAAATATTAGGCACAGAACCAGCAGGAAAGGATAATATTTGGAGATGATTTTTGCTCTTGGTTCTTTCATAGATTTAGTTAATAATAAATAAAAAATTTGTGCAAGAATTTTTAAACACAGACTTTTAGGAGAAACAAAAATGGTTGAAGAAGTAAGAACTAATGACCTTTGGATGGTATTTAAGATAATGGGAGAGTTTGTTGAAGGATTTGAAACTCTTTCTAAAATCGGCCCTGCTGTTTCAGTCTTCGGAGGTGCGCGCATAAAAAAGGGAACGAAATATTACAAGCTTGCTGTTGCAGTTTCTGAGGCGATATCAAAGACAGGATTTTCCGTAATTTCCGGCGGCGGCGGCGGCATCATGGAAGCGTGCAATCTTGGTGCAAAAAAGGGAAACGGAAAATCAATAGGATTAAATATAAAGCTCCCCTTTGAGCAAAAACCAAATAAATATTCAGAAGTTAAAATGAATTTTGATTACTTTTTTGTCCGTAAGGTGATGTTTGTAAAGTATGCAACCGGGTATGTAATTTTCCCCGGAGGATTCGGGACATTAGATGAAGCCTTTGAGGCTCTTACGTTAATACAGACAGGGAAAATATCAAATTTCCCTGTTATATTCGTTGGGAAAAAATATTGGAGCGGGCTTATAAGATGGATAAAAAATAATATGATAAGAGAAGGCACTATCTCTGAGTCTGACCTTGATCTTATTCACATGACTGATGACCCGGAAGAGGTAGTGCAAATTATAGGCAATTATTTCTATGAGAAAAACGGCAAAGCGGTAGAAAGTCGCCGCACCGTAATGATAATCTGATTTAGCTGCTAACCCACAAATTTAAAAGAGACATCCTCTCCTTGTTACAAGAAGAGGATGTCTCTCATTATCTCAATTGGCTTCTTACACTAACCCGTGGGCAACCATTGCCTTTGCAACTTTTGTGAACCCGGCAATGTTGGCTCCATTGACATAATTTCCGGGAGTCCCATATTCATCTGATGCCTCATAGCAGATTTTGTGGATATTGGTCATGATGTCATTAAGCTTTCTTTCGGCTTTTTCAAATGTCCAGAAATCGCGTGACGCATTCTGCTGCATTTCGAGAGCTGATGTAGCAACACCGCCTGCATTTGCAGCTTTGCCGGGCCCATATGCAATCTTGGAATCGAGAAATACTTTTACTCCTTCCGGTGTGGTAGGCATATTGGCGCCTTCTCCTACTGCAATACATCCGTTCTTGACGAGAATCTTGGCATCTTTCCCATTGATTTCGTTTTGAGTGGCTGAGGGCATTGCGACCTGACATGGGATTTCCCATATATTGCCCCCTTCTTTGTAAATCGCGTCTTTGTGGTACTGCTTATAGTCTTTGATCCTGCGCCTATCAACTTCTTTCAATTGTTTAACAAGCTCTACATCAATTCCTTTTTTATGGACTATAACTCCATTAGAATCTGAGCAGGCTATAACCTTTCCTCCAAGCTGATGGATCTTTTCAATTGTATATATTGCAACATTCCCGGAGCCTGAAACAAGACAGGTTTTTCCTTCGAGAGAATTCTTGCGGACTTTTAACATTTCATGGACAAAGAAGGTTGCACCGTAACCTGTTGCCTCTGTGCGCACCATTGAACCGCCCCAGTCAAGCCCCTTCCCCGTAAGGACGCCTGATTCGTGGCGGTTAGTAATGCGTTTGTATTGCCCGAACATATATCCTATTTCCCTGCCGCCGACACCTATATCTCCGGCAGGCACATCTGTATATTCTCCAAGGAATCTGTAGAGTTCCGTAATAAAGCTCTGGCAAAAACGCATTATTTCATTATCAGACTTCCCCTTTGGATCAAAATCCGAGCCGCCCTTTCCTCCGCCGATTGGCATTCCGGTCAGTGCGTTCTTAAATATCTGTTCAAAGCCAAGAAACTTGATTATCCCGAGATACACTGAAGGATGGAAGCGCAAGCCGCCCTTGTATGGTCCAAGAGCGCTGTTAAACTCTACACGGAAACCGCGGTTAATATGAATTTGTCCCTTATCATCCTGCCAGGGAACCCTGAATATTATCTGTCTTTCCGGCTCGCATATCCTTTGAATAATCTTTTGATCTGCATATTCAGGATGTTTAACTACCACCGGACCAAGAGATCCAAGAACCTCCTGAACAGCCTGGTGAAACTCAGTTTCTCCCGGATTTCGTGCTATTACTTTTTGATAAATCGCTTCAATCTTCTCTTCCATCACAACCATAAATTTCCCCTCACACATTAGGTTTTATAATTACATTCCCTGAAGAAGAATATAAACAAAAGTATCTCTTAAAAGTTTGAAAAAATTGTCTCGTTATCTGTCTATTTGTAAGGAGATCTTTACATATTACGCAGGATGCAAAAGGGGTTTTATTATGAAGATAAAAATGATATTCACATCAATAGAAATTTGCTCTCCACCAGTCATAGGGAGCCTTAGTCCTGGCTTCTTCTTTGAAGGCATCATATTTTTGCTTTGCCATTTCATATTGCTGTTTTGCTATTTCAACTTTCTTTGCCGCAGCGTCACGGTCTGCATTGGTATATGTTTTCCTTGAATAGGAATTTACCGTTCTTGCTTTGAAAGCTTCAGCATCATCAAGTGCGCTTTTGGCAGCAGAGAGTTCTCCTTCCACTTTAGACTTAGTTTCTTCCCATTTTTTCAGCTCTTCACCCTTTTTCTCTTCTTCTGTTTTCCCTCCTGCCTCTCCTTCCGCAGCTTTAGGGGCAGTTGCTTTTTCAATAAGCTCTTTATATTCAGGCTGGGGTTCCTTAGCTTCACCTGTCTCTATCCTCTGCTCAATTTTCTCCTTGTATTCCTGCGGGATCTTGTCTGGAGTATCAACGAGGTGAATCACTCCATCCTTGTCTTTGTAGCGGAAAATAGTCTCAGGATTAACAATATCTAAAGTAAATGTAAAAAGAAAAACCGGAAATAAAAATATCATTATCCGCCATTTCATAACGCTATTCCCTCCCTGCGTATTTTAATATGGCTTCTGTATATGCTTTAAAATTATTTTCCATTTCCATCAAGCTGTCTCCGCCTAACTTTTCCATAAAGGCATTTGCCACTTCAAATGCCACAACAGCCTCTGCAACAACAGCGGCTGCCGGGACTGCGCAAACATCAGACCTTTCAATAGCTGCTTTAAAAGGCTTTCTTGTCTTAATATCAACTGACCGGAGCGGCTTCATAAGGGTAGGAATAGGTTTCATTACTGCTCTTATTATTATATTTTCTCCATTGGTTATTCCTCCCTCTATACCGCCTGCATTATTTGTCATCCGGTAAAAACCTCCTCCCCATGGGTTTCTTCCCTTGTGAGGCTGGTTAGGTTTTCTTAAGAATATCTCATCATGGTAAGCTGAACCTAACATATCAGCAGAGTTAAACCCTGCACCAATCTCGACCCCCTTTATTGCCTGAATGCTCATAACCGCATAGGCAAGCTTTGCATCAAGTTTTCTGTCCCAATGGAAAGTATTACCAAGCCCTGCCAGCGGGTTTTTTACTATTATTTCGAAAATCCCTCCAAGGGAATCACCATTCTCTTTTGCCTTGTCTATGGCAGCTTTCATTTTCTCGGAAGATTTCCTGTCTGCACAGCGCACTTCTGAATGTTCAGCCCTGCGGAAAAGCTCAACCGGATTACGGGACAGGTCCTTTGCCTCTACTCCGCCGATATTGGTGACGTGACTTATGACCATAACTCCAAAATGATTAAGCAGGCTTTTGGCTACTGCTCCTACTGCAACGCGGCATGCAGTCTCCCTCGCGCTTGAACGCTCAAGGATATTTCTTAAATCATGCTCAAGATATTTCAAGCCGCCTGCAAGATCAGCATGCCCGGGACGCGGATGGACAAGAAGCTGTACCTCCTCGTTGCGCGGCATAATAGACATCTTGGTTCGCCAGTTTTCCCAGTCCCGGTTTCTTATGAGAAGCGAGACCGGTGCTCCTGTTGTTTTCCCGAAACGCACGCCCGAGGTTATTTCAACTTCATCCCTCTCTATCTTCATACGGCCGCCTCTGCCATAGCCCATCTGGCGGCGGCGCAGTTCCAGGTTAATTTCCTCCCCTGTAATTGGAAGTCCCGAAGGAGCACCTTCGATTATTGCGTTTATAAGTTTCCCGTGCGATTCACCTGCAGTCAAGTATCTCAACATGATTGATCAGCTTCCTTCTCTTCTAAAAATTTATTTATATTATACATATAAAAGAGAGGGCTCTCAACATATTGAGAGCCCTCCATACTGCAAAGATTATGTGTAGCATTACGGCCATGTAATAAAAGTACTCTGATTGGTTATATTCTTTCCTTCATCAGAATCTCTTCGCGGAAGAACAAGATACTGACCATCGCTGTCGATAACTCCTCCGCTTTCGGCAGTAAGCCTTACCTGGAACCTTTCAACAAAGTTTACCCCATAACGAAGGTCGCCAACTGCCACTCCGTCAACTGTCTCGGATGATGTTGTAACTATCGAGGAAGCAGATATATTGACATCCAAACGTCCATTGCCGTTTATATCCTCATCAATGTCAAGGATACCATTTCCATTTACATCTTCTCCCGGATCAAGGACACCATTACTATTTGTGTCTTCATTAACATCGAGAACACCATTACCGTTAATATCTTCTATTGTATCTATCACCCTGTTGCCATTAAGGTCTTCGCCGGAGTTAAGTATTCCATTTGTGTTGACATCTTCAGAAGAAAGCAAAATCTTATCTAATTTATCGAGATCACCATTGATATCAACATCTATGTCAGCTTCGTTTGCCACAATCTGTGTTGTAGCAACTCCAAATGATACAAGCGTGCCGTCGGCCACCGGGTTTCCATGCACATCACTTACAAGTGCAGCCATGGGACAGGATAATGTACCGTCGCCATTTTCAGTAAGAGGTGTCCCAAAATCGTTAAAAACCAATGCCACATGGAAAGGCTCCCCTGAGATTGTAAGGAATGTAGAAGAAGTAACAGATGTATTTTTAGCAACATAAGCATTAATTTTAATCCCGTTAAAAAGCGGTGTAGTTAATTCTCCTGCTATAAAATTAACCGAAGCAATTCCATTGGCATCTGTAACTGCCATTGATGTGTCGAGGGTTTCTGTTCCGCCGGGTTTATTGTCGAGAGTGAAACCAACCTCAGTCCCGGCAACCGGATTGCCATCAGCATCCTTGACCAATGCTGTTATAACCGCCTGCCCTGAACCTGCACGTACATTATCAGGGGTTGCACTGACAGTAATTGATGCAGGTGTGTCTGAAGTTATTGTTACATTAATGCTTCCCTCAATCCTGCTATTTGTTATAGCATCGTAGTATGAGACTTTCACTACTGCAATGCCTGTAAGTTTTCCTGCTATGAGAGTTACAGAGGCTGTCCCGTCCGGGGCAATTGCAACATCATTTACCGAGACGTTGCCCAGCGATGTCGTGAATATGGCATTCCCTGATGTAATGTTTGAAAATGTAGCGGTAATTGCTGTAGAGCCGCCATTAACCAGAATGGAACTGCTGCCGGACACAAGTCCTACATTTTTTACCTCGCCGGCTGCAACTGCATTTACAGTAGTATTATTTATTGTCCCGCTGCTAGACGCCTCGACCACTATTGTACCGGTCACAATTGATGTCAGTGTCGTAGTAATCACTCCATCTTTGTCTGTAGTACCTGTAGTTGGAGACAGGCTTCCATAATCAAGAGTGTCACCTGCAGAAATTGTCCCGTCACCGTCATTGTCCAGAGCATTGCGGAAATCAACAGTTTCTCCGGCAACAGGGTTTCCGTTTGCATCAGTAATCGTAACGGTAATTGTTGAAGCATCAGCCCCATCTGCGGTTATATTGCCGGGAACCGCTGTCATTACAAGATTAATTACTCCTGCTGATACGAACTCTATCGTTACAGTTGCCGTTGTATCAATATATGTCGCTGTCACTACAACATTGCCGTTAAAGTTCTCGCTTATTAAATTCACCGAAGCCATTCCATTCGAATCTGTTGTCGCTGAAGCCGGTATTATTCCCTTTTCCGTTGCAAATTCTACGGTAGCATCAATTATTGGATTGTTTTTTTCATTTCTTAGAAGTGCGGTGATTTTTGCTGTGCTTGTACCATCAGCAGACAGTTTTGTCTTATCTGACGAAAGGACCAGGTTCGATGTCTGGACTGCCGTTACTGATATAGCTAATAATTTTTTCTTCTTTGGCAGAATATTTTTTGTTTTGACAAGCACCAGAACAGTCCCTTCGGTTGAGCTCGTAAGCTCAATTGTAGCCCTGCCGTTATTGTCGGTAGTTGCCGTATTGGCAGAAAGCGTTCCTTCTCCTGATGCTATGGTAAATCCTAATTTTATACCTTTGAGCGGTTTTCCTTTCTTGTTTTCCATGAGCACTGTAAGAGTTGCAGCTGTTTCACCATCGGCAGGGATGGAGTCACTGTCAGACACGAAATAGATTACAGAAGATATCCTTTTGCTTTTTTTAAAAAGTTCCTTGCTGTCATTTGACTTTGCTGTTTCTGCAAAAACTATTCCTGCAAAGAACATCAAGGAGAGGAACAAACCTATACAAAATAACCATGAGCGCGAAATTTTGAACTGTATGCTTTTTTTCTTTTTATTCATGCCTTATCTCCAGCATTTTTTATTGAGCTTAACCACATGTCCCAAATAGGGATTATTGTGTAATTTAATTCATAAACTTTTAAGATGAACAGTTATCAACATCTGCAAGAGTCACAGGAAGCTCTACCTCTGTATCGACTTTATTCCCATAAGGGATTTCTTTCCCTTTTACCTTTATTTTAATCTTGTACCTGAGGTAAGGACTGGGTACGGAAGTAGAGCCAAATTTTGAAAAATATTTTTGAGCATACCTGTTATAGATGATTTCTTTCTGTGATTTTGAAAAAATAGTTAAAGTAAGATCAAGCGACCCGTCCTGTGGAATTATTCCGCCGCTTGATATTTTGCTGAATTTTATTTTTGGGGTAAGGCTTTTCTTTGCAGCGCCGCCCATTTTTTTGGCTGTAACCTCAACACTCGTGATCTGCACATCATGGTTTGTTGGATCCGGATAATTGGGATGCCCTTGGTTTTTGATGGTCATGGTAACCTTAAAATCAGCGAATTGTTCTTTATCCGTAGTAGTGGTACTCCCGTCGCCGGTGCAGTCCAGGTTCCTTACAATATCAATACTTCCGGCACCATTGTCTCCCTGGTCTGTTGAGGTCATGTCGCTGACAATAAGATAAGTTAAAACTCCCTTATTACTGCGTTCAGACTGGGAATTGCTGTCTCCTGCAAATACAGGCTGAAAAAAACCAAACACAACTGCTGCAAGTATTATAGAAAATAAAAAGGGGATTTTTTTTAACTTCATCTTTTATCTCCAGTTAATTATGTGAAGATCGCGCTGTACTGTTTTATTGCATATACGCCTCAACTATGCGCGGTGTGAGGAATATAAGTATTTCAGAACTTGACTGCGATGTTGTCCTGTTTTTAAAGAAATTCCCTATAAGAGGAACCTTTGAGAGAAAAGGTGTCCTGCTGCTTGACGTATCATCTGTCTTTTCTGTGAGTCCGCCTATAACTGCTGTTTCACCGCTCTTTATTAAAACCTTTGTCTGCGATTCTGTCTTTACTATTGAATAATGCTGCCCGGTCTGTATCTGTACATTCGAACCCTGTCGGGACTTCTCAAGGCTTACATCCATGAATATAGAGCCGTCGGCAGTAATCTGCGGCGTTACCTCCAGGATTATTCCTATATCCTTCCACTCTATGCTCTGCTTTCCCTGTTCATCGATTATTACCGACGGGAGTTGGTTACCTACCTGAATTTTTGCTTTTTCATTATCAACAACAAGAAGCTTCGGGTTATTAAGAAGTTTTACCTTGTTCTGGCTTTCAAGGGCAGACAACTGAACCTCAAGGTTAAATGTGTTGTTCACATTGCCGAGTATGAGCCCAAGGCCGCTTGTCTTGTCCGCGATAGGCAGATTAACAAGAAAATCCTTGCCTGATTGGGAAGGATTATTCTCGTCGCCCACTATTCCGGAAAGATTGATGCTGTTCGGGAATTCATGTCCTGTAGCATTGCCGGTAGCCGGGCTCTTTACAAGATTTGCTCCCCACTGGATTCCAAGAGCTCTGTCAAAACCTTCATCTATTTCAACGATCTTAGCTAAGATCTCAACCTCAGGTGTGGGTCTGTCAAGCTGGCGAATTACATTTTCTATCTGCTCCACACTTGGAATTATATCCTTTATTATGAGGGAATTGGTCCTCTCGTCTGTTGTCAAAAGCGCATCAGTTTTAACCCTGCTGGACATGAAGTTTTTAACGACCGGCTCTATTGTTTTAGCCTTGGCATAGCTCAGCCTTATAGTCTTTGTAATAAGAGGCTGAACAGCTTCCTCAGCTTCCTTTTCCTCTTTGCGCACAACAGCTTCTTCAGCTTTCTCCTTCCTTATCCTTTTGCTTTTATCCAAAGTCATTACCCTGTAGATTCCCTCATCTTTAACGAGGACAAGCTGCGGTGTATTTATCTTAAGAACCAGATCAAGCGCCTGGTCCCAGGGTGTGTTGTCGAGCTTGATATTTATTTTTCCCCTTACTCCTTCTTCTATTACAAAATTCATACCGCTTATTTCCGCAATTAGCCTTATTACATCTTCAACATCTGCATTCTGCAGATCAAGCGATATCTTATCCCCTGAAAAACCGGCTGGTTTAGCTCTGGCATATTCTTTTTCACGGCTTATTTCAGTTGTAAGGGATTTTTTCCCCTCTTCATTTCCCATTAGAGCTTCTTTGATTTTCTTTACATCTGATTCAGATCCCGAAGCTTCAGCTTCCACTGCCTCATTTTCATCTCCCTGGGGATTTTTTATCGTTATGGTTATAAAGTTTCCGTTTGATTCTATTTTTCTTTCCGCATTCTTTAAAAGTTCTATTTCAGCCTTCACTATTTTTGTCATACCTTCTTCTTCTTTAAGCGTAACACCTGTAACAACCGCGCCATTTACAGATGTCATTTCAGGTACGCCCGGAGAAAGGCGTGAATCTGTAACTTCAAGAACTATACGGACAGGATCAGAAAGAAGATAGGAACTATACTCCACAGGTTTTGAAACTTTTAACGTTATAATTGTATCAGCTGTAGTGTTGATAAAATTAATACCTTCCACAAGAGTTTCTGACCTCAGTGGTTCAGCGGAAACACCGGGTTCCTGTTTGTTTATTTCATTTTTTGTCCCGGTACTACAACCAGATAAAACAATACAACCTATGAAAACAAATAAGAACAACCTTAAACATTTTATTTTTTTTAATCCCATTTATACAAACCCCCAAATAGTGTCAGGAATAACTCAGGATTTGCTTTCCCTTATAGTTAAATCAAACAAGATTTCTTTATGTGTTATGCAACGACATTACAATTTCCTTTTTCTCCTTTCTGGTTGTTACATTTCCGAAGTCATCACTCGCTTTCAATGTATATTCTTCCTCAATAATTACTTTTGACTTAAGTATTTTTTTTACAATCCCAGCAGGGCCAACCTTTGATTTCTCTCTCAATATATATATTCTCCCATCCGGCGCTTTAACCATAGCAACATGCTCTTTTCCTTTAATTATAATACCCGTCAACTGAAGTGCATTTGCCTTGAACTGCTGCAACCCTTCAAGTGTTATCTTTTCCTCTTCGCTTACAAGCTGAGTAGTTGTTTTTTCCTCCATATAAGGCGACCTGAAAGGGTCCCTTTTCCCGCGCGGGTCATAAAAATATGCTGCCTTTGATTTTTCAATTTGTTTTAAAGCCTCTTTACTTTGCTGTGCGATGTTGTCGGCAGACGAAGGAGACTGAGGCAAAGATGGATTAGAAGATTGGGCTGCTGCAGATTGAGCCGGTGATGCCGCTGCCGGCTCAGGCTTTGCCGGAGAAGGAGCCTTTGATGGTTCTGCGGCGCCAAGAATAAGAGGGAAAACAATAACTAATAGAAAACTACTCACTCCCCAAAGAGGCATACCAATGCTATCAGGATTTTTATTAAACATATCTTTTATTTTTGTGGTCATGACCTTGAAAATATCCTCAGGCTCATGGCTCCTTTTAATACAATAGTCCCTTCTTTTTGAACTGGCTCGGTAAGAGACAGATTCTCTATATTAACTATTCTCTTCATCTTCCTTATGGAATCAACAAAAAGGGAAATATCCTTATAAGCCCCTTCAACGTTAATAGCTATCTTCATCTCATTATAATACTGCCCCTGGGTAAGAGCCGCCGGAGTAAACGATTTAATCTTGATATTAAACTGTTTGGAGATATCAACAATAGAATTCAGAAGATTAGGCAGTTCTTCGGAAGGAGGCAATATCTCGGTCTGCGCCAAGTATTGCACCTGAAGCTGTGCATTTTCTTTTTTGAACTTCTCTATTTCACCTTTCATCCTGTCCAAGGTTGCAACCTTTGAAGAAAGGACATCTTTTTCTTTTGATGCTTTGTCAATGGCTTCACTTAATGGGAAATAAAACCACCATAAGTATGATATAAGAATAAGCAGTGCCGTTACTCCCAAAATGGTATATTTTTGCCATTTGGGAAGTGTAAACATGAAATCAAGTTTAAGCTCCAGAGCCATTATTTCTAACCTTTCTTCTGTTGAGTCTCATTCCCGGGAACCTGCTGGGGTACGCTTTGGGAAGGAGCTCCCTGCGGCTGAGCATTTACTTCCGCTTGTGTTCTATGAATTTTCAGATCCTTTGTTGTGCCGCTAATTTTGAATTTATAAGTAGGCCTTCCAGCCTCTGTTCCGGCCTCGGCTATAGAGGGAAAAGGTCCTATGGTAAAGAGACTTGACTCTTTCACTTTGTTGTAAAACTGTGACACATCGTAATATGACGCTGCATTGCAGCCAAAAGAGTACGATGTACCGGTAAAATCCAAAGTATCCAGCCATATCCCGCCAGGAATCAGCAAAGACAACTCATCGAGATGTTTTATAAATGTCGTTTCTGACTCAGTCACCATCAAAACAGAGTCAAGTTTTGTGGTAAGCTTTGCCTTTTCATCCTGTATGCTCGTATGAAGAGCCTCTACATCCTTCATTGAATTAACCTTCTGGGTAAGATTTTCTACCTCAGCGGTTAAGGAAGAAAGAGTCGATTGCCTTACTACATTTAGAATAAAGAGAAGAATCACCAACACAAAAACTGTGGCTAAATATATTGATAATTCAATTGTCGCCCGAGCCTGCTTTATCTCCCTCTCTATAGGGAGAAGATTTATTTTTATCACTTAACTGTCTCCCACTCTTCTCATCGCAAGTCCGATACCAACAGCGGCAAGAGGTGCAATATCAGTAAGCTTAGCTATATCTATAGCTTTGCTTATTTTTATGTTTTTGAAAGGATTAAGTATAGTGACATCAACACTTGCCCTTTCTTTTATTAACTCATCAAGACCCTTTACTTTTGCACATCCGCCGCTTAGATAGATCTTGTCAATCTGGCCTTCTCTGGCAGTATTACGGAAAAAATCCATAGACCTTATCACTTCCTGGCACAACTCCTCGGAAACAGAACTTATTATTGTCTTGATATCTTCGTAACTATAACCGTCAACAGCTTCACCTTTTTTAAGCCTTTCAGCTTCTTCAAAGTTTATCTGGAGATCTTTTTGGATTGCTTCGGTATAATTTTTCCCGCCCAGGTTTATATCGCGTACAAAGACAGGTATTTTATCCTTCATGATATTTATATTTATGCGTGACGAACCTATGTTCACCATGGCTATTATCTTGTTAGGTTCATCCTCGTAGTTTAAGAGGTAGCAGTTCTCAAGGGCAAAAGAATCAATATCAACCATTACAGGATTCAATCCTGAATTTCTAAGGATATTTGCATACTCATCTACCTGCTCTTTCTTTGCTGCTACCAGAAGAACATTCATGAGTGTCTCATCTTTTGGATCAGGACCTATTATATGGAAGTCTATATAGACTTCTTCAACATCGAAGGGGATATACTGCTCAGCTTCAACCATTATGGTTTCTTTAAGTTCCTCTTTAGTCATCATATTCGTAGTTATGGTCTTCACTATGACAGAGTGGCCGGAGATGGAGGTTGCTACATTGTTCCCTTTTATCTTCATCTCTGCCACAACTTCCTTTATCGCCTCCTGCACTGAAAGCGAATCCATTATGGAACCGTCAACAATGGAATCAGGAACTACGGGCTTTAAAGTGAACTTTTCAAGGATGAAGCCTTTGGAACTATCCTTGAGCATAAAAGCCTTTATCGAACTTGAACCAAGATCAAGACCGACAAGCGATTTAGAGAGACTAATCATGTATTCGAATTACACCCCCTTCTTTTATGTTAATAGTGAGATTATATTTCCTGCAATAAATCAGTGTCAAGCCTTTTGACATTTTAAGTGATATTTTAAATGTTGTAACAAAACTCACACGCTTAATTATTTTTGAACTTTATCGGGTTGACTCATCGTTAATAGTCAGATAGGAAATGAGCAAAGGAGATTTTATATTAATGGCTCAAAGCTATAAAGAAATAATGGCATATCTTAAGAGCTTCAAGCCTAAGGGTATGGTTCTTGGGCTTGACAGGATAAGAAGGCTGGCATCTGATTTAGGCAATCCTCAGAATGATTATCCGTCAATAATAGTGGGAGGAACAAACGGGAAAGGGTCTACCTCGGCTATGATTGCTTCCATTCTCAAAGAGGCGGGATTCACTGCCGGCCTATACACATCACCTCACCTTATAGATATAAGGGAAAGAATAAGAATAAGCGGCAAAATGGTAAAAAAGGAAGATTTCTGTAAGGCAGTCTCTGATGTTAAAAGAGCCGGAACTGATGAGATCACTTTTTTTGAACTCCTAACGGTTGTCGCATTTCTCATTTTTAAAAGAGCAAAAGCAGATGCCTCTGTTCTGGAAGTAGGACTTGGTGGAAGGCTTGATGCCACCATCATTGCCCCTTCAAAGACATCCGTAATCACCAACATAGGATTTGATCATGTTGAAATCCTGGGCAACACTCTTGAAAAAATAGCCTTTGAGAAAGCAGGAATAATATCAGATAACAGCGCTGTTTTTACCTGTGAAAGAAAGCCTTCTGCATTCAATGTAATAAAAGATAAATGTAAAAATACAGGTTCCAGACTTTTTGGTTATGGAAAGGACTTTTCAGCCTCAAACATATCTCCCGTGAGAGGAGGTATCAATTTTGACTTCGAATCTGAAAATTTCCATATAAAAAATATTCATGTCCCCCTTGAAGGAGAGTTCCAGATATACAACGCATCCATAGCCATAGCAGCAACCCTTGAATTTGCAAAAGACAAAAAAACCATCTCTGAAGATATTTTAAGAAAGGGACTGGCAAATGTCAGATGGCGGGGAAGGATGGAACATATCAACATTGGCAGAGAAGTCCTTTTTGACTGTGCACACAACAGTCATGCGGCCAGGTATCTCGCAGACTATCTCAACAAAGAGTGCCATAAAAGGGAAATAGTGCTGGTTTATGGTACTGTTGAAGAGAAAGATTACAGGGAAACACTTTCGATGCTTGCCACTAAAGGGAGAAAAATAATACTGACACGTCCCGTAAATCCCCGTGCAAAGAATCCGGAATCTATAAAAAATGAACTTTTCAGAGATGAAAAAGACATTGAAGTAGAAGATGACCCGCTTGCTGCATTAAAGCTTGCCTGCCAAAAATGCCCTACGGATGGCATTATCTGTGTTACAGGGTCGATATTTCTGGTTGCTCCGTTAATTGAATACGCAGATAAAGTGCTTGAACATGCAGATAAGCAACAAAAGAAAAAAATTGATATTATTTGATCTTCCATATAAAACTTTCCTTCCTATGAAAAATTGTTCAGCCTTTATAATTGTAATGATTGCTCTATGCTTTCTGCTTTCCATGCCAGAATTATGTCATTCGGCAGACAAGGGAATGGATAGCGGAGAACGTTTTGAAGAAAGATTTAAAAGCATAGAAATCGAAAAAGGGGAAAACGTCAATTTCTACGGAGAAACGCTTGATTATCTCCGCGACGACAACCTGCTCATAGGCCGCGGGGCTGTTGACATAGAATATGAAGGAATGAACCTGCAGGCAGATTATGTTGAGTACAATCTTGAAACCGCAGACGTTAAGGCAAGAGGGAATGTTGTAGTTGAAGATGGCTCAAGCGTGCTTTTCTGTGAAGAGATAAACTTCAATATCAAAACAAAAATAGGGGTGATCTACAATGGTGAAGTTTTTCTCGAACCAACCTATTACCTCACAGGCGTTGAGATAAGAAGGCTTGGCCTTGAACGCTACAAGGTGATCAAAGGTTACTATACGGCTTGCCAGGCAGAGGTCCCTGCATGGTCAATAAAAACCAGCGAAGCAGATGCCAAAGTTAACGGACTCTTAAAAGCAAAAGACTCCTCCTTCCAGATAAAACATATACCCGTGCTTTATTCCCCTCTGCTTTATTTTCCTCTGAAAAAAGACCGTTCTTCTGGATTTCTTCTTCCCAAGGTCGGTTACAGCCAGAGAAAAGGAGCGAGATGGAAACAGCCATTTTTCTGGGCCTTTAATGATTATTCTGATGCCACTTTCACAGCCGACCTGCAAGGAAAAAATGGCTTGGCCGGAGAATTGAATTTTAATTACCTGATAGATAAAGACAGCTCAGGTGCAGCCAATGCTTATTATATATCCCAAAAGAATTCATCTAACAATAACAACGGAGGAAATAGCGGAGGAAGAGAAGACAGATGGAATATCTTTCTTTTCCACAAGCAGGAGCTTGGCAATGGCATGCGGATTGTAGGGAAGATAGATGCAAAGAGCGACCAAAACTTTAATCAGGATTTTGGCGAAAGTGAGGAAGACAGGTCCCGAGGTTCTGATACAAAGCTTGACACTTATGTAACTTTGAGCAAGTCGTGGGACAGGTATTTCTATGAATTTGGTGCGGCAAGGCACGATGAAAGAATAAAATCATTCCCCGGATTATGGGATAATAAGAAAAATGATATCAGCTTTCATGATGTAATCACAAAAAAAACATACCAGTATCTCCCCAATGTTCAATTCATAGCTCTTGAACAGCCGGTTTTTGGCAGCGACGGTTTGATAAAAGGTCTTGATAAGCTAAACGATTATTTGCCCTTAAAATTCAGGCTCGACTCATCATTCGCTTCAATGAGAAGCAAGATTAAGAGCAAAGACTATACCTCTGATACAAGGGGCGTTGAAAATTTCGACCAGATGAGACTTGATTTTCATCCGCAGGTAATATTGCCTGTAAACATAAAGGATATTCTCACAGTTACCACCAAGCTTGGCATAAGGGAAACATTCTATACAAATAGGGACACAGGGAACAGCAAAGACAAAGCTTTTTCTAATGATGGCACATTGAAGAAAGTCAACCTTTCAGACAACTCCGATGCTACGAGGGAACTTTTTGACATAAACATAAGGGCAGACGGCCCGGCAGCCTATGCTGTCATGAAAACCGGAACAGGGGACCTGCAGAAAATAAAGCATGTCATACAACCCTCAATTGAATATTCGTATATCCCCAATGTAAGACAGAGAAATAAAATACTTCAGGGGGATGACCTCGACTTTATCAGGGGGAGAGAGTATCTCAAGTGGATCCTTTCCAACACCTTTTACGGAAATTTTGCCGGCACCTCGGGAGGAGAAGACACGAACCGAGAAATAGCAAGACTTTCGCTAAGCCAGTTTTATGACTTTGAAAAGGACAATGGGAAATACAGAAGATTGATTGAAAGCAAACAACGTTTCAGAAGACAGGTAAACAATACGCGTGCACTCTCAGATATGAATATTGATTTAGATCTCTTCCCCTATCAGGGGACGCAATTCTCATTTTCAGGATATGTAGACCCTGTTAACAGTGACCTTGACAGGGCAATTGCATCCATGCGCGTTTCAAGAGACATGCTTGGAGCCAAAACAACCTTCTCCCTCTCCACAAGATGGACATCACCTCTTGTTAACCAGGCATTGGACTGGGATGAACCGGATTTCAATCCTCTGTTTGATTTCGAAAAGCCCTATGAAAATGTTTTCACCACATTCAAACTTGATGTGGCATTCCCTGCAGGATGGGAGTTTGGATATTTAGCGAGGTTCTACAATACCCAGAAGGGAACGAACAATTTCTTAGATACAGACCTTTTTGATCTGAAACAGAGAGAATATAACCTTAGGGTAAAATATATTGCCCAGTGCTGGAGTGTAGAAGGGACCTATGGGGTGAGGGAATATTTCAGAGAAGGACATACCCTTCTTTCAAAAGATAACAGCATGAGAGATGACCAGTTCTTCTGGCTTCTTGTAGAGCTTAAAACCCTCGGAGAAATTTCTTCACTCGGAATGTAGCAAAGCGCTCTACTTTCCTGCTTTACAAAAAAAAAATTGTCCTATAGAGAATCCATAATTTATTTACAAAAAAAAATTAGCCTTTCATACTAATGAAAGAGATAATGTAATTTATAAATAAGCGGAGGTGCAGTTTATGAAAAAAAGATTCAACATAATCCGGATAAAAAAATGGACATATTTGGCATTAGTTTTGATCGCGATTATATCTGTCTCCTTTGAATATACCGCAAGAGCTGAAGGCGAGGAAAAACCTGCTGGAAATTCCAAAGTTGAAATGACCATTAAGCAGGCAATAGAGATGGCAATTTCCAAAAACCTTGATATAAAAGTGGAAAAATTAAATCCTCTCTGGAAGCAGGAAGATGTAATAAACGAAAAGGCTCAGTTTGATCCGTCATATTATCTGAATTCAAGCTTTGACAAAAGCATAAAACCTACCGGGTCATCTCTTGCCGGTGCTCCGACAGTCGTTAATAAGAATTACAAATGGGATACGGGATTTAGAACTGATGCTGTTACAGGTGCAAACATGAGCCTTGATTTTACAAACACCCGCGCAAAAACCAATTCAACATTTTCAACACTGAATCCCAGCTACACATCGGAGTTAAAACTTAATGTTACCCAGCCAATCCTGAAAAACTTCGGCATAGGAGTAAACAAAACAAAAATAAGACTGGCTATAAATAACGAGAAGGTCTCAATTCAAAATCTTAAACAGAATGTCATTGATACTGTAACCAATGTTAAAAAATATTATTGGGATCTTGTTTTTTCCATAGACGACAAAAAGGTAAAGGATCTCTCCCTTAAAAGGGCCATTGATTTTCTTGAAAGGACCAGAAAACAGGTTGAAGTAGGGACCCTGGCCCCGATAGATATAGTCCAGTCTGAAGCCGAAGTAGCATCAAGACAGGAGGGAGTTATAGTAGCGGAAAACAATATAAAAAATGCTGATGACAAATTAAAACAGATAATAAACATCGTTGACGATCAGGGGTGGGATGTAGAGATAACACCGACTGACAAGCCGGATTACAATCCTGTGCCAATAGATGCAACATCAACAATCAGTGTTGCAATGGCAAAACGGCCTGACATAAACCAGGCAAAGCTTAGTTTTGACAACAGCGCCATATCGTTACAGTATGCAAAAAACCAGCTTCTTCCAAAACTCGATTTCGTAAGTTCTTTTGGCATCAATGGTTTGAGTGGACGGAAAAGGCCGTCTGCTTTCGGAAGCTCTTCCTCAAGCGCTCCATTCGAACGCCATGATAATCCTCTCGGAGAAAGCTACGAAGAAACCCTGAAGAGAATCGGCACAGGGAATTACTATTCATGGTCTGTTGGAATACAGCTCGAAATTCCGCTCGGAAACAGAGCTGCAAAAAGCAGTTTATCAAAGAGCACCATAGAAAACGAGCAGGCACAGCTTACCCTCAACAGCACAAAACAGAAAGCAATGGTTGATGTAAGGACAGCCATAAGAAATGTTGAGACAAATATAAAAAGAATAGATACCACAAAAAAGGCACGCCAGCTGGCAAAAGAAAAGCTCGATGCTGAAGAGAAGAAATATGAAGTCGGAATGTCAACAACTCATGACGTCCTCCAGTTTCAGGAAGACCTTGCAACTGCAGAAGCAAATGAACTCAATGCTATAATCGATTACAACAAATCTCTTGTTGATCTTGAAAAATCAACTGGTACAACACTAGAAAGCGAAAGTATAGAATTGCCTGAAGAAAAGATGCTGTAATTGTGAAAAAACTAATAACCGCTTTCTGCACCCAGGTCATCAAAGCTGTACAGGGCACCAGTGCTGCAACAGCCGGCGCAATATCTGCACTCTGGACATTCCCTTCCATACTTGCAGGTTCATTTGTAATTGCCTGGGCTGCTGAGGCAGGGCAGTTTCTTGTTTCTCAGGGAATGGCTCTGGCAATTCTTGCATGGCTCCAGACACTCCCTGAATTTGCAGTCGAAGCCGTCATTGCCTGGGAAGCTGGCAAAGACCCTGAAAAGATACACCTTGTCACGGCAAACTTTACCGGCTCGCTAAGATTACTCACCGGCCTCGGATGGCCAATGATTTACTTTGTCGCAGCCTTGTTCAACAGGAGAAAAAATGGCGGTATAAAACTAAAGAAGATTCGCCTCGAAGATGAACATTCAGTGGAGGTTGTAAGCCTCATCATTCCCATCCTCTATTTCTTTTACATCTATTATAAGGCAACCCTTACCATAGTTGACTCAATAATCCTCACTTGCCTGTATATTGCCTACATCTGGCTTTTAAACAAGATACCTCCTAAAGACGCGGAGTCGGAAGAGGAAATGGGATATATCCCGAGGAAGATCCTCGCTTTACCTGAAAAACAAAAGAAACTGTCTGTTGCAGGGCTTTTTATTTTAGGGGGTGTTATAATTTACCTTGTTGCCGAACCGTTTTTTCACAGCATGCTTGCGCTTTCAGTAACTTTGGGAATATCGAATTTCATTTTTATTCAGTGGGTAGCTCCTTTTCTGTCAGAGTTTCCGGAAAAGTTAAGCGCCTTTTACTGGGCCAAGAGGATCGTTCATGCCCCAATGGCCCTTATGAACATGGTATCTTCAAATATAAACCAGTGGACAGTTCTTGTTGCCATGATTCCCATTGTTTTTGGAATGAGCAGCGGATGGGAAGAGTCAATCCGTTTTGATCAGCATCAGCAGGCCGAGATTCTGCTTACAATCTCCCAGTCTCTTATGGGTTTTTGCTTTCTAGTAAATATGGTTTTCCACTGGTACGAAGCAGTGACAATATTTATATTGTGGTTAGCTCAATTTTTAATTCCAAATCTTCGGGAAGAGATAACAATAATAAATTTTGTAGCTTCTGTAGCTGCTTTGTTAATCGCCGGCAAAAGGGGGAATATGTTTAGTGCATTCTCTATTTTCCGTAAAGTTGCCAGAAAACATTTTAGAAAAAAGAGCACTGCTCATTAATTGAACAATTCACAGGTACTTTGATAAGAAAAAGAGCACTTCATGCATATTCAAAACAACTACTATCTTATTAATTTCAATGAGTTAGCGCAAACAGACAGATGGCATGAATATTGCGATAGCTGACAGGACACAGAACTAATTATTTATTTACCGGAGGATATTGTGATGAAGCCAAAAGAGGTTGTTGAGTTTGCTAAAAAAAATAATGTAAAAATGGTGGATCTGAGATTTATGGATTTCCCTGGCATGTGGCAGCATTTTTCAGTGCCGCTTGTCGAGCTCACAGAAGCTAGCTTTGAAGAAGGTTTCGGTTTTGATGGATCAAGCATCAGGGGATGGCAGCCCATTAATGCAAGCGATATGCTTGTAATTCCTGACCCTGAAACAGCAATCATGGATCCCATGCTTAAATACCCTACTCTGGCCATGATATGCAGCATAGTCGACCCCATCACAAAAGAAAAATATTCAAGGGATCCGCGCAACATCGCACAAAAAGCGGAAAGCTATGTGAAGGCCACAAAACTTGCAGACACTGCTTATTTTGGACCTGAGGCTGAGTTTTTTATTTTTGATGATGTCAGATTCGACCAGAACGAGCATCAGGGATTCTATTTTCTTGATTCATCTGAAGGAAGATGGAACTCCGGAAGAGATGAAAAACCAAACCTTGGCTATAAGCCGCGATACAAGGAAGGATATTTCCCTGTGCCGCCAACAGACAGCCAGCAGGATTTAAGGGCTGAAATGGTTCTCTACATGCAGCAGGTAGGAATTGAAATAGAATGTCAGCACCATGAAGTTGCAACAGCAGGGCAGGCTGAAATAGACATGAAGTATAATACTCTTGTAAAGTCTGCAGACAATCTTATGTGGTACAAGTATATCTGCAAGAATGTTGCAAGGGCAAACAACAAGACCGTAACTTTCATGCCAAAGCCTGTCTTCAGGGATAATGGCTCTGGTATGCACACCCATATGTCGCTCTGGAAAAATGGACAGCCGTTGTTCGCTGGAAATGAATATGGCGGAATAAGCGAAATGGCAATGTACTATATCGGCGGAGTCTTAAAACATGCTTCGTCTCTTTGTGCATTCGTTGCACCTACAACCAACTCATATAAACGCCTTGTCCCCGGATATGAAGCACCGGTTAACCTTGCATACTCAAGCAGGAACAGGAGCGCGAGCATAAGAATACCAATGTACTCGGTAAGCCCGAAATCAAAGAGAATCGAAGTGAGATTCCCTGATCCATCATGCAACGGCTACCTTGCTTTCTCGGCACTTCTTATGGCAGGTCTTGACGGCATTGAAAACAAGATCCACCCCGGCGACCCGCTTGACAAGGATATCTATGAGCTCGGACCAGAAGAACTTGCAGGTGTGCCTTCAGTTCCGGGCTCCCTTGAAGATGCACTTACCGCTCTTGAAGAAGACCATGACTATCTTCTAAAAGGTGATGTCTTCACGCAGGATGCAATAGATATGTGGATCGAGTACAAACGCAAGAACGAAGTAGATCCCATGAGACTGAGACCGCATCCATACGAGTTTGCACTTTACTTTGACATATAACTGAAAAAGTTCAAAGCCGCCGGAATGCAGAATATTTCCGGCGGTTTTTTTATTTGTTTTAATTGTTTGTCACTTGAATGCGACATGGGCTTGCCAGTCCCGCTCTGGCACTGAACAGCAGGTGCCTGCCGCGGGAGCAGTCAAGCCCATTGTTGATGGCAGTTTGTATGGAATTTTTAGGTAACAGTCAATTAATTATGAATTTGCTGGCAGGGCTTTATCTATGGCCTCGAGAAGGCTTGCCATTTTTACAGGTTTGCTGAAATACTGAAAAGCTCCGGCCCTGAGAGATTCCTCTTTAAACTTTTTATCTCCGAATGCAGTTGTAATTATAACAGGGATCTTGGGATAAGTTTCTTTGATCTTCAATATAACATCAACACCCCCAAGGCCGGGCATATTCTTATCTGTAATAACAAGGTTAACATTCTCTTTTTCGAGGAGTTTTATAGCATCGCTTCCGCTAAAAGATTTGCATACAACATACCCCTTCAGCCCCAGCACATCTTCCAGCATGGAACAGAATTCCCGGTCATCATCAACTATCAGTATCTTTATTTCTGCCATAGGAAGCCTGTAAATTGCATGTATCTCTACCATTTAATACTTTGAAAAGCAGGATTCATGCCAAAGGAAATAAAAAATGCAGAAATGGGATAGAATGCTGAATTTTAATGAATTTATTTATATCTAATTAGGGAGAGAATCTTAAATAAAGATGCCAAGTAGTCGTGGGCGATGACAATTTGTCTTTTTTTATTTACTCTTCTTCATCATCTTCTTCTGAAAACAATCTCTTCTCTTTCCTGTAAAGAGTTCTTGAGCTGATGCCAAGTATCTCCGCTGCCTTTTGTTTATTGCCGCCTACATCATTCAATATAGCGTTTATGTAATCCCT
Organism: Candidatus Schekmanbacteria bacterium; assembly: GCA_016219965.1. Taxonomy (NCBI): domain Bacteria; phylum Candidatus Schekmaniibacteriota; species Candidatus Schekmanbacteria bacterium. The sequence continues at coordinate 306,527 of JACRJM010000003.1, forward strand.
TTCAAAATCTTCAAGCGTTAGCTTCTTTTTAATCGCATCTGAAATATCCCGGGACGTAGTCTGATCATGCAAAGGCAGGTCAGGTATTTCAATTATATCTTTCTTGCAGAGCATTACAGTCCGTTCTATGAAATTCTCAAGTTCTCTCACATTCCCTTTCCATTCAAGGTTTGACAGCACCTCAACAGCTTCCTGTGTAATGGTTTTCTTTACTCCCTGCTCTTTAGAAATCTTATCAAGGAAATGTTCTATGAGCACCGGAATATCCTCTTTTCTCTCGCTTAAAGGAGGGATAGTAATTGGAATAACATTGAGTCTGTAAAAAAGATCTTCCCTGAAATTCTTATTTTCAATTTCTTCATGGAGATTTTTGTTGGTTGCTGCAATTATCCTGACATCTATAGTGATTGTTTCGACACTTCCTACGGGGCGTATCACCCTGTCCTGAAGCACGCGCAGAAGTTTTCCCTGAAGACCAAGACCCATATCTCCGATTTCGTCGAGGAAAAGAGTGCCTCCATTGGCTTTGACGAAGAGCCCCTGCTTTGCACCTACAGCACCTGTAAAAGCTCCCTTTACATGTCCGAAAAGCTCACTCTCAAGCAGTCCCTCAGGTATGGCAGTGCAGTTTATCGGGACAAATGGCTTGTTCCTTCGTTTGCCGTTATAGTGTATAGCCTTTGCAACAAGTTCTTTTCCTGTTCCGCTCTGGCCGTAAATAACAACATTGCTTGCATTCTCAGAAACAAGCTGTATGAGGTCAAAGACATTCTGTATCGCACTGCTTTTGCCAATGATGTTATGAAAATTATATTTTCTCTCTATTTCATTTCTGAGATAGGCATTCTCAAGCTGGAGTTTCTGTTTTTCGAGAGCTTTCCTGACAACCAGAAGGATTTCCTTAATCTTGAAAGGCTTTGTAATATAGTGATAGGCCCCTTTTTTTACGGCTTCAACTGCGGTTTCAATGGAGCCAAAGGCCGTAATCATTATGACTTCCACCTCAGGTTTTTCGCTCTTGATCTTCTTAAGGAGCTGCATTCCATTCATCTCCGGCATCTTCATGTCTGTAATTGCCAGAGCAAAATCCTCGTTTTCTATCAGTTCAATGGCTTCTTTCCCGTTTTTGGCTATAGCCACATCGAATCCTTCGGTCACAAGAAAATCCTTAAGGACTTCCGCCATCTCTATGTCATCATCAACAACAAGTACTCTGTCTTTTCTTTCATTGTTCATATGGCAACACTTTCTTTTTTCTCTTTCCTGCAGGGGAATGTAATATAAAAACTTGTTCCCGTATTTACTTTGCTTATAACATCAATTGTACCGCCATGGTCTTTAATAATTCCATATGTCACTGCAAGCCCCAGTCCTGTTCCCTTTCCAATCTCTTTTGTAGTAAAAAAAGGATCAAATATGCGTGAAATATTTTTTTCTTCTATCCCTGCTCCCGTATCAGAAACAACGATCTCTATGGTGCCTGATTTTCCGGATTCATTGTTCCACTTTGTTTTAATTTCAAGCTCGCCGCCTTCCGGCATTGCATGCAGAGCGTTTAAAAATAGATTTATAAAAACCTGTTGTATCTGGTTTTCATCGCCTTCCATAAGCGGGATATCTTCAGAAAAGATTTTGTTTACCATTACGCCTGACTTGTCAAGTTTAGTTTCAAGGAGCAAAAGCGTATCCTTGATCACCCGGTTTATATCCAGCTCCCTGCTTTCCCTTTTTTCCGAGCGGGTAAATTTAAGAAGCTGCTGGATGAGAAGCGTTATCCTGTCAATCTGCCTGATTATTGATTTAAGTCCGGAAGTTATCTTGGGTTCATCCTTTACAAGAGAGAGAAGATACTCTGCTCTTCCAGATATTATGTTTAACGGAGTACCTATCTCATGAGCAAGCCCTGCAGTAAGCTCCCCGACGGCAGAAAGTTTTTCAGACTGAATGAGCTGTTTTTCAAGGTTCTTCTTCTCCGTAATGTCCCTGACTATCGAAGAACAGCCTATTATATTTCCATCGCTGTCGCGAAGGACTGTTCTTGTCACTGCGACTTGTATTCTCTGCCCTGATTTTGTTATGCGCTCTGTCTCGTAGTTTTTTATAACTCCCTTTTTTTCAGTTTCCTTTACAAGCCATTCGAGTTCCCGCTTCTCGAGAAGGTCTGGTGGAATAAGGAATTCAAAATGTCTCCCCAGCACTTCATCCTTCCCGTATCCGAACATCTCTTCAGCGCCCCTGTTCCATGTGGTTATATAATTATTGTTATCCAGGCTTATTATGGCATCAACGGAGCTCTCGGTAATGTTGGTTATAAAACGTTCCCGGCTCAGCACCTTTTCTTCAAGCCTGTCCGCCATGATATTAAAAGCAAGGGCTGTGTCCCCTATCTCATCTCCGGGTTTAAATTTTACTCTTCTCGAAAAATCACCTTTCCCGATCTCGCGCGCAGCAACTGCAAGCTCCTGTATAGGTTTTGTTATCCCCTTTGTAATGTAATAGGCAACTCCAATAAGGATAAAGAACAGGAACACACCGAACGCGATTGCCTGGTTTCTTAGTATGATAAGTGGTTTAAAAGCTTCATCCTCATCAACCTCGCATGCCAAAACCCATCCAAGCCTTGATATCAGACGATACGCTGCGGCAACACGCTTTTCTTTGCTGGTTTCAAAATTTCCGGTCACACTCTTCTTCTGAAAAGCCTCATAGACTCCCTCAGATTTGACCGTATCCTCATTGCCTCCATCATATTCCTTAAGAACTGAAAACTCGGAATTTATAAAATAAAGACGGCTGCTCTGCCCCAGCCTTTCTCCTTCCTTTAAGAGCTCAAAGAGCTTTGAGATGTTCACCTTTTTTACAAGCACTCCGAGGAACTCTCCTTTTTCACTCTGGACCGGGGCGCATATACTTATTGTAGGAACAGATTTGCTATAAGAAATAGATGTGGAAAGTGATATGGAACCTTTCTTGAAATAATCTGATTTTGATCTGTCCATTCCCATTACAGCCGGATTAAGAGAGGCTAAAATCTTACCATCCTTTCCCAACACAATAATGTCATAGCTGTTCTCATCTTCCATTTCTTTTTTTGCAAGATGGTCTATAAGTCCTGTTGTTGCCTTTTCTTTCTGTTTTTGTGATGAAAGGGGATTTTCAATCGTCTTAACACAATCAATCATATATTCGTTGCCTGCAAGGATGGAGCTTAAGTTGAGTTCCCGCTCCTGTACGAAATAAGTTATGCTATTCTCTATATAACGGGAAACCGTTTCTATCTGGAGGAGTATGCGCTCCCTCATGGCATTTCGGCTGTTCGTATAGCCCTGATATATGGAAAGAGTAAGCGGCAGGAGCGAAAAAAGAAGGAACGCGGCAAAAAGCTTTCTTCCAATTCCGCTAAGTATCAGAAACCTTTCTGTTCTTCTGCTCATGTTTTTTTTATACAATAACTATGTCAAAATGTCATTTAGAGAGATGGTTAACCAACTTTTTAGTGACCATATTAATAGTTCTTTTTTCTTATTTTTTATACTTTACTCTTATCTTACTTGTCATCACCGCGAAAGCGGGGAGCCAGAAATCAACAGAGCAGTTCATTTTTTATGGTAACCGGATTCTTGACAAATAAATATGTTATATTTACAATGTAAATACAATGCATGTCACTATTGAATGGGATGAGAATAAAAACTCCATTAACAAAAGGAAACATGGAATTTCATTTGAGGAAGCCCAAACGGTCTTTGTTGATGAAAAAGCTTTATTGATACATGATCCGGATCATTCGGATAAAGAAGATCGGTTTATTCTTATGGGAGTAAGCGCAAAGCTAAGAATTTTAGTGGTTTGCCACTGTTATAGAACAACTAACGAAACAATAAGAATTATTTCTGCTCGTAAGGCAAACCGAACAGAGCAGAAGAAGTATTGGAAGGAGTGGAAAACATGAGAAAAGAATACGATTTTTCAAAGGCACAAAAAAACCCGTATGCTGCCAAACTAAAGCGTCAAGTTACTATCCGTATGGATGAGAATACAGTCAAATATTTCAAGGAACTGGCTCAAGATATTGGCATACCTTATCAGACGCTTATCAATCTGTATCTTCGAGATTGTGCTGCTGCGCATAAAAAACTATCCTTGCAGTGGAAGCACGCTTGATGATGGAACTACTATAACGGCTTAACCTTTATTCTTCTTTTTAAGAAACCCTATGAGCCCTAAGAATCCAACTGTAATCAGAAGAAACGTCGAAGGTTCCGGAACGGGATTTGTACTTCCGGAATCGTCCGGAGGTGGTGGTGGTGGCAGAATTTGTGAATCACCAAAATATGCATCTGAACCAAATTCAAAAATTGCTCCATTTTCTTTTAAATATGAGAGCAAGGAAGTTGTATCGCAGTTGTTAGTCAAGTCTATGCCAGAGATTGTAAGATAAGAAGTTATCGAATTGTATATTGCTCCAATCCCTTCTACAGGAAGAACTCCATTTGTCAATCCTCCCTCAGGTCCGCCAAGATTTACAGATTTGTCGAGATTTGTCCCCGGAGGAATACTGAGAAAAGGTGTAGTATGTGAAGTCATGGAAGAAATAAAATTCAAATGACTCTCAAAACCGGTATTTCCCAAGTTCCCATATCCCCATTCTGTAGACACATCAGCTCCGCTTCCAAGCTGAACCTGAACTTCGCTGAAGTTAACTGAATAACTCTCTTTACCTATGACGACTGATCCTCCTGATATCGCAGTTCCTGCCGGCAGTGAAAAAGCAAATGAGGTAAGAAGCTGGTCTGAATTACTGAACCCTGATGGTACTCCAAGCGATGTATTCATCAATTCAATAACAATCTGGTCATTTCCAACAGATACTTTTGCAGAAGCACCAAGGCCGGATGAATCTTTAAATGTGAATGTTACCGGAGAGGGCTTAGGGCAACATTGAGATGAGTCATCGTCTCCTTCATCATCATTTGAATCTCCATCATGGAGGTTGCCGGAATCACCTTCATGATTATCAGAATCATTATCTGAATTGCCGTTGCCACCCGAATGACTGTCGTCGCTGTCGCCTGAGTTATCATGGTCACTATTGCCGGAACTGCCATCATGACTATTTGAATCGCCCGAATGACTGTCATCATCGTTGTCCGAATTATCCTTGTACGTCTGTCCAGTTTCATCTGAAGAGTTACTTTTAGCATAGGCACAAAAACCCCAACCTAATATCAGAAGAACTGATAAACATGATATTACTTTTGTAATCTTTTTAGACATGGTCAAAGCTCTCTCTATAAGTTTTTTCCTTATTGATTTCGTCTCATTAGCTTGAACAACATAGCAATTTTAATACCAAGTGATTTGCCATTGAAAAAAATCTTTTTTTTCAATGAGATACACTTAAAAATAATTTAATTGATAAACTTGCATTTTGCGGTAGTGTCCAAAATATCGACTATAATCTTCTGTATTTTTTGCAACACATCAATTAAATCAAAATGTTACAATGTCCAAAAAACAGACATTATTCTTGTAATTCGTTAAATGTTAAACGGACAACTGTTTAACTGTTATTTAATGAAAAGATCTAAATGTTCATTTTTATAAATATTTTGAATTGATTTTGTAAGCTATTGTGCTATGTCTGGTATTGTTGTAATTTCTCATTCTAATTGTTGAGTGCTTATGCGGATGAAAAGATATTTTAAGACCTACAGAGGAGAACTAAAGACATGGCAAAGGAAAATGACTCTGAAAAAAAGGGCTCGTGGTTGACCTACCGTCCTGACATTAAGGTTATGGATTGCACAATCCGTGACGGCGGACTTATGACTAATTCGCGTTTTGATGATGAGTTTGTCCGCGCTGTCTATCAGACATGCGTTGATGCCGGCATCGATTACATGGAATTAGGCTACAAAGGAGACAAAAAGATTTATTCACCGCAGGAATATGGCTCCTGGAAGTTTTGCTCTGAAGAAGATATCCGCCGCATAGTCGAGGATAACCCGACATCACTTAAACTTGCAGCAATGGCAGATGTTGACCGTACAGATTATCATAATGATATCCTGCCGAAATCTCAGAGCATCCTCGACATGATCCGGGTCGCCGCATATATCCACCAGATACCGGCAGCCATGGATATGATAAAAGATGCGCATGATAAAGGATTTGAAACCACGATAAATCTTATGGCTACTTCAGTTGTAGCAGAATCAGAGCTTGACGAGGCATTGGGTCTCCTTTGTAAAACCGAGGTGGAGGTAATCTACCTTGTTGACAGCTACGGCTCACTTTATTCAGAGGAGATTCAGGCATTAACAAAAAAATATCTGAAATATGCAGAAGCGGCCGGAAAGAAAATTGGAATTCACACACACAACAACCAGCAGCTTGCCTATGCCAATACTATTGAATCCCTTATCTTAGGGGCAAGTTATCTTGATTCCACTATGGGCGGATTAGGACGCGGTGCAGGGAATTGCCCCACAGAACTGCTGCTGGGTTTCCTCAAAAATCCCAAGTTCCATCTGCGTCCTGTAGTGCAATGCCTTCAGGACTATATAGTACCGCTGAAACAGAAAGTGGAGTGGGGCTACGATATTCCATATATGCTTACCGGTCAGATGAATATGCACCCTCGCTCAGCCATGGCTTTTCTGGATAAACAGCGGAAAGACTACGTCGCATTCTATGATTCGCTGTCAGATGAAGAGTAAAAGTTAGAAGAAGAGTTTTTATTGAAAAGTTTAAAAAGTTTCTCCTTGAGAAGATTTTTTCCCTTCTCAATTATAGTCTTATTGACAGCTTTGCTTGAAAACCCGACGTTTGGCGAATCGGTAGTGCCTTTAAGCTTAAGCGGGACCGCTACCCATCCGGAATCATCCTGAAGAAGAGAAACAAAATCATTGTTTTTCAGAATCTTTGATGAAAGGGCAGGGGAAACTTTTAGCTCAATGCGACAGTCCAGCGATTTGTCGAAACCTACATCGCCGTCTGATTTGACTTTAATTGAATCCCCGGTAAGCTTAAGCTCATCATATTTTACTTCACCATCATCTATCTTAAATTTCACATCTCCGTCTTTAAATTGGATTTTCTTCAGTTCATCGAGTTTGAGAAAATCCGCTACCTTGTCAATCGCCTTTATGTTGCTTACCGTAATATTGCCAAATATAATTTTCCCCTCTCCCTGAAGCTTATCTTTTATCTTTTCCCACTTTGCCCCTGATCCGGAAACAGCTGCATTTCCTGTAATGGTTCCTTCAATACTTCCCTTGAAATCAGGAGAAAGAATCTTGATTATGTCCGCAACGCCTCCCTTTTCTATATCTGCCTTGCCTGTATAGGAAGGTTCATCATTCGAAAGGTCAACATCGGCACTCCCAGAAACAGTTCCATCGTTAAGCCTAAACTGCAACGCATCAACTAAAAGCCTGCCGCCTGTGTATTTCATATTAGATTTGAGGTCATTGAATTTAACATTATTATACTGGACCGAGCTTGCTTTCAAATTCGCCTCTATATTTAAAGGCTCTTTTCCTCCGGCAGAATCTTTCTTCCCTGCAGATTTTCCTTTATTCCCATTATGTTGCTTTCCCTTGTCTTTCCTCTTAACATCATTCTTAGCCATGCCTTTAATAATATTATCAATGTTCAGAAAAGGGGATTTAATATCTAAAATAATGTTTTGCATTCCTTTGTCTTGAGAAACAGAAGTTCCTTTAATCTCAAAATCCGAGCCCGCAAGCTTTAATGGGTTCGCAATAAATGTTATCCCTTTGCTGTTTATTAAAGCAGATCCCTCAATATCCAAAGGCAATCCGGGATAATCTGAAATAAGACCCTTAACTGCGCGAAGCTTAACATCACCATTATAAGATACTTTTGATTCTTCCTCGGATGAACCATTTACATTGAACACACCGTCAATGGTTCCTGATTTTATTTCAACGCCATCAAGCTTTTTTCTGGAATCTGCTGAAAGAAATGAAATCAATAAAGGGAGAGATGTATTCTTTACTGAAATATCCATCAGATAACGCGGCGTATTTTTAATATCCTTTAATGTTGCGGTGACGGAAGGAGTGAACGTACCTGAAGAGCCGGAAATCTTAGGAGCTGATGAAATTTTTATCTCTTTTTCATAATCGTCTGCCAGAGCTGTAAATGGAAAATCTGCGCTAATATCCTTAACCGAAATAAAATCAGTTAGAGAAGTGCCCACGTAATCGCTGAATGATGCAGGCTTTATCCCTTTAAGTTCTCCATCAAGGTGAAATCCCCTTGCTTTAAAATCAACATTCCCCTTTAGAGCTATGGGAATACCTTTCCCTCCGCCCTTTACATCTTCCAGCATACCCTGCATTAAAACATCAACTGGTTCAGAAAATGACTTTCCTCTAAGTGTTAGATTGATGTCTGCAAGTTCAGACTTCAGGCTACCGTCAGGTTTTGTTTTTTTATCAATAAATCTTACGAACCCGCCTTTAAAGATTATCTTGTTTATACTGAAATTGATGTTTTTGTTTTTTTCTCCTTCAGGCCCTTTTCCCTTACCTTTTGTTGATTTATCAGACTCTCCCTTCTTATCAATGCGCTCAATGATATCAGAGAAATTATAAGTTCCGTCGCTATTCCTGATTATATTTATCTTTGGTTGAGAAAAATATATGCTTTGAAGTACAAGCTCCCTTTTTAAGAGCTTCCACAGATTATATCTTATATCCACAGTGCCAAAGGTTATGAACTTCTCTCCCCCCGCGCTATTTTTCTCTCCAGCCTTCTCTGCAACAGAAACACCCTTTACAGTTATTCCCGAAAATATACTTATTTTTATATCCTCAACATTGATCTTTCTCCCAATGTATTCCTCGGCAACAGGGAGAAGATATTGCTTGATGGCATCAGAGCTAATAAGGCTTCTTAGCAGATAGGCAAAAACACCCATAGTGATTATGACTATTATAAGAACTGCGCCAATAATTTTGATGAGTTTATTAACTTTCATTTCCCTATGCAGAAACTCTCGAATATCCTGTCGAGAACCTCATCCGTAAAGGTTTTCCCGGTTATTTCTTCCAAAGCTCTTAAAGACGCCTTCAAATCATCTGCCGCAAATTCTTCAGAACCTCCGCCTTCAATAAGGTTTATGGCAGAACCGACCGCCTCAGAAACCCGCTGAAGGCAGTCCCTGTGCCTCATGTTTACGGTTATCTCCATATCGATTCCGGAAAGCTCATCTTCAATGGCTCTCGCAATCTCTTCTGTTAGCTTATCTATCCCTGTCCCATCTTTAGCTGAAACCCCGACAGTCCCAAGACTTTTAAACTCTTTGACAGCTCCATCAAAGTTTACCTTTTTCTCAAGATCAGTCTTGTTAAGCACAGTTATCATTCTTACTTCTTCAGACTCTTTCACAATCTCACTGTATATTTCGCGGTCTTCAATTGAAATACCTTCTGATGCATCAATTACAAAAAGCACAAGGTCTGCATTTTTCAGGATATCAAAGCTTCGCCTTATGCTTTCCTCCTCTGCCTTGTCTTTCCCTTCCATTATTCCGGCAGTATCAGCAAGCTTTACCGGGTAACCGTTAAGCTCAATCCCTTCAACAATAAAATCCCTTGTAGTGCCGGGAATCTCAGTCACTATGGCCCGCTCATAATCAAGTATCCTGTTAAAGAGACTTGATTTGCCGACATTAGCTCTTCCTGCTATGACGCATAAATACCCCTCTCTTAATATCCTTCCTGCGAGGGCTCCTTTTATGAGTCCTGCTATCTCTTTATTTATAACATCCAGTGCGCTTATTTTTTCCTTAAGACGGGGAAGCTCAATCTCTTCTTCCGGAAAATCAATTGAGGCCTCAAGTTCGCTTAGAATGTCTACAATTTTTAGCCTTATCCCTTCTATCTTTTCGTGCAATCCTCCTGAAAGCTGCCGCAGAGCGCACTCTCCGCTCTTCCTTGTCCCTGCGTTAATCAGTGATTGAACGGCTTCAGCCTCTGTTAGGTCCATTTTGCCGTTTAAAAAGGCGCGCTTTGTGAACTCACCGGGCTCAGCAATCCTTGCGCCGGATTTAATAACAGAAGAAAGAATCTCCCGTAAAACAAAGGGGGAGCCGTGGCATTGTATCTCAACCATCTCCTCTCCCGTGTAGCTTGAATGTTCATTCATATGGACTGCAAAAGCCTCGTCTATTACAGCGCCTGTGAGGCTGTTGCGGACAACTGAGAGATGCAATGTGCGTGTTGTAAGCTCTGAAAGTGGTTTGCCCTTTTTGGGGGCTATGAATTTTTCTGCAAGGCTAACACTCCCCGGACCGCTGAGCCTTATTATCCCGATGCCGCCTTTGCCCGGTGGTGTTGAAATTGCCGCGATTATATCATCCATTATCATCTAACATTTTAATGGAAGAGCTATTCGATATCTGATTCGAAGCCTGATATGAGAAACGTATCTGCACCCGTAAGATTAATGAGTTTTAAACTGCATTATCCCCGTTAAACAGTCTTTCCGTTCTCTGCCTTGTCTTCCCCGGCAGGTTTGATCAATATTTTTTTTATTTTCCCGTTCCCCCTGCTGTGGGCTGAAACTCCGGGATCACTTTTCAAATATCTGTAAACAAGCATCCTTCCGTGGGAATCCATCTGCGGCAGGAACATTGGTTTACCTGTTTTTTTAACCTTCTCGCAAGTATCTTTCACCATCTGTTTAAGGGAATTCTCCCTTTTCTTCTTGTAGGAATCTATATCAATCTCAACCCTGATAGCTCTTTCTTCATCCTTTGCCAGAGAAACACTGATAATATGTTCAAGCGCCATAAGGGTCTGCCCTCTTTTTCCTATAAGGAGGGAGGATTTTTCTGATGAAACTTTAAGCAGCACCCTTTGTCCGGTTTTTTCTACCGTAACTTCTGCAGAAAAACCCATTCTTTTTATTATTTCTTCAAAAAGTTGTTTTACTTTTTTCTCTACCGGCTGCTTTAATACCTCTATCTCAACCTTTGCCGGTTTTGCCCCTATTCCTAAAAAACCTTTTCTCCCCGCATCAATAACAGTTACTTTAACATCATCACGGGAAACATTATGCTTCTTAAGTGCGCTTTCTATTGCTTCCGGAGCAGTCTTTCCTTCTTCAACATATTTCATTTCTGGGTACCATCCTCCAACTTTTTCGTTTTACGCCTTTTTCTGCTGGACCTGCTTGCCCCTTCATCTTCTTTTGGCGTATCTTTTCTGTCGGTCATGAAGTACTGCTGTCCAATGGTAAGAAGGTTATTAACTGTCCAGTAAATAACAAGCCCTACCGGGAATGACATGAACATGAAGGTAAATATGACAGGCATTATCATCATAATCTGCTGCTGTCTCGGGTCTCCCGCTGACGGAGTCATCTTCTGCTGAACAAGCATGGTAACTCCCATTATTATTGGCGTAATATAGTATGGGTCTTTGTCAGAAAGATCCTTTATCCAGAGGAAGAATGTTGCGCCTCTTAGCTCTATGGCATTTAAAAGAACATTGTAAAAAGCAATGAACACAGGTATCTGCAGGAGCATGGGAAGACAGCCTCCAAGAGGATTTACGCCATGCTGTTTATAAAGGAGCATCATCTCCTGATTCATTTTCTGTGCATCTGATTTATATCTTTCCCTTATGGCCTTCATCTGGGGCTGTATGGTCTTCATCTTCTGCATCGAATTGAAGCTCTTCTGCGTGAGAGGTAGAAAAAGTATCTTTATGAAGATGGTTATAATAATTATGGAAAGTCCGTAGTTGCCAAGATATGTGTATATCCAGTTCAAAGCCACAAGAAGCGGTTTTCCCAGAACCCCGAACCACCCGAAATCAACAGCCTTTTCAAAACCCATTTTTTCAAGTGTCTTATATTCTTTTGGCCCAAGATAGAATGAGTACTTAATTGAGCGGGTCTCAAGGGGTTTCAATTTTATTGAGCCGCTGTCAATGCTTATGACAAAATCATCTATACCAGTTGGATATATGCCTACTGTCGCATTCCTGTCCGGAAGCTTGATACAGCCAAGGAAATACTTTGTCTCAAAGCCGCCCCACTCAACATCTGATGTATATATCTTCGGAGATTTAAGCTTGGCTGCTTCTTCAAGAACTACACCATCTTTTTTGGCAATGATTGGTCCTGAATGGCCGCTTGTCCTTCCAGCTGCAAGTCCATCTTTATAAAATCCCGGGCCTGTTAAAATCTGGGGATATATTTCCGCCCCTGCTTCAGAGCGGTTCCTGTATGTAAGAATCATGTCAACAGAGTAGCCTGCACCACTCACTATAAATTTCTTCTCTATATCCACTCCGCCAGCAGTCCCTTTAAAAAGAACTTCTCCGGTCCCGCCTTCTGCAATAACAGTATCAGGCCTTCCGATAAACTCGTATTTTTCAGGTACATTGATTGTACCAGTTTCTGCGTCAGCTTTTGCTCCAGAAAATATTAATGCTCCAAATTTAGATCCGCTTATCAGGGCAAGATCATTTCCGTCATCCCCTTTGAACTTTTTAAGCTTTGCTGAGGTTATATAGCCCTCGCTCTTAGAGAATTCGATATCAACTAGCTCTGTTCTTACTCTGCATTTGTCTTTACCTTCAGACTTATTAAGGTAGCTTATAGAATCTGCTATACTTCCCGAGGAAGGAGGAAGCGATGGCGTTACCCTTTCCGGTGATTGTTCTCCGGCTTTATTTCCAGCAGTACCCGGCAAAGGTGCTGTCTTGCCGCCTTCAACTACCTGTCCGGAAGCATCAGGTGCCGGAGGCTGGGGCATATAATAATACTGATACCCCAAAACCATCAGTGCGCTTAGAACTATGAAAAAAACCAATCTTAACTGCGTATTCATTTGTCTTCCTTAGAATATCCCGGAATACTCTTCCCTATGGCCCTATGGGAAAATTCATTCCACAGGATCATAGCCTTTTCCCCCGAAGGGATTGCATCTCAATAGCCTTTTTACTGCAAGAAAAGTCCCTTTAAAAATCCCGTACTTCATATAAGCCTCTTCTGCATAGCAGGAACAACTTGGCTCAAATCTGCAGGCTGGCAAAAAAAAGGGGGACAGTAATAGCTTGTATATTTTTATAAAAAAGACCGGCACTTTCCGTAATGCAAAAATCACTTGCTATCCTTTTATCCTTTCAGCAGATCTTTCTTTTTAAGGACATCCATAAACTCAGCTTCAAGAGATTGAAATCTGCTTTCTCCAATTTCATCCTTGCCTATTATAAGAAAATCTCTGCCGTCTTTGATTTTTTCCCTGTTTAACCTGAATATTTCCCTCATCAACCTTTTTGCCCTGTTTCTCGCAGGGGAGGAACCGATCTTCCGGCTGACTGAAATACATATACGGGTTACCTCAAGACCATTGTCCGCAAATTTCAGTTTGAAATGGGGAGCATCGACAGACTTGCCTGTTGCGATTATCCTTCTGATTTCTTTGGTTTTACTGAGCCTGAATTCACGTCCAAACCCGAATCGATTGGTCATAGCTCATGGAATAGTAAAGAGCTTCTCTGACGTCAGGCTGAGAGTACTGCCCGCCCTTTAGCTCTCCTTCTTTTTAAAACCCTTCTGCCGGCAGATGTACTCATTCTTGCGCGGAAGCCATGCACCCTCTTCCGTTTAAGATTGCTCGGTTTGCTATGTGTTATTGACATAAGCTTTCAATCCTCCTTCCTACAGCCAATGCTATGCTAGTTGCGCTGTCATATATATATGAAACGTAGTTACATAGCAAACATTCATTTTTTATGCAACTTTAAACTTAAAACAAATAAACGATTGAAAACTTTACAATCCTTCTATATAAATTTTTACTACATTAAACATCTTCCTTAAAGCGATTATGGATAACAATAAACTATTACATATCCTCACAGTTTTTATTGTAATCACCTTCCTCTCCTTCGGTAATACATCAGCCTTTGAGATTACGCTTGGGCCTTATCTTCAGAGCATACAGGAGAACTCGGCGATAATTGCCTTTGAAACGGACAGGGCAAAAAAGCTTACGTTAGACTATGGCGAGAACCCCGGCGCTTTTGAAAGTGTAACTGAAAAGACCAAAGCCAAGAAACACAAGATTGTAATAAAGAACCTCACGTCTTTTACAAAATATTATTACGAAATCCGAGCTGGGAACAAAGACTTAGCGCAGGGAGACTCCTATCATTTTTTTACGAGCAAATCCTCTGATGCAGAAGATATCACTTTTGCAGTTATTGGAGATTCAGGCGACAGGACATCAGGACAGAAGGATGTAATAAGGGAAATCAAAAGCGCAAACCCGGATTTTATTTTGCACACAGGAGACATAGCCTATCCTTCCGGATCTAACGATGATTTTAGAGATAATTACTTTGCTCCTTTCAGTACTCTTTTAAGGAACACCTGCATCTGGACTTCGCCGGGAAACCATGAATATAAGTCTAATGACGGCAGCCCATATTTTAAGTTCTTTTATCTTCCAAGAAATAACCCCGCAAAATCAGAAAGCTATTATTCTTTTGACAACAGCGACTCACACTTTGTTTCTATTGATACGACACTTTTTGAGGAAGACGCTGCATTTAGAAAGAAAATCATAAAATGGCTTAAAGAAGATCTTGCCTCAACTGATAAAATGTGGAAGTTCGTTTTCTTTCATTATCCCCCTTACAACTGCGGCTACCACAGTGCAAGTGATTTAGTTAAAGACAGGCTTGTCCCAATATTCGAAAAATACAATGTTGATATTGTTTTTTCCGGACATGACCATGATTACCAGAGAACCTATCCATTAATTAATGACAACAAGAAAAATGCTGGCGACAACCCGGACTATGTTGACCCGGCAGGACCCATTTACATAATCACAGGGGGCGGGGGAAGCGACAGGATAGATGATGTTGGCAATGACTGTAGTTTTTTAGCCTACGGGAAAGGGGCATATCATTTTGTGAAAGTAACAATCTCAGGGAATTTCCTTACACTCAAGGCAGTTGGAGCTAATGGAAATGCATTTGACACAATGACAATAACTAAAAACTAAATCCTGTAACCAATAGTCGCTTCTATTGCGTTCCTTCCTACAAGACCTTCCCTAAGTATTTTGAATCTCTCGCCTGTGCAGTCAACGATTGTTGATATTCCCGAAGGCTCACATTCCCCACCGTCAACTATTAAGTCAAGCCCTTCGGGAAGCCAGAGTTTCACTTCAGCAGCATTCCTTGCCTCGGCGCCCCCTGCTTGATTTGCGCTTGTTGAAGTTATAGGACATCCCGCAGAAAGAGAAATACCTGCCGCTATTTTGCAAGATGAAACCCTTATCCCCACTGATCCCCCGGCAGATGCTATGCCGGAAGCTAATCCCTTGCCGGCCTTTAACACAAGAGTCAGCGGGCCGGGCCAGAATTTTTGAATTAACATAATTGCAGCAGGTGTTACATCTTTTACATACTTCATCGCCATTTCAACTGAACCCGCAATCACAGACACAGGCTTCCCCTTATCCCTTTGCTTGATTTTTAAGAGCTTTTCCAAAGCGTCAGGATTTCCCGCATCTGAGCCCAGACCGTAGCAGGTCTCAGTTGGATAAGCTATGACCGAGCCTCGTTTTATATATTCTGCAGCCTCGTTTAGAAGTTCAGTCTCGGGGTGTTCAAAATTTATTTTCATTGTTTTCATTGTTTTTTCTTGAGATTTATCAAAATGAGTCTTTATCATCTTCTCTACTTATAGTAAAAAACAAAAGATATGGAAGAACATCTTTTAAAAGTTGAAAAGGTAAAAACATATTTCCCGGTGAGAGGCAACATTTTCTCGCGGAAGAACGGCACCGTCTATGCTGTAGATGATGTATCCTTCAGCCTTAAAAATGGCGAGATACTGGGGCTTGTCGGGGAAAGCGGATGCGGGAAGACCACTCTCGGAAGGACTATCCTGCGCCTGATTGAGCCTACAGGAGGGAAAATTAGTTTCAGGGACACCGATATTACAAAGCTCTCCAACAGGGCGATGAAGCCTGTACGCCGCAACATGCAGATGATATTTCAAGACCCTTACTCATCGTTAAATCCCAGAATGAAAGTGGGAAAGATAATCTCCGAGCCGCTCATAATACATAAGCTTGTGCCGGGAGATAAACTTAAAGAGAAATCTCTGGAACTTCTTGAGACAGTGGGACTTGCGCCAGAGCACTACGACAGATACCCTCATGAGTTCAGCGGCGGCCAGCGTCAGAGGATAGGGATTGCAAGGGCGCTCGCCCTTCAGCCTGAGCTTATAATTGCAGATGAGCCGGTCTCAGCCCTTGATGTTTCGATTCAGGCGCAGATAGTAAATCTTCTAATGGACCTGAAAGACAAGTTCAATCTCACCTACATATTTATTTCACATGACCTAAACCTTGTGCGTTTTATAAGCGACACTATGGCTGTGATGTACCTTGGAAAAATCGTGGAATATGGAAAAAGCAAAGACATCTACAACAATCCGAAACATCCATACACTAAAATACTTTTAAATTCCGTCCCGGTGGCAGACCCAAAGACAAAGAGAAAACGGATAATCATTGCAGGAGATATCCCAAGCCCCATCGACAGGCCGACAGGATGCCATTTCCATCCGCGCTGTCCGGAGAGGATGATGCCGAGGTGTCAGAATGAGGAGCCGAAGCTGCTGCCGTCAGGAGAGGTTCTGGTTTCCTGCCTTCTCTACCAATGACGATGCATTATTTTGTAGCATACTTCGTCATCTGCCAGCTTTAAAATACTCACATACAGGAAAAGTATGCTCCGTTTTTCTCGCTGTCAGCTTCCTCGTCTTCCGCAAAATACTGCATCATCAAAACAAAGATTTTAGCTTTATTTGTTCTTGAACCTTCTATATTTTTTTACTTTACTTCAAGTTCCTTAAGCACCACCTGATAATCTTTCAATCCAAGTTTTTCTGAAGCTTCAGCGGGTATGAGTCTTTCAATAAGTCTTATCTTAAAATTGTCTGCATCCGGGCCTGGCTCGAAAGCAAAAATCTTGGTTGTTCCTGTCGGGAGCCTTGAATCTCTCGCCACACTTTTCGCATCCCAGAAAAAATAGGTTTCCTTTCCATTGCCATCCAATAAGGTAATACCCATTTCCTCTGTCTTTTCAAATACGGTTTTGCCGCTTTTATCAAGGCCTTTAACTTCAAGAACAAGCCTTCTTAATCCATGGGCTGCACCCGGCAATTTATGTCCCACGCCATTGTTGGTTATACTGACCAGAATTCTTTTAAGCTCTTTATTTGCTTCAAGCTTCATACCTGAAGCAAGAAGTTTCATTGCAGTACCGTCGGTATCCATTCCAAACGCTACTTTTTCCGGTCCATCAAAAGTATTCCTGAAATAAACTACTACTTTCCCCTCGTCTTTGATTGCATAGGGGCGCATGTGGCACTCCTGGCACTGCTTTGCCTCAGATGGAAACCTGAGATTCGTCCATTCCTCATATGTATTATCCACATCAATAATATCGTTGAATTTGTACTGATGGCATCCGGAACAAAACTCGCTTATAGTGTGAAACTCAGAATATCTCCCCTCGTGAACATTTGTCTCCGGATCTTTTAGGTTTCCAAGCTTGCCAAATCCCGCTTCATGTGCATAGGTTGAAAAATTCTTTCCGGGAATAAGCTTAGTCGCCGTATGACAGAAGTCGCAGGGGATCTGCTCCTTCGATGTTTCAAGGTCAAAGTTCATGTCCTTTTCAAGCACTGCGGCAGGCGCATGGCAGTATAGGCATTCGGTTTTAAGAATTGCAGGTGCATTGTCATAGAACTTCTTGAAAACAACATCGTTTATTCCAAGTATCATAGCGGATGTGCTCCATTCATTATACCTGTTGGAATGACACGAACTGCACGCAACTGATGGCTGGAAACCGGTCTCAGAGAAAACAGGAGTTACAACAATAAAAATCTGCAGGGCAAACAGGAACATCATCAGAAAACTATATCTCTTCTTCATCATCCCCTCCAATTTTTCTTATGTCGCGTTTATTTCAATAACCTTAGCCTTTAATCTTTCATTGGATATCAATTGATTTGCCGTCATCTGGGCTTCTTCCGCGCTTCCATACAGCCCCACCCGAACAGAGAGATGTTTTTTTCTTTCAATCTTCACTTCATCAATCCTTGAGGCATATCCCTTGCGGATTAACATCTCCTTCTGGGTAAGAGCAAACTTCTCATTTTTAAATAGCCCGGTCTCTACTGAATATTTCACGGTAAATGTCCTCTTTATTTTTTAATCTATTTCAAATCTATTTTGGCTGAACATTGTTTTTCTGGATGATTGAAGGGAAACTTGTTAATTCTTTAAACAAAGCCTTTACCGTGTCGCCGATAAGAATCCCGAAAATCATCCCTGCGACAAATATCAATATACACCATCTGGCAGTGGAGCCGTCAAATTTTGATTCTGAAAACCTGCTTTCTTTTATGCGGTCTTCATCGATTATATTTGCCATTTACATTCTCTCAGGTGCAAGCACATTAAGAAGCTTAAGACCTCTGGCAATCACCATTTTGACTATAGTTACAAACAAAAGTCTTGCCCTCGTAAGTTCCCTGTCTTCGCCAACGATCGGATTGTCATAGTAATAAGAATGGAAAAGACTTACCAGCTCCTTTAAATAGAATGTCAGATGATGGGGCTCAAAAGATGAAGCCATAAGCTCTACAACATCCCGGAACGCGTTAATCTTCTTTAATATCTCAAGCTCTGCTCCGTTTTTAAGAAGCGAAAGGTCTGCGCTTTTCAAATCATTGAGATCAATCCCTGCCTCCTCCGCTTTTCTCAGCACGCTTGCAATCCTCGCATGTGCATACTGGACATAATAAACAGGGTTCTTGTTTGACTGCTCTCTTGCAAGGTCAAGATCGAAGTTAAGATGTGCATCGCTTTTCCGCTCAAGGAAAAAATACCTGCATGCATCTACGCCGACTTCATCTAAAACTTCCCGCATTGTCACGAACTCTCCCTCTCTTTTCCCCATAGCAACAGGTTTTCCCTGCCGCATGAGGTTCACCATCTGGATGAGGAGCACCCTGAATGTTGATGGATCATAGCCCATTGCTTCAATCACCGACTTCATCCTCGGTATATAGCCGTGGTGGTCTGCTCCCCAGATATCTATGACAAGATCATATTTGCGCTCATACTTGTCACGGTGATAGGATATATCAGAAGCAAGATAGGTAGGCAGGCCGTTCTGCCTTATGACTACGCGGTCTTTCTCATCTCCGTAATCAGTGGATTTTAACCAGAGCGCCCCGTCATTTTCATAAATTATCCCTTTGTTGCGAAGGAATGCGACGCACTCTGCGACCTCTCCGCCTTCATGAAGTTTAGTTTCGCTTGACCAAATATCAAATCCGACCCTGAATGTTTTAAGGTCATCTTGTATAATCTTAAGTATCCTGACTGAGGCAGTCTTTGAGAAAAAGGCATCATCTGAGGCCAGAAGGCTTTTCCCATTTTGAGCTTTGAGCTCCTCAGCGATTTCTTTTAAATAATCTCCCGGATAACCTCCTTCCGGAAACTCGCATTCCATACCGAGGGCTTCAAGGTAGCGGAATTTAAGGGACTTGCCGAGCTTATCCATCTGATTCCCGAAATCATTGACATAGTATTCGCGCGTTACATCAAAGCCGGCAAACTCCAGCACATTGGCAAGCACATCGCCCACAACTGCACCCCTGCCATGTCCTATGTGGAGAGGACCGGTGGGGTTTGCGCTCACAAACTCTATGTTGCAGCGCTTTCCTGCCCCAAGGTCAGAGCTTCCGAATTTTTCCCCTTCGCTTATTACATCTTTAATGACTGTGTGCCACGCAGCAGGGGTTAAAAAGAAATTTATAAAACCTGGGCCTGCAATCTCTGTTTTTTCAACAAGGTCACATTTAAATGTTTCAGTTATGGCGGCTGCAATCTCGCGGGGTTTCTTCTTTAATTTTCCGGCAAGAACCATCGCCGCATTCGACGCAAAATCCCCATGCCCTTTATCTTTTGGGTTTTCAAGGATTATGGCGGGCATCTCAAAATCGCCGTAAGTCCCGGAAAGTTTTTTTATTGCTTCAGAAAGCTTTTCCGCAAGCTCGTTTTTCAGTCCTTTACCTGCCATCTTTTAGCCTTTCTCCCTGTACATGTTTTTAATTCAGGCACAGCATAACAGGAGCATTTCAATATTTCAAGGGATGGCTATCAGATGTTTTCATCATGGAAAACATCTTGCCCTTAAGACTTAAATGAAATATTTAGTTCTTCATCTTATATTAAAAATATATTATTGGCATGGAAGACAAAGCAAAAACTTTATTATCAAAATCTTCATTAAAAACAAATTACATTTATATTTTAATAATCATAACTGCCTTTGCTGTTTATATAAACACCCTTTTCAATGAATTTGTCTTCGATGATGTTTCTTTAGTTGTAACAAATCCATGGATAAGAGATATCAAATACACTCCGGAAATTTTTTCTTCCGGGGCATGGTCTTTTGAAGGTAGAGATTCAAATTACTATCGCCCAATGATTCATGTCATTTATATGCTGATTTATTACACTGCAGGACTTAAATCATCAGCATTCCATCTCGCAAATATAATCTTCCATACAGCCGCATCTCTTCTTGTGTTTCTCATAGCTGCGAAGCTCTCAGGAAATAATCTACCCTTCAGATATCTGTCACTTCCGCTGGCAACCGCCATGATGTTCGCAACTCATCCGGTCCATACAGAAGCGGTCGCATGGGTAGTTGGCATGTTTGATCTGTCATTTACGTTTTTTTATCTTCTGTCTTTCTACCTTTATATACAATCCGAACAAAAATTTAACATGGCTTATATCATTTCCGTTGCATCATTCTTTCTTTCAGCCCTCTGCAAGGAGCCTGCATTGACACTTCCGGTAATTCTTGCCGCTTATGACTACTCAATGAGCGGGAAATCCTGGAAAACACGGAATATATGGGCAAGATATATTCCTTATGCTGCGGTAGTGGTGGTCTATCTTGTGCTGAGATACAATGCCCTCGGTGGCTTTTTTCCAATAGAAGCCTTAAGAGGAATGGGGCTTTATGATCGCCTTATAAATATAGTGGTTCTTTTCAGCGATTATATGGGAAAACTTTTTATCCCTATTAATCTTAATGCCTGGCATGTTTTTACCCGGGAAACATCTATGGCAACGGCAAGGGGGATAATATCCATTTCTATACTGGGAGCGTTTCTGTTTTTGTTGTGGTTGTCGGCAAAAAAAAACCGTCTGATTTTTCTTTCTCTGTTAATGATTGCTGTCCCTCTTTTGCCTGCGCTCTATATCTCTGCCCTGACACAGGGGAATGAAAATGTCTTTGCGGAAAGATATCTCTATCTTCCTTCTTTTGGTTTTACTCTTCTTGCCGGAATAATTATTGAGGCACTCGCTGAAAAGAAACAGAACCGCTTTACTCTCACAGCGACAATTCTTTCAGTCATAACTATTTTTTATTCAGCTGGTACCATAAGCAGGAATTTCGCATGGAAAGACAACTATACGCTTTGGTCAGATTCTGTCAAAAAATCGCCTAACAGCGCTAAAGCGCATGAACTTCTCGGATTCGCATTGCTTAAAAACGGAAAAACCGAAGACGGGAAACAGCATCTGCAAAGGGCATTGGAATTAAATCCTGACCTTCTGAACGAAACCATCAGCAAAGGAACCGGATATGCAAAGAAAGGATTTCTTAATAAAGCCGTCTTTGAATTTGTCGCTGCAATTGCTATAAAACCAGATTCAGCAGAGGCGCATTTCAATCTTGCCATTGCCTATGATTCGCTCGGGTGGAGTCAAATGGCAATAGACGAGTATAAAAAAACTTTAATTCTGTCACCCAAATTTGCTGAAGCACATAACAACTTAGGAATCCTGTATTCCATCGCAGGATCTCTTGATGAGGCGTTGAGCCATTTTCAGGAAGCGGTCAGGTTAGATCCCTATGATCCTTCCTTCCATTACAATCTTGCAAGGGCATACGATATGAAAGGGTTTTCAGACCTCGCAGATTCGGAGAGAAAACTGGCACAAAAACTTGAGAGGAAATAAAGACAGGTTTTTAGATTTTTCCGTTGCCTTAACTTTCTAATTTATAGGATAACGCTTACTGTCGCCTGCTGTTGCTTTGTTGGCCAAGTTTATCACCTTGTTCTGTTCCAGCAGATTTTCTTTTATGAAAACGAATTCATAGTACTTAAGGCCGGTAGTGTTGTTGTATTTTTTGACAAGTTTGAACTCTTTAAACCGTGGATCAGAAATAATGGCATTTGCTTCCGGTCCATGATTGACTTGATCCCATTCATATGTTGTAAACACCACAGCGCCCGGTTTCTTA